>JBMNUR010000163.1:0-6629 GCA_050946395.1 Peptococcales bacterium
CATCTTTCGACATGAGGGGAAAATATCCTCTTTACTATTTGTGGAATTTACCAGTTTTTTCGTAATTCTATCTTTTGTATGTAAAAAAAAGCAGCCTTTTGCGGCTGTAAAATAACTAATGGGTGGACAGAGTCGTCCACCCCTACAGTTCTTTTTATCACTTTCTATTGGAAAGGTCTTTGAGTACCAAGTTCTTGCCGAACGTTTTGCAGATAATTTTGTTCTTGAGCTTGTTGATTGTACTGTTGATTGGGATTAGCTACATTAAAGCCACCTTGAGTAAAAGGACTATTCTGGAAGGTGCTGGGTCCCATGGTAGCAACAGAAGAATTAGGTGCATTATTTTGTAGATTTGGTTGTTGCTGCTGATTTATATTCGTATTGTGCCTTTGTTGAAAAGCTTGGAAACCTTGGTAAGTAGAGGGTCCCATAGTTGCTAAAGAATTGCTTTGGTTTCCGAAAGGCTGATATTGGGAAAATTGTTGTTGAGCCGGTTGTTGATTAAATACTGAATTAGTTGGCTGTTGATTTAAAAACTGCTGGTTTGGGAATTGTTGATTAAAACTAGTATCAAGTTCTTGCCGAACGTTTTGCAGATAATTTTGTTCTTGAGCTTGTTGATTGTACTGTTGATTGGGATTAGTTACATTAAAGCCACCTTGGGTAAAAGGACTATTCTGGAAGGTGCTGGGTCCCATGGTAGCAACAGAAGAATTAGGTGCATTATTTTGTAGATTTGGTTGTTGCTGCTGAGTCATATTCGTATTGTGCCTTTGTTGAAAAGCTTGGAAACCTTGGTAAGTAGAAGGCCCCATAGTTGCTAAAGAATTATTTTGGCTCCCGAAAGGTTGAAATTGAGAAAATTGTTGTTGAGCCGGTTGTTGATTAAATAATGAACTAGTTGGTTGTTGATTAGAAAATACTTGATTGGAGCTAGTACCTATTTCTTGTCTAACATTTTGTAAATAATTTTGTTCCTGAGCCTGTTGGTTGTACTGTTGATTAGGATTACCAACATTAAAGCCACCTTGAGTAAAAGGACTGTTTTGAAAGGTATCTGGTCTCATAGTAGTGACAGAAGAATTAGGTGCATTATTGGTGAAAAATGACTGTTGGTTTTGTTCAAAAGGCCTTTGTTGAAAGTTTTGCATTTTGCTTTTTACCTCCTACAAAATTTATATTCCTGTAATAAAGTACTGGTTTTATTTGTTTCCTATTTATTGAAATATATTACTGTAAATAAGTACCAAAAGGATAGTAAAAACCTTAACTGCATAGTAATTAATAAATTATGTGTTATTTCGAGCCAGTAGGCGTGGCAATCTTAGAGTAAACAAAAAAACCTGCTCTTCGCAGGTTTTTTGATTGATTTCTACTAATAGATTGATACAATGTATATCTTATTTACATTAGGAGTATATATTTACAAACAAGTTATGGAGGAAAACCACTATGGATATGTTCAAAGTTGAGTTAGGGGTTTTTTTAGGTATTTTCATTTTGTTATATTTAAAAATACTATGGAAACTGAAAAGTTTTAATTGGTTAAATAAGTCGCGGGGCGAATCCTAACCTTGTATTATTTTTTATTGTTTTACTCTTCACTTTTTCACTGTTCCACTATTTCACTATCTAGTGTTTCAGTATTTTCTTCTATTTGGTTTTCCATTTGAAAAATGATATTTTCCAATTCTTCTAAAGCTGTCCCATAAAGTGCCCAATTACCTGCTTGAGCTGCAGATTTTGCTTTCTCATAAGCTTCTCGAGCTTGGCGAGTGAGTATTTTTATGCTTAATTCAGTTTCTGGGATTTCTTTAGAGATATCTATCTGTTTGTTTTTAAATATTTGATAAAGAGCTTCTTCTAAAGTCTCTTCCATTACTATATTATCCTCATACGCTACTATAATTCGCTTAATTTCAGGAAGGCTGTTGGCATTATCAGCTTGCATATACAAAGGTTCAATGTAGAGTAGAGAGTCTTTAATAGGTATTACCATAAGATTGCCCCGAATTACCCTTGAACCTTGTTGACCCCAGAGTGTTAAGTCTCTGGAAATTGCAGAATCCTGGTTTATTCGAGATTCGATTTGCATGGGTCCATAAACGAGTTTTTGTTTAGGAAATCTAAATAAAGTTAAATTTCCATAGTTTTCGGCATCATTTTTGGCGGCTAACCAGGCAATCATATTGTCTTTTTTTACAGGAGTATAAGGCCGCATTAGAAGGAATTCTAATTTATTAGAGTTGGGTAATTCCATATTTATATAATAAGGTTCGATAGTTTGAATATTTTCCCCATATTGTTCTTTGGCTATACTCCAAGCATCTTCCCGGTTATAAAAGACCCTTGGATTACTCATATGATAGTCCTGATAAACCAATGTTTGAATATTAAAAAGATCTACTGGGTAACGGATATGTGTTTTTAAACCCTGAGGCAGTTCCTCGAGAGTTTTAAAAAGCTTAGGAAAAATATTTGCATAACTACGGATAATGGGATCACTATCATCTATTAAATAGAAATTTACAGTTCCGTTGTATGCATCTACCACAGCCTTAACCGGGTTTCTGATATAATTTATCTTTTGAAAATTCCCTGCGGAAATAGGTTGGGAATAAGGGTATTTACTACTTATCGTATAGGCATCAATTACCCAGTATAATTTTCCTTCATTTATAACCAAATAAGGGTCTTGGTCAAAGGTCAAAAAAGGAGCTATCTTTTCTACTCGTTCCATAACATTACGATACATGACTATCTTACTTTCGTTAGTTAAGGCACCAGAAACCAGGATTTTGGCACTACTTTTATTTAAAGCAAAGATAAGTTTGTTTAATCCCTTTAAGGGGATGCCCGCTGCTCCTTCATAGGTTGTTTCTGCATTATCATTACCTACAGGGTAATCAAATTCTTTTTCGGAAGTATTTACAATAATGTAATCATTAGTTAATTCACCAAAATATATTTCCGGGCGAGTAATTGCTAATTCGGAAATCTGGGAAGTGGGCGGAATATCCTTAACCATTAATGTGGGCTGCCCTTCTCGGGTTACCTTATTTACCGGTGCTACTACTACACCATAACCATGAGTGTATTTAAGATATTTATTAATCCAGGTCTGAGCTTGGGCGGGGATATTCTTTTGGTTTAATTCCCGGGCTGACAAAAATACTTGGGTGGATTGCCCATTGATATTGTAACGGTCAATATCAACATCATAAAAATCATAATAAGGCCGCATACTTTGCAGTTGGTTAAATATGATGCCTGCAGGTCGAAAATCATTAATACGGACATTATCCAGTGTCTCCGATGCATCTTCCAAGTCATTTAAAGTGAGGCTTGAATTAGCCGGGAATTCGATTTCTTCAATTTTATCTAAACCGAAGGCTTGCTTAGTCATGGTGATATTTCTCGTAATATAATCGATTTCTTTATTTACTTCATTGGGATTAACAATAAAGCTTTGGACTAAATTTTGAGTTATACCTCCCAGAAAGACAATTATTACCAGAAAAATAGGTCCTAGGGCCAACAATCTAAAGTTCTTTTTGCGGCTACCGATAAAAATTAAAATTGCGGATACAAGACAGGCTGCCGATGCTATATAGTAATATGGCAGTGTAATTACTAGATCTGTATATCCTGCACCGAATGCTGCACCTGTAGGTGAAAACACCAAATTTGCCATTTTTAACTGATAGCCTATTATTAGTAGGAGAAAAAAGACAATGGCAAAGTAACTTAAGCGATTGGCTGCAGTTTTAAGGGGATTATTTCTTAAACCTTGTAAATATATAGTAAAAAAGAAATTTAAAAAAGCAATAACAAATAAGAAAAGCATTGCTAGTGCAAATACTGTTTCAAATAAAGACAAATTAAAAAAATAAAAGCTTATATCTCGGTTGAAAACCGGTTCAGTAATACCAAAAGTTTCCTGATTAAAAAACAACAAAATATTTTCCCATAATGCTGTACTAGCCAATCCACCGGCGAAGCCACCTATTATTAAAGAAGGAACAATAATTAGAAGGGTTTTACCACCTTTTTTATCTGATAAATCGATTACATTATCTTCACTTATTTTGATGGTTTTTTTTATTTTTAAGGTAAAGTACAATGTAAAAAAAGATAAGATAAATACTATTAAAAAAGTTATTGTTCCAATTGCGGATTTAGCAACAAGAGTTTTCAGAAAAACTGATTCATAGCCAACTTCTTTAAACCATAAAAAATCCGCATAAAGGTTTAAGGTTTTAGGTAAGGATATTAATACTAAAAGGATTAAAGGCGCAAAAAGAATTATTCTTATTTTTTTAAAGTTCATTGAAATTATCATTCCTTTCAAGCATTCGTCAATTCCCTTATTCGTCGATTCGTCTATTCGAATATTTCCTAGAACTCCTCCTGTGATTTCCGTAAGAATCTTGTATCAATAAGCTGGACACGAAGATCGTTCTCCTACAAAGTAAATTCTATTTCCGAATATATCTTTAATTGAATAAGCCAGCAATTGCTGGCTTATTTTTATTGATCAGATCTAAGTTTGCCACCTTTTGCGAGATGGTTGTAGGCCATTTCTCGAATTATTATTGTGACGGCTTCCTTTGAGCAATTAACTGATTCACTTACGGCCTCAGTTACTTTTTCTACAAGCATTCTTTTTTGTTCTAAAGTTCGTCCTTCTAACATTTCGATTTGTACTAACGGCATAATCCAAACAAAACCTCCTTATGAATTTAGATATTTATTATTTTTATTCGCCAAGGAGAGAAAAATACCTGCAAAAGAAATTGATGCAAATAAAATGGAAAGTTTACATACAAAGGTTTTTTCTAGGGTTTTGGGGCAAAATATAAGTGCTCGTTATTTTTAAAAGAAAAGAGGTAACAATAATGGATGAAAATAATAAAGATAGCATACCCACTACAGAAAAAATTAATACAAGTTCACCTGGAACTTTAGCTATTGAAAGGTTTAAATTGGCTCTAACAATAGATGATTCGGAAGGAAGGGAAGCCCAGAAATTGAAAGATCAGTTACTAGATAAATGACTTTTAGACACAAGTATACAGTATTAAAAGTGTATTATAATTGTATTATAATTGAGAATAGTGTATTATAATACGTATTAAGTAAAAACTGTCAGCCAATGTAAATAAATGACAAATGCCTAGTTAAAAGAAGGAAAAAATTTTTTAATCGAGAAATTTATATTTCAAAAATATTTTTGTCATTTATTCAAATTAAAAAATTTAAATTTATGAAAGAGGTGTTGTTATGAATTTTTTTGAACAAACTCAGATGTTTGTGAAAGAATGTATTGATGAATTGGGAGTCGAACCAGCAGTTTATGAATTTATGAAGGAACCTCATAAAACGTTAATTGTTAGTATCCCGGTGCGCATGGATGATGGTACTTTAAAAACCTTTGTTGGTTACAGAGCTCAGCACAATAATGCTTTAGGGCCGTATAAAGGTGGAATAAGATTTCATCAAGATGTTACATTAGAGGAAGTAAAAGCATTAAGTATTCTTATGACTTTAAAGACAGCAATTATTGACGGAATACCTTATGGTGGCGGTAAAGGCGGAATTATAGTAGACCCGGGGACACTTTCCAAAGGAGAACTAGAAAGACTCAGTCGTGGCTACATACGGGCTGTATCTGAAGTCGTCGGCCCTCTAAAAGATATTCCTGCACCAGACGCAGGGTCGAATCCACAAGTAATGGCATGGATGGCTGATGAATATAGTTATCTTCAAGGACATGCAGACCATCATGTAATTACCGGTAAACCTATAGAAATAGGAGGTTCTTTGGGAAGAACATTGGCAACCTCCCGGGGAATTATGTTTGTTGCTCAAAAAGCTTGTGAAAAAGTAGGTATAGATTTTGTTGGTGCAAAAGTTGTCGTACAAGGTTTTGGTAATGTAGGTGGTAATGCTGCATATCTTTTCGGTCAAGCAGGAGCTAAGGTAATTGCTGTTGGTGATGTTTATGGTTCTATTTATAATGAAAATGGATTAGATACCGAAGATTTAATGGCTTATTTTAAAGAACATGGAACCATTTCAACATATCCTAATGCGCAAAAAATAACTAATAGTGAACTCTTAGAATTAGAATGTGATATTTTAGTCCCGGCAGCATTGGAAAATCAAATTACAAAAGATAACGCAGACCGGATTAAATGTAAGATTTTAGCCGAAGGAGCTAATGGTCCAACAACTTCCGAAGCTGATAAAATCTTAACGGAAAAAGGTGTTTTAATTTGTCCAGATGTATTAGCAAATGCAGGGGGAGTCGTAGTAAGTTATTTTGAATGGGTACAGGGCAACTATCGTTTTCAATGGACAGAAGATGTAGTTAATGCTGAATTAAAAGGTAAAATGGAAAATGCGTTTGAAAAAATTTATGAATTTGCTAAAGAAAAAAATATAGCCATGCGTCGAGCTGCATATATGGTTGGTATCAAAAGACTATCAGATGTCATGCGCCTTAGAGGCTGGCTGTAATCTAGAAGTTAGAGGTTAGAAGTTTGAGGTTTGATTTCGGATAACTTTGTAGTATAAATGTGACTAAGGCGGGGAGTGATTCCCGCCTTTTTTGTCGAAAAAGAACG
>JBMNUR010000164.1:0-6598 GCA_050946395.1 Peptococcales bacterium
TCAACAATTAATCTTCCCATCCCCGGCCAAGCAAAGATAGTTTCCGTAAGGACAGCTCCACTTAACATCATAGAGATTTGCATACCCATAACTGTAATTAAAGGAACCATAGCATTTTTTAAAGCATGTTTCCCAATTACTACCCATTCTGATAAGCCTTTAGCCCGAGCAGTACGAATATAGTCTTGTCTAATTACCTCCAACATACTGGAACGAGTTATTCGGGCAAAGTTAGCCATAGGTATAGTAGCAAGCACAATACTGGGTAAAATTAAGTGACTAAGGACATCGCCAATACCATTTTCCCAACTACCCATGCCAATAGCCGGCAACAATTGCAATTTAGTAGAGAAAAATAAGGCAAGCATTAAGCCTAGCCAATAAACTGGCATAGAAACCCCCACTAAAGCCAGGGTCATACTAATATAATCAAAAATTGTATTTTGCTTAACAGCAGAGATAATTCCAACCGGAACTGCTACTACAATTGCAATTATTAAGGCACCTAATGATAAAATAACCGTATTGGGAAAAGCATTAAGTATTAACGATAATACTGATTGATGATAAGCAATAGATGTACCTAAATCACCCTGGAGTAATTCCAGTAGAAATCTACCATACTGAATAAGCAAGGGATCATTGAGTCCTAACTTTTGATTTAAGGCTTCGATGGCTTCCAAAGGTGCTTGAGGCCCTAACATAACAGCGGCAGGATTACCGGGGATAACTCGGGTAATTATAAAAACAACTATCGAAACACAAAATAGGACAGGAATAAGACCTAAAAGTCTTTTAATTATATACTTGAACAACCCGATACCTCCTTTACTCTTATTTTCAACTGAACTTTTTAAAAAAATATGTAGCCCTTGGGGCTACATATTTTTTTGATTATTTTGCCAGCCAAACGTTTCTTTCCGGTGTAACGATTCTTATTTGGTCATCAGGGCAAATTGTATAATCCTGCACCTTGTTACGCACACCGTTAACATTCTCTTTATGCCAACCTTCTACCCGAGGTACTTGAGCCATAGCTTTTTCAATTATTTCTTTATAGATTGCTTTACGTTCATCTTGGTCAATAGTTTTTCCTTTGGCATCTTCGATTAATTTTGATATTTCCTCATCTAGGAAACCTTGTCCATTACCTAAAGAGCCAATTTGATCTTTATGGAAAAATTGATATAGGAAGAAATCTGGATCTGGATACCATGTCCAAGCTAAGAGATAAATTGGTGCATCACCTTTAGATACTTTATCACTAAAGGTACCCCATTCAAGTTTCTCGATATCTGCTTGAATACCTACTTCTGCTAATTGAGTTTGAATTATTTGCGCCCATTTAGCTCTGTCAGGTTTATTGGGCGCTACAATGGTTGTCTTAAATCCGTCGGGATAACCAGCTTCTGTAAGAAGTTCTTTAGCTTTTTCAATATTACGTTCTTTGATGGCTAAGTCCTCCAAAGCCGGATCATAACCCCAGGATTTTTTGGGTAGGGGTACATAAGCTCTGGTAGCACCACCAAATTGGAAAATATTTTTTACAGCAGCATCTACATCTAAGGCATAAGAGATAGCTTGTCTTACTCTTATATCAGCTGTAGGTCCTTCTTGCATGTTCATAGCTGTAAAATATACGTTCATACCAGGCATTGTTTGTAAAGTAATATTTTTATCAGCCTCTATTTTTTTACGGTCAGGACCGGCAACTTCAGAAGCTAAATCAATATCTCCACTTATTAAAGCATTGGCCATCATAGCCTGATCAGGAATAAACTTGAAAACTAATTTTTCTAAATGGGGTTTGCCTAACCAATATTTTTCATTGCGAACTAAGGTTACATTATCATCTTTGGCCCAGCTAGAGAAAACGAATGCTCCCGTACCAACGGGGTTTTGGCCAAATTTATCCCCCTGACCCTCTACCTCTTCCTGAGGAACGATAGCATTACCTTGGTCAGTAAGTCTCGCTAAAAATGCGGCATTTGGTTGTTTAAGAATTAGCTTAACCGTTTTTTCATCAATTACTTCAGCTTCTTTCAAGTCAGCTAATCTACCCATAGCAGAATCATTGGCTGACCTTTCCAAACTATACTTAATATCTTGAGCTGTTAGTTTACGACCTTTTACAAATTCACCATCATGAAAATAAACATCATCCCTGAGGTTAAAGGTATACTCCAACATGTCATCAGATATTGTCCAATCAGTAGCTAAGGAACCAATAATTTTTTGTTGATCATCTGTCCAGGTAACTAACGTATCAAAAATGGCATTCATAACATTTGATTCATAAGTACCTGTGTAAAGAATTGGATCTAGGGTGTTTGGTACTTGGCTTAAACCTACTACCAGTTGGCCACCATCTTGAGGGCCATTTTGAACATCACCGGCTTTTTGGTCATCGTTGTTTTTGTCAGAACCTTGACATCCTGTGATTACTAGGGCTAAAGCCAAAGTAATAATAAATACTAGACTAAAAAGTGTTTTGCGTTTCATTCAAATCCTCCTTGTGTTGTACAATAATTTGTTCCTAATGTGATATTCTTTAATTATACTTATTTACCGTTTGTTATCTACGTACAACATCAACCAATATATAGACATTTGTTTGTGCAGGGTGTACAAGCTGTATGCAATATATTTTATAAAATTAAATATGCTGATTAAGGAGGTGCTTAATTTTCATGGCCATAATTAAGCAAATCTTTTGCTCCGGCTCATCAATATCTAATGCCAAAATTTCTTTAATTCTTTTTAATCGATAATTTAAAGTGTTACGGTGGATATAAAGACTTTCTGCTGTTAACATAACATTGGAATTACAGTAATAATATTGCTCCAGGGTTTTTACCATATCTGTACCGTTTTTTAGGTCATAGATTACTAACGGCTCAATAAACTCCCGATAAAATTTGATCAAAAACTCCTGGTCTTTATGGGAAAATAATAACCTGTAGATACCAAGTTGATCATAATGATAAATCTTCCCCTTACCCCAAGCAGCTCTGCCTACCCATAAAGCTTGGGAAGCCTCCTCATAACCATTTTTAAAGTTCTTGATGTGGGAAATAGGCCGACTTATTCCAATGGAAAGACAAATTGAACAAAAATGACCTTCTACCTCTTTTTTCATTTCCGAAGCCATTGGTAGATTAAATTCCTCACAGACTAAAAACCCATCACTACGTTGGGTAATAATAGGATTCAGATTATTTCTTTGCATATACTTTTTGAGTAACTGATAAATATCTGTTTTTAAATCTTGAATTTCATCTTCATTTTTACAACCCAGCAAATCTTGATCTTCGATATTGTCGATAAGAATTGCATAAATCGTAAATTCCTTTTTAAGATTCCAACCAAAATCTTGAGCCCTTTTAACTAATAAATACTCATCTATGTCTTTTTCTGATAATAATTCATCGATAAAATCCCTTTTGAGCCTAATCTCTGTTTCAAGAATTGCTTTATCTTTCATTATTTCTAAAGCTGCAACTGTTGCACTTCGTTCTAATGCCAGCACGAGAAATTCGTCCACCGACTTATTATTATGCAAAATTACCATTAGTCCGTAAGACTTATTTCCGGCTAAAATAGGTACCAAAATTTGTTCTTTTAAAGCGACAAAGGTCTTTCCACCTACCAAAATACCAGGCTTATGCCTACTTCTTTCCTCTTTTAAGGATTGATATTTATTTTTATTCTCACCATCACCAGCAAAGGCTAGTAACTCACCATACCTGTTCTCAATAAATACAGGCATATTGAGAACTTCAGCTAACGTCCTGGCAACAGCGTTTAGGCCACCTCCTACCAATACCATTTTATTAAGCCTTTGATGAAGTTCATCCCCTTGTCGTAAAATAGCGGCCTGTTTATCAAGGATATTACTTAAGACACTATTAATAATATCTGTATATGCCACATTTAAAGGTACACAAACAATGGGAAATTTAAGATCGTCAGCCATTTTAATTACTTCATCAGGAATAACATCAAGAAAACGCCCTAACTTAATAGCAAGGACGGCGGCCCCACCTTTAGCAACTACCTCAACTAACTTTTTTAACTTTTCCTGATTATTGTGAATGGCAAATGCTGTGGTTAAAAGCAAAGTCTCTTTTCTTATCCACTTATCAATATCAGGAACTTCAATAACATCTACAAATGACACAATTCGCTCTAAGCCCTCACTACCTGCAATGACCCGAGCATCTTTAAAAATATCTAAATCCAAAACCTCTCGAACCGAAATACCCATAATTACCTCCAGTAGGCCTGCCCCTATTTTGAAAATAAGGTTAATTTTACCTAAAAATTGATGTTGTGTATTTCTTATAAGCGTCATTATATACTTTTTGATATATTTCGTCTATATGTCTCATGTTTAACAAAATGTTATACGAATTTCCTTTTTTTTATACTGGATTATCAATGTCAGTATCCTTTAGAATGGACTAAGGTTCCGCTTCGCTAGGTTAAGGTTAAGTTTTTTCGACTCTAGTCTTAATATAGTTTTTAACCTCAACCTAATTATTATTAAAACATCTTGGAGGTATCAAAATGAAGTTTTTTAAAAATTACCTGCTATCTTTCCTTGTATTATCTTTTCTTGTAATCCCCTTACCCCTTCACAGCGCAGAAAAGATTAGTTTTATGTACCTTTACGGTGAGAAAACTCAAACATACATAGAACAGATCAAATCTACCAATGGTGCAGTTAATGTTGCCAGCCCCAATTATTTTGATATAGATAAAAATGGCAATTTAATTGTGAATATAGATAATACACTAACCAATTTTCTACATCAACAAAAAATTAAGGTTGTTCCTTTTGTCAGTAACCACTGGGATCAAGCAAGTGCCCAATTAGCCCTTAAAAATCCCGAGAAGCTTGCTAATGATTTAGCAGTTGCTGCAAAAAACTACAACCTTGATGGAATCAATATCGATTTAGAAAATTTAACTTATGGTGACCGACATGCCTTAACAGAACTTGCGAGACTTTTGAAAAATAAACTTGCACCCCAAGGTAAAACAGTTTCCATTGCGGTAGGTTCGGTGGACAAGCCTATGTCCACCGGTTGGAAAGCTGCTTATGACTTAAAAGCCCTTAGTCAAATTGTTGACTATATAGTAATCATGGCTTATGACCAACACTGGCAGACTAGCGGCCCGGGCCCAGTTGCCGCCTTAGACTGGGTAAAGAAGCAACTAGATTACATGGTTACCCAAGCTCCTAAAAATAAATTGGTCTTGGGCGTACCTTTTTATGGTCGTGCTTGGACTAATGGTCAAAATGGTGTAGGCATCCGTTATAATAATGTTATAAAAGCAGTACAAGAAAATCAGGCTACTATCGAATATCATTCAATTTATCGGACACCTTTTGCTAAGTATACAACAAGTGATGGAAGTACTAAGGAAATTTGGTTTGAAAATGCTCAAAGTTTACAAGAAAAAGTCCGCTTGGTAAACGACTATGGTTTAAAAGGTGTTGCCGCCTGGCGGTTGGGACAAGAAGACACTAGTATCTGGAAAAACTTTTCCTACTGGTTAATTGGCCACTCCTTTAAAGACATTATTGGTCATTGGGCGGAAAATGATATCTTATTTTTATACAGCAAGGGTTTTGTGGGTGGTAGAGACACCTATCATTATGCTCCTGATGTAGGGGTTACCCGGGCAGAGGCAGTAGCTATTTTATCCCGAATATTCGACTGGCAAATAGCCTCTTCGAACCCCTTTACTGATGTCAGCACTAATTATTGGGCGAAAGAACCTATTCTAAAGGCTTATAATCATGGTATTATGCGAGGCGTAAGTGCCACTAAATTCGGACCCGAACAAAAACTCACCAGAGCACAGCTGGCAGTAATACTTCAACGGGCTTTTGAGATAAAAGCTACCAGTGAAATAAGACATGATTTTAAAGATGTGCCACAAAACCACTGGGCAGCTTATGAAATCTATACATTAAAAAATAAAGGTTTGGTGGCAGGTCGCACTACTGATAAATATGCCCCAGATAGTGTGGTAACAAGGGCAGAATTAGCTACCATGATAGCTAGAATTGTAAGATAGTGGGCGAGTAAAGGTTGAGTTTAAGGTTTCCCTTCGCTAGATTAAGGTTATTAGTGAAAGAGTGAAAAAGGGTAGAACTTACTAAGTAAGTTCTACCCTTTTTGTTACCACTTTCCGGCATTATCATACAATTACTTCTGTTCTACTAAAACTTTGAAAGTTCATACATGTCATCTTGAGGCAGGTATAACTCAAAAAACTAGATTCTTCCCTACACTCTGAATGACATGCCTGCCAACAGCCTTAGACCATCGACTATCGACCTAACCCTAGAAATTACCCAGAATACTAGCCACTAGCCACTTATAAACTATTAAGGTTGGATCGCAATCCAGTTGACGAAGTAGTTATTGGCCGCGTTATCACTAACTACTGTAAAGCCATTTGTGTTAACTTCCGTAATTGTCTCGATATGACCTACTTGAGCGTTTTGTCCCCGCCAGAAAGGTGAAACTACCACAATGGGAGTCCTGGAAAATCTTCTGTTAAATCTAATTCTTAACTCACC
>JBMNUR010000165.1:0-6578 GCA_050946395.1 Peptococcales bacterium
TTGGTCATTTATAGTTCTTACTGTGGGAGTGGGACCGGGAATCATTACTAATTTCTTGTTTTTCATAGTATCCTCCTTTTTATTTTCACTATGTGAAATACGATTTCTTTATTATATAATAACCTCTTTTTAGATTTATGTCAACATTATTATCTACTCTTTCTAATATTATTGTTTCAAGATTATAATTTTTATGCTATACTTATATAGTGTATCATTTTACAATGTAAAATTAATTTTTGGAGGGTAAAATGCCTAGAAAGTTATCAAAAATAAATCAATCAGTGGAAAAAGTATTTCAAATTATAGAAATCATGGCAAATAGTAGAGAGTCTATGCGTCTTCAAGACATTGCATTAAAAGCTGATATACCTGCAAGCACTGTTTTAAGATTAATTAATACTTTGGTATCCTGCGGATATGCAAACCAAGATCCAATTACCTTAAAATATTCTCTATCTCTGAAATTTACACTGATTGGAAGTTTGGTCAGTTCGCAGACAAGCATAAGGGATATTGCCCATCCATTATTGCTTGAGCTTTCAAAAAAATGTAAAGAATCAGTATGTTTGGCCATTGAACAAGATATGGAAGTAGTTTATTTAGATGTTATTGATGGTCCCGACGGAATATTAAAAATTACTCAACGCATAGGAAAGGTTGCACCTCTTCATTCAACAGCAGTTGGAAAAATATTGATGCTTAATTATGACTCTGTGCAACTTAATCAAGTCATAGCATTAAAAGGATTAACAGCTTTAACCCCGAATACTATTACCAATAAGGAAGAGCTTTTAGAAGAGCTGGAAAAAATCAAAACTCAAGGATATGCTCTTGATAATGAAGAATGTGAATTAGGTGCACGGTGCATAGCCGCAGGTATAAAAGATTATTCAGGTAAGTATATAGGGGCAATAAGCATATCGGGTCCCATAACGCGCATGACCATGGAACAGATTGATGCCTATAAGTATATTGTAATTGATACTGCTCAATCAATTTCTGAGCTTATGGCGTATAAAGAGTAATCTAATCGAGTAGGAGCTAAATAATTGATTTTATTTAGCATCCTCTCACATCATCTAATGTACCGTCTGGTCTAATACGTTTTAATTCTAGAGTACCCCGTATTCCATAAGCAAATTTTTTATTATCTCGGCACTTTCATTATTTACATTCATAAGAGGTCTTCTTACATAACCGCCTTTATATCCGAGCAAATCTAAAGCATATTTTAAACCGCCAATACCAAATTGAGTAGTTACAGCTGCGTTTATTTTCAATAATTTATGTTGTAGTTTTTTTGCTTCTTCATGATTACCCTCTTTATGAAAAAAGAATAGTTTACAACATTCATCAGGAAGAATATTTGCTAAAGCAAGTGTTGCTCCTCTTGCTCCAACCTCAAGTGCCGGTAGCAAGTATCCAGCATTGCCTGCAAATATAGAAAAATTGTCATCTGTATCTCTTGCAATTTCAGTTATTTGTACAATATTACCTGATGTATCCTTAATTCCGACTATATTTGAATGCTTGGCTAACTTTGCTATAACCGAAGAATTAATGTTTATGCCTGTATTTCCAGGCATGTTGTATATAAATAACGGAACTGGCGAAGCATCAGCAACTTCTATGTAATGTCTAAGTAAAGTTTCATCCTTCGCCATAGCTCCTTTATAATAATTTGGTGGAAGTACAAGAATTGCATCCGCACCGCAATCTGCTGCCTTCTTACTAAGTTCAATAGTTGCTTTTGTAGATTCACAATATGTTCCAACGATTATATTCTTATCTTGTGTAAAGTTTTTCTTTACAAACTTTATTACATCTATTTTTTCTTTTTCATTTAGATAAATGAACTCACCATTGGAACCAAGAACTACAATTCCATCAAGATTTGATTGTCCCCATTTATCAAGATTATGTGCCAAATAATCATAATTAATTTCTTCATTTTTGTTAAAAGGGGTAACTATTGGTGTATAAATACCTTTGAAATTTTTCATTCATCTCTCCTCATTACAGTTTTTTCTTTCTTATATATTTAAAAAACACTTCTGCATCATTAATTATCTAAAATATTTTCTCGTTTTGAAGAAATCCTTTTATCTTCTCTAAAGCAATTTCCACTTCTTCCTCAGTATTGTAATAATTAAATGATGTTCTAATTCCACCTGTCCCCGTAGAACATCTGAGAGATACAAATATATTGTTATCTTTCAAGTATTTAACGAGCTTTCTTTCTCTATCAATGTTATTGTTCTTCAATCCAAAATTGAAAGATGTAATGGCGGACATATGCTTATCGTCAGTTGGACTACATACTTTAATTCCTAAATCTTCTAAGCCATCTATATACATTTTAACAAGGTGTTTGATATGAAGCTCAATCTTTTTTACATCTTTATTTAGCAGCAGATTTACTGCGGCTTTCAAACCAAATGCTCCTGGATAATTGGCATACCCTCCAATTTCAAATCTACTTGCATCCTCAACAATTTCATATTCATCAAAAGGATGTCTTTTTGGATCTTCGAGATATGAAATATAATCTGGATACTCCTTTGGCATTTTAATACAAAAATAGCTATATGCATACGCATCCAATAAATTAAGCATATTTTGATTAAGATACATAAATCCCATACCAAATGGATTTCCGAGCCACTTCTTCCCACCACTACAATAGATATCCATTCCAAGATCTTTAACATTAACCTCAAGAGCACCGCATTCCTGAATACCATCAACTACATAAATGATTTTATGTTCCTTACAAAGTTTACCTATCTCTTTAACGTCTGCACGGTAACCATTAATTTCTTGTACAGCTGCCAGTACAATTACCTTTGTATGCTCATCTATATATCTTTCAAAATCTTCTCTTTCGACTTTACCATTGGATGTCTTAACACATCTTATTTCAAATCCCTTTATATAAGCCTGTCTTTTGAAGGAGACCGTGGACGCCTGATATTCAAGATCACACATCAGTATGTTGTCTCCCTTTTCCAGTGGAAGTATTACAGATAACATTCCGAGTGCATGGGAAGTGCTCTGTACAAGAACTACTTCACCCTCATCACAATGAATCAAATTTGCTACAGCCTTTCTTGCTCCCTTCAACGATTCTCGGAGTGCAAGTGTAATATCACTAGCTGATAATGTATCATCTCTATTTAAATTTATAAACTCATCACAGGCTGCAAGTACTTCAGGCTGAACGAGAGAAGTCGCAGCACTATCTAAATATATCTTTTTCATACTATCTCCTTATTCAATTAATTAATAGGCGTTGTGAAACGCTTTAATTCGTGAAATCACGGGATAATTTTATATATAAAATTGTACCCTCACTGAAAATACTTTTTTATTTACAAATTATAGTATTAACTACATAACAAATTTATAGATTTGCAATTTCTTTTGTTGTTTTTAGGAATTCTTTCATTTCAGCTACAGAATTCACATGAAGTGGAGATACTCTAACAACACCCTTTGAATCAAATGCTTCTAACATACGTTTTGAATATATACTTGTTGCAGAACGCTCAAATGTAATGATTCCTCTCTTCTCATATTCTTCTACCGCCTTCTCACACGAAATATTATTGAATTCAATTCCTATGATAAAATCTCTATTATTAAGATCTGCACCATCCATCTGTACTTTAAGTCCATTTATATGACGAAGTCCTTCTAGACTATCTATACCTTCTAAAACGATGCTTAATAATGCTCTCTCGTGATTAGCAATACGATCCATTCCAATCTCAAACAGCCTTCGTCTGTTCGTTTCTTCAGGTTGTACTTTTACCCCAAGTCCTACAACATAATTTATAATTTCTATAATTGCTGCATAATGTGCAGGTGCTGGGCTACCAATATCCCAATCATCTACTTCCTTTCCAAGGAGTCTATGGTGCATAAAGTATGCCGCTCTATTGGATATATATGCAACACCAAATCCGCGAACACCAAAAAATTTGTAAGGCGCAAAATTCATTGCATCGATTCCATATTTCTCTGGATCAAGATGTGCATGTGGCGCATGTTGTACTGCGTCACAGATAATTAAAATATCTGGGTTGATTTCTCTTGCCCTTTTGCAAATTTTTTCTAATTCAAAAATGTATCCTGAGATATTAGATGATGCCATACAGCAAAGGATTGCCGTATCCTTATCAAT
Source organism: Peptococcales bacterium (assembly GCA_050946395.1). Taxonomy (GTDB): domain Bacteria; phylum Bacillota; class Peptococcia; order Peptococcales; family BICA1-8; genus JBMNUR01. The sequence goes on from JBMNUR010000165.1 coordinate 4,190, forward strand.
CAAGTTAATAATAGTATCTGCATCAACACCACCACTCTGCTTATTTACCCCTGCAACACGAAATTCTCGATTATGAACCTGAGAATAATACTTCATTCCATCAAATGCGGATGGATGTTCCAGTAATGTTGTAACTACATTTGTGCCTCTTACATTTTCACTGAAAACTCTACATATTTCCATCATAATTTGGGATGCAGAATAGCTTGGGTACAATACACCATGCTTTGCATTAAAGATCACATCCATGAGATCCTTTCTCCCTTGTTGCTCAATATTATTAAGATAGCGAGCAATTTTATTAGAATGCTCAGAACAGTCCGGAATTTCATCTACTCTCTTGAACTCTTCTTCTGCCTTGATTAGACGTAAAGAACCTCCAGCATTATCAAAAAATAATCTTTTATTTCCTTCCAAATCATGATCAACATATTTAAATTTAGAACGGATTTCCTGAAGCTCTTCTTGACTGAATAACTTTCCTGCTAACATTTCCATTTTTATTCCTCCATATAATTACAAATGATTTATTCGACGTCATAATTTACAACTTAAGAAATTAATTGCATCCTTATTATTTATTGATGTATGTAAAATACCGCCTCAATCTCTACAGGCATATTTTGTGGAAGACATCTAACACCTATAGCACTGCGTGTACCAATTCCATCTTCGCCAAAAATATCATACAAAAGTTCTGATGCTGCGTTCAATACCTGTGTCTGTCCATAAAAATCATCTGCAGATGCAACAAACCCTAATATTTTTACAACACGTTCTACCCGATTTAAATCTCCAAGTTCAGTCTGAAGGTGTCCCAAAATATTTATAATGCAAAGCCGTGCACATTCTTGTGCCTCTTCCAATGTTACATCCTCTCCTACCTTTCCTATATACAATGGCTCTTCATTTATTCTTGGTCCCGTTCCCGATGTATACAATAATTTATTTTCAATCTGTATTACCGGACGATATAAGCCTTTTGGTTTAGGTCCAGAACTTATATTAATTCCTTTTTGCTTTAATTTTTTGTAGATATCCACATTCAAATCTCCTAATCATACTATATTTCTAACTAATTGATCGAGGTTTTCTAATTTCTCACTAAAAATCGAATAATTATTGCTCTTTGCCAACAAAGATGTAGCCTTTAAGCCACTTCCAGTAACTAAGCATGTAACTCTTTCACCCTTTTTAATAATTCCTTTCTTTAAGAATTCTGAAGCTACTCCAATTGACAGATAACTTTCCGGTTGACCAAATATGCCACTTTTAGATGTAAGTCGCTGATAAGTAAGTATGTCTTTTTCAAGAACCATACCAGGTCGAGCAATTCTTCCTTCTTTTATTAGGCGTAAGGTCTGATTTCCACTAGGCGGATATGGATTCGCAAGTCCATGGGCTATTGTAAACAGTTCTCCAAAGTGTTTAATATGAATATCTTTACGTAACCATGCCTGGTAAATAGGACAAGCACCTTCTGGCTGAGCAGCTACAATTTTAGGAATATTAGTAATAAGTCCTGCAGATTTGAATTCATAAAATCCTTTTTCTATACCTCGTAAAGTTCCGCCTGAACCTGTTGGTACAATTACCCACTCAGGAGGATTAAATTCAAATTGCTCACATATTTCAAAAGCTATACTTTTTGCTCCTTCTATTCTAGTATGGACATCGGAATTAGCAAAATAAATATTATACTTTTTTGCTAGTTCAATGCTGTCATAATATAATTTACCATAATCACCTTTTACCTTAATGACCGTTGCTCCATAAACAGCAATGGGAAGAATCTTTTCATCTAATATGTGTCCAGCAACAAAAACAATTGATTTCATTCCCAATGCAGCTGCATATGCAGCACAGGAAGCAGCATTGTTACCAGATGATACTACACCCAATAATTTATATCCTTTTTCCTTTGCTAAATTCGCACCTACAAATGTTCCTCGATCCTTAAATGACCATGTTGGATTCTGGGTCTCGTTTTTAATAAAAAGTGTACCTTTTTCAAAACCTAATTCATCTGCAAGAATTTCACAGCTCACTAAACCAGTATTTCCCTCGCCCAGTGATACAACCCTATCTGGGTTAATATACGGATAAAAATCCTTATATCTTTCAATAAAACTTGATCTGTACATAGCATTTATGTTGATTTTTCCGTTTTTAATATGGTTTACCTCCAAAGGTTCGCCACAAACATTACATCGGTTCATTTCTAAAGAGAATGGTATTTCCTTATCACATCCAGTGCAAACTAACTTTGTTTCGTTCTCCATATTCTACCTCCAATTTTGCAAGGAAATTTATTATTTTATTTGATAATAGCCTTGCAATTTATTATATATTCTTTGTCTATGTAACTATGGAGGAAATAATAAAATTT
>JBMNUR010000166.1:0-6571 GCA_050946395.1 Peptococcales bacterium
CTAAAAGTTTTTCTTGTTCATTTTCATCTTGAAAATTTGCCATAGGTAAAACTTTATTTGTAAAACGACTTTCTTTACGAAAATAATCCGTTAGACGTCGGCGAATAACTACTTCAGCAAAAGTCAAAAATTTTGCTCCATTATCCGCTGAAAATTTATCTATAGCTTCATTAAAGGCCATTAGACTAATACTAGCTTCATCATCCTGACCCATAACTAAATAACGATTACAAAAATTAGAGGCCACACGTAAAATAAAGGGTGTATAATCTCTTAAGAGATTTTCCCTTACTATTTCATTACCCATCTGAGCCTGAATTACCATATCTGCCATATTGTCATAAGTTTCGGTTCTTTTCCGGAAAAGAAACCCCAATTTGTTCACCTCACTTATGCTAAAGAATTCGTATTTTGCTATCAATTTCCGAGGGTATAAATTTAATGTATGATTATTGTTCATTATATTAATTATTAACAAAAGAGCAACTGTAGTTAAACAGTTGCCAATTTTTCCTTTATCTATTAAAAAGATTTAAGATAACAGTTAATATTATACTAATAATAATGCAAGTAACTATAGGGAAATAAACGGTAACATTACCTTTCTGATAAAAGATATCCCCTGGTAGTCTGCCAATATTAAAAAACTTACCTAATCCCCAAACAATGACACCTATAGTTAAAAGAAATATCCCTAAAGAAATTAATATTTTACCAAAAGATGACCAATCACCCAATATTTTTACCCCCTTTGTAAAAAGAAACTATAGAAGATTGCATGTTAGTTTATAGGGTCATTTTAATAGTTTGAATATTTTAGTTTTCTAATCCGTGTTTATCTATGTGGCCATAGGGCCCGTTGTCTAAAACAATCTATCCTGCAGATTTTCATTAACCTCAATCCCCAAATGGCGATACGCCAATTCTGTACACACTCGACCCCGAGGTGTTCTTTTAATAAACCCTAGTTGTAAAAGATATGGTTCATAAACATCCTCAACAGTATCAGGTTCTTCGTTAATTGTAGCTGCTAATGTATCTAGGCCTACGGGGCCACCGTTAAACTTTAAAATTATTGTTTCCAACATTCGACAATCTATTTTATCAAGTCCCAACTGATCTACCTCCAACAAATTTAAAGCTTGGGCAGCAATTTCCTGGGAAATTGTTCCATTTCCTTTTATTTGGGCATAATCTCTAACCCGTCTTAATAAGCGATTAGCAATTCTAGGTGTCCCTCTTGAACGACGGCCTATCTCACCCGCTCCTTTATTATCAATAGGAACTCCTAGTATTTCAGCTGCCCGTTTTACAACTTTAATCAAATCTTCTTCATTATAAAATTCCAAACGGTTGACAACTCCAAATCTATCCCGTAAAGGAGCTGTCAATAGACCTGCTCTAGTTGTAGCTCCAATAAGAGTAAAAGGTTGTAAATCTATCCGAATTGAACGAGCACTAGGTCCTTTTCCTATAACTATATCAAGTGCAAAGTCTTCCATCGCAGGATACAGAACTTCTTCTACACTACGATTAAGTCGATGGATTTCATCTATAAATAGAACATCGTGGGGCTCCAAATTTGTCAAAATAGCAGCCAAATCACCAGGTCTTTCAATAGCAGGGCCTGATGTAGTTTTGATTTGAACATTCATTTCATTTGCAATAATATTTGCTAATGTTGTTTTTCCTAAACCAGGTGGGCCATATAGTAAAACATGATCCAAAGCTTCTTTTCTAATCTTTGCTGCTTCAATAAATATGGCTAAGGTCTCCTTGACCCTATCCTGCCCAATATATTCTTGGAGGGTTTTAGGCCTTAAACTTGTAGTTTCTTCAAAGTCCTCATTTTTATATTGGGGCGAAATTAAACGTTCCTCCATTGGAACCCCCCCTAAATTTTAGCTAAAATTTGTAAAGCTCTTTTTATTAAAAATGCCTCATCGGCATTTGGATTGTCTTTTAACAGTTTAGGAATAATCTGTTTAACTTCATGTGATTGATAGCCTAAACTAATTAAAGCCTGTAATAAATCACTTCCTGCTACTAAATTTTCATCACTAATTTCATTAGTTATGGAAGTAGTTTCAGGAATTTTGTCCTTTAATTCAATTATTAATCTTTGAGCGGTTTTTTTACCAACTCCAGGCAATTTAGTCAAGATGCCTATATTTTCGGTTAAAATTGCCTCCTTAAGTCTATCAATAGTAATATTGGATAAAATTCCAATTGCACCTTTAGGCCCCACACCAGATACATTAATCAATAGTAAAAAGACCTCCCGCTCCTCCCAGTTTTCGAAGCCATATAATTGTATTAAATCCTCCCTGGTATGGAGATAAGTAACAAGTTCAATTTCATCACCTTCATGATACTTATAAAAGTTATGCAAAGATACATACACTTCATAACCCAAATCATTTGCAACTATAACTAAACTGTTCTGGTTTTTTCGGATAATTTTCCCTTTAACATAAGCTATCATAATATCTTGCTCCTTATTTGGGTTTGCTTAAAATGAGCATGACAGACTGCTATTGCGAGAGCATCTGCTGCATCATCAGGTTTAGGAATTTCCTCAAGATTAAGGAATACTTTTACCATATGCTGAACTTGTTGTTTTTGGGCTCTACCGTACCCGACAACCGATTGTTTTACCTGAAGGGGTGTATATTCACATACTTTTATCCCTTTTAAAGCCCCGGCAAGTAAAACTACACCTCTAGACTGACCTACACTTAAAGCAGTTCGAGTGTTTTTGTTAAAAAATAACTCCTCCACAGCCATTTCATCTGGTTGATATTGTTCAATTAAAGCGGAGATTGCTTCATAAATCTTTTTCAGTCTTATCTCATTACTCCATTCTGTTTGGGTATAGATACATCCATATTCTAAAGAATGAAATCTATTGCCTATTACTTTGATAATACCATAACCCGTAATAGCAGTGCCCGGGTCAATTCCTAAAATGATCATAATTTCCACCTCAATAATATTTTCTACCCGAACATAAGTTTTCCTCTTTAAAAAATAAAAAAGCATTTAACAATGCTAATAAAGAAACTTTTTGTTATTTGTTATTACGAAAATAAAAACGCACCCTTTTTATCTTCATATTTATCTTCATAAAAGGATGCATTGTAATCTTATTCACTCAAGCTATCGAGGATAGCAATTAATTCTTCCCTTTCAGTAAATTCCATTGCGTGATTCTTAATCTTTTCTTGATATTCCTGTGGCAAATCAAGGAAGTTTATTTCCGTAACTCTATATATACCACCTTCATGTTTAACAATACTTGGACCATAGTAAATTGTCACATATTCACCTCTATTATTAACACCTAAATGCCACATTTCTTTATGTTCTGGACACAAACCATCTTTTAGAGTAATTATATGAATTCTTTTATCATCCGTTAAAATAATATATTTTTCTGCCCCATATTCATTTTCCAACTCCTGGATAGTCAAGCCATTTAATTGCTCACGTTCAGAACCAATTAGCTCCTGTCCCGACTCCGAACAGAAAAGTTTATACTTTTCACAAATTAGATACTTTTCTAGCATAAAAATTTTTGTTTTTTCCGCTACACGAAAAACATCTTCCTCTATTGGTTGTTGAACATGAGAGACATGAGGTTTATTTTGAGGTTGTGATTTTACTATCCAATAATAAGAAATTCCACTACTAAATATGAAAATTACTAGTAAACCAATATAAATATATTTATATTTACTCCAGCTCATTTTTCCTCCTATGTATAAAACTAATTAAAATGTTTACAATATTTTTCCCATTTTAATCCAACACTATACATAGAAAGAAAAACGCCCCTTTTAAAGAGCGTCTACAATTGAGCTAAAATATCATCATCAATATTAAAATTTGCATAGACATTTTGTACATCATCATGATCTTCAAAAGCATCCATTAACTTAATTAATTTCTTAGCTTGTTCAATATCAGTTATTTCTACAACATTTTGAGGAACCATAGTAATTTCGGCTTCCGCGAAAGTAAAACCCTGTTTTTCTAACTTGGCTTTCGTATCTTCAAAATCATCAGGATTGGTAAAAATCTCTACAATATCATCTTCAATTCTAATATCTTCAGCCCCTGCTTCTAATCCCATTAATAATATCTCATCTTCACTAAGCTCCAATAAATTTCTTTTGCTTATTAAATAACCTTTCTTATCAAACATCCAGGAAACACATCCTGTTTCGCCCATATTACCCCCGTTTTTAGAAAATAGGTAACGTATATCACCGGCTGTTCTATTACGATTATCAGTCATAATGTTTAAGGTTATCGCTACACCACCTGGTCCGTAACCTTCATATACCACTTCTTCATAATTTTCCGTATCACCCCCACCAACACCCTTTTGAATAGCTCGATTTATATTTTCATTAGGTAAATTGGCTTCTTTGGCTTTTTCAATTGCAATCCGTAAACGAAAATTGCCCGCGGGGTCTCCACCACCCTGTCTTGCAGCAACAATAATCTCTCTTGCAAGTTTAGTGAAAAGTTTACCCTTTTGTGCATCTTGTTTAGTCTTTCGATGTTTTATATTTGCCCATTTAGAATGTCCTGCCATTTTCTTTCCTCCTAATACCTTATTAAATTTTAAATTCAGGTGGCAAAAGAGGGGTCTGTCTTTTATGATAAGAAATTTTATGGAGTTTTTCAATTATTAACCTATCTTTTTCCGGAATATCTTTTCCTTCTAGAAAATCATCGATTATATTATATGTTGTACCTAGGTCATCTTCATCAGTTTGATTATCCCATAAACCTGCAGATGGTGTTTTGTTAATTATTTCCTGAGGTATACCTAATGTTTGTGACCAATCACGTACTTCTCGTTTTGTTAATCTAGCAATCGGTAAAATATCTACACCACCGTCACCGTACTTTGTAAAATACCCTGTATAAATTTCAGCAGCATTATCCGTACCTACTACTAAATAATTAAGACTATTGGCTACAGCATAAAGAGTACTCATTCTCAGCCGCGCTTTTAAATTAGCACTTGCTAATTCGAGTCTTAATTTTTCATTAACATCAACAAGTTTATCACTTACCATTTTAAATAGTTTATTATGGATACTAGATAAATCAATTTCTAAATATTTCAACCCGCAATTAGTAACTACTTTTAAGGCATCTTTCGTATCATCTGGGTTGCTTTCACAAGGCATGATTACTCCTAAAGAATTATCGGGAAATGCTTTTTTAATTAAATAACTACACAAAGCACTATCGATACCTCCACTTACACCAACAATTAATCCATTAGTTTTCGAACTTTCTACTTGTTCTTTTAACCATTGTACCGTTAAATCTATTTTCTTCTCTGACCCAATCAAATTCTCATCCCCCCATTTTAAGTATTTGCCTTATGTTTAATCATTCCTAAGAAAAGCAACAACTTCTTTTAGGGATTTATTAATGGAAAAGAATGTCCCTAACAAATATTTATTATACCATAAGAAGACTTTGCTTTTTATTACCTCAAAATATATACCTTAACAGTCCTATTGCCCCATTTTAGAGCTTCTTTTTCGGTGTCCATAAATAAATCAATTCGTTCACCTTTGATAGCATTTCCAGTATCCTGAGCAATCCCAAAACCATAACCATCGATATATAATTTACTTCCTAAAGGAATTACCTTAGGATCAACTGCAACAGTACCTTTTTGAGGCCAATTACCTCTTGCAGTTTTATTACCGGTATGAGTATAGGCAGTCGATTTCATTATTAAAGTTTGCTTAACATCTAAAATTTTACCGGATCTTTGCACAGTTTGTTTAGTACCCAAGGAAATAATTTCCATGATTGGTTCTTTAACAATTTCTTCTTTTATTAATTTGCTTTTTTGTTCAACACCATCATGATAGGTAACTAAATACTTTTTGGCTAAAACGCCATTCTCACCTTTTTTAACAATTTTCTTTTGGCCTTTTAAATTGTTATTATCATTTTTATATTCCCTTTTAAAAGGGATATCCTCTTTTAAAATTAATTCCTTTTCTTCGACCCGAGTTACCTTAATGGTCAACTCTTGGGTGACTTTAGTATGTAAACTCGGGCTTATTAAGTCTTGAGAGTTTAGTAAGACATTTTTAGTATTTAATAAAACATCTTCTACAGTTTCAGCCCTAGTCCAAAATTCGATTTTTTCATCATCTATTAATACTGTTACTTTATTAAAACCTGAAATCCAAATAGTGAAGGCACTACTTAGGATAAGTAATATTGCAAGCATTAGAATTTTCTTATTAATAGCCACCATGTATCACCTCGAATTATTTGCAATAACACTTATTATTAAGTTATTCGTTAAAGAAGACGAAAAAACCTTTGGTAGCTAAACCAATTTTAGGAAAGGGTATGTGCGACCCATTAAATTAAACCCAAATAAAATTTTAAATAATCGAGTAGGTAGAAATCGGGGTAATTAGTCCCGATTTCTTTCCTCTCACAGAACCGGACGTACGTTTGCCGTATCCGGCTCCTGAAATTTCTCACCGAACTAATAATAATTCGACAACAACCCAAC
>JBMNUR010000167.1:0-6571 GCA_050946395.1 Peptococcales bacterium
ACCAGAATTAGCAACTGTTTGAACCGAAGGTGAGTTTTGCTAATTCCTGAAGCCGTTGAGTTCATTCACAATAAAATTGTCTGAGCCAGCGTAACGTTGATAAATATGGAGTTTGTCTACATTCTGAAACTCCATTGAAGGATGGAGTTTTGCATTAAGCAAAAAATACTTTAGCTAATCGTTTGATACCTTCCTCTATTTGATATGGTTTTGGTTGACTATAACATACTCTTAAACAATTTTCTCCCCCGGCCTTGTTAGGATAGAAAGATGGACCAGCTACATAGGCTACTTTATAATCATTAACTGCTTTTTTAAGAAGCTCATAAGTATTGAGTTTTTTATCTATTTGAACCCAAGTATAATATCCACCTTCAGAAATAGTCCATTTAGCTTTTGCATGGAAATATTTTTCAAGACTATTAATTGTCACGTCTCTGTTTATTTTTAGGTTTTTAATGTTATTTTCTATTTGTTTTTCTATTAATCCCCTTCTACCGGCTTCCAAAACCAACAATTGGCTTAAAGCTGAGGAAGTTTGATCGGAATTTTGTTTAAATAAAATAAGCTTATCTATAATTTCCTGATCTGCAGCAACCCAGCCTAATCTTATTCCAGGACAAAATATTTTTGAAAATGTGCCTAAAAAAGTTACCAAATTATCTTTATCTAATGATTTTATTGTTGGGACTTCTTTTTCATCACAACGTAATTCCCCATAAGCATTATCTTCTATAATAGGTATTTGAAATTTTGAGCATAAATTTAAAAGTTCTTGTCGTCTTTCAACACTCCATACCTTTCCTGATGGATTTTGAAAAGTAGGAATTACATAGATAAATTTTGGTTTAACTTTAGTATTGATTAAAACTTCTTCTAATTCATTAATAATAATTCCTTCATTATCACAAGGAATAGCTATTACATTTGCTTCATAACTTTCAAAAGTAGAGATAGCCCCTAAATATGTTGGTGCTTCAACTACTACATAATCACCAGGATCTAAATATATTTTACATAATAAATCTAACCCTTGCAAGGAACCACTGGATATTAAAATATTTTCGGCTTGACATTCCATATTTTGACTAGACATTCTTTCTGCAATGTATTCTCTTACGTTTGATAATCCTGCAACAGGGGAATATTGTAAGGCGACATCTTTATGATGTTTTATGACATACTGGGTAATTTCCTCGATATCATCTATAAACCACTCAGGATTTGGAAATCCACCGGCAAAAGAAATCACTTCTGGCTGCTCAGCCAACTTAAAAAGTTCAGCTAAATCAGTGTTGACATTAGCTCTAGCTCTTAGTGCGAATAAATTATTTTGCATGTTGTAACACTCCTTTAAATCCTAATAAATAATATTATAACACTTTAATTAAAAAAATTCATATATAAAAGCTTCATAGGTGAAACCCAGAAAAAACCATTTTAAAACACTCCTTTTATCATTCAATGTCCGCCATAAGAGGAATAATATCTATATAGAGTAGACTAACATCTTTTTATTCAGAACGCAATAGCTTTTTATACTAATTAATAATATATATTTATTAATTCTTTTCTTTTACAGATTAAAAAAAGCCGACAGTTGTCGGCGTGTAAAATTTATTTCAGTATTTAGTTATTTAAGGCCCATTGCCAACCCAGTTCTAAGGCTTTGGTATTAATTTCTTCAGTGCCTTTAGGTATACGGCTTAAAACAGCTTGTTTTAATGAATCAAATGAAACGACTTGAGTTATTTTTACTAAAGCAGAAATGGCGATAATATTAGCTGTAAAAACCTTTCCAACCTCATCTTTGGCTAATTTGGTAATTGGGATTTCAGTTATTTGAGCTTTATTATTTTGAAAATTATCTATCATACTTGAGTCTATAACGATAATACCGCCTTCTTTAATTTCTGAACCATATTTAATAACTGCTTCCTGGGACATAGCTAATAGAATATCAGGTATTACTATCTTAGGATAATTGATCTTTTTTGTATCGATTATTACTTCTGCTTTACTAGCTCCTCCCCTTGCTTCCGGTCCATAACTTTGGGATTGTACTACTTCTTTACCTTCTATTACAGCAGCTTCCGCGAGTATTATTCCTGCGGTAATTAAACCCTGTCCACCTGTTCCACTTAGTCTAAATTCCCATCGTTTCATTTATTTACCCTCCTTTTGGAGTCGGTCTATCAATTTATCGTATTCAGCTGTAAATTCCTTGTAGGGCTTGGAATAGAGGGTTCCTATGAGGAATTTGCCTTCGAGTTTTTCCGGTGGCAGTTTTTTGGCTGCGTTAATATTTACCGCATGTGTTTTTAGGTCATTTAGCATATCAGCTGCTGCACCCATTTTATTACGCCTACCATAGGAAGTGGGGCACATACTCATAGCTTCAATTAAAGAGAAACCTTTATTTTTGATACCTTCTTTAATACAATCAATTAATAATTTATCATGAAAAGCTGTTCCTCGGGCAACATAAGATGCACCGGCGGCGATGGCTAAAGCTGGGATGTCAAAATTATTTTCTAAATTACCATAGGGGGAGGTGGTAGCTATTTTTCCAGTGGGAGTAAGGGGTGAATACTGACCGCCGGTCATGCCATAAATATTATTATTAAATAAAATGACATTAAGATCGATATTTCTTCGAGCTGCATGAATAAAATGATTTCCGCCAATTGCCGTGGCATCACCATCGCCAGTGAGAACAAAAACATTCAACTTAGGGTTTGCCAATTTTACACCCGTGGCAAAGGCCAATGCTCGACCATGTAGGGTGTGTAGTGTATCAAAGTTCATATATCCTGCAGCACGAGATGAACAACCGATTCCTGAAACAATTACAGTTTGGTCTAAATCAATACCGGATTGGGCGATTGCTTCACCTATGGTTCTGGTAATTATGCCGTGTCCACATCCTGGGCACCAAATATGAGGTAGTTTATCCATACGGAAAAGATTGTGTAAATCAGGGCGCATTAGAATAACCCCCTAACTTTGGCGACGATTTCTTCGGGAGAAATAGGTAGACTATCTACTCTAAAGAGTCCACTAACAGGTGCTTTATCCTTACATACTCTTTCTACCTCTAAAATAAGTTGTCCATAGTTCATTTCAGGCACAATAATATGTTTTACTTGTTCTAGTTTGGCCCTTAAAGCTTGTTCAGGAAAAGGCCAAATAGTAATAGGTCTAAATAAGCCAGCTTTAATTCCACCGGCTCTTAATGTTTCTACAGCATCTATGGCAGAACGAGCAGTACTACCATAGGCAACTATTAATATTTCCGCATCATCCGTTTGGAGTTCATCCCATAGAATAATCTCTTCTTCATATTTGGCTATTTTGCCCATCAAACGTTTTAATTGGGCATCAATTATTTCAGGTTTACCGGTAGGAAAACCTGTTTCATCATGTGATAATCCAGTTACATGCCACTTATAACCAGTTCCAAAATCTGCCATAGCCGGAATCATACTTTCATCTATTTCATATGGTTTATATTTTTCTGGTGAGCAGGTAGGTTTTTTTCGATTAACTATTGTAATTTCCCCATTATCGGGAAGTTCAACTTTTTCACGCATATGACCTATTATTTCATCTAAAAGAACATACACTGGATTACGATATTTTTCAGCAAAATTATAAGCAGTAACTGTTAAGGAAAAACATTCATAAACACTAGAAGGACATAAGGTAATAATGGGATGATCACCGTGTGTACCCCAACGAGCTTGCATAATATCACCTTGAGCACTAGATGTAGGTCCACCGGTACTCGGGCCTAATCTTTGTACATTCACAATTACACAGGGAATTTCCGTCATACAAGCATAGCCAATAGCTTCCTGCTTTAAGGAAATACCAGGTCCACTACTTGCCGTCAGTACTTTTTGACCGGTTAAAGCTGCTCCAACTATACAAGCCATACTGGCTATTTCATCTTCCATTTGAATAAACTTTCCACCTAATTTAGGCAATTCCTCAGCCATGATTTCCGCAATTTCTGTCGAAGGTGTAATCGGATAACCGGCATAAAAACGTACTCCTGCATAAAGTGCACCTTCGGCACAGGCCCTATTACCTTGGATTAACCTAGCCTTTTGTCTAGTCATTATTTTTTCTCCCTTCGCACAAAAATTGCATAGTCGGGACAATGGGATTCACAAATTCCACATCTGGAACATAAATCGGGATTTACTAAGAATACTTTTCCTTTTTCATCTCCTAATATTGCTTTTTTAGGACAGATAGTATAACAAATACCACATGCTTTACAAAGTTTTTGATCAATGTCCAGGGGTTTGTCAACCAAAACCGCCACCTCCAATTTTAGAAAGCCTCGTTTACAATTTCTATAACTAATTGTAAAATTCCTTTTTTAGCACCTAAAAACCACAAACACATAGTTTGTGGTCTTTATAACTTTCACCTAACCTTTATTCCGTTTTGGCGGATTTTCTTTTTTGCAATAAATAGCCAATAGCAATTATCGATATACCAAATATATCCGTATAAATACCTGGTTTAATAAGTAGAATACCACTTAAAAAGAAAATAAATCTCTCATACCAGGCTAAATTACTAATAAGAAATCCCGAAACGGCAGAGCCCACGGCCATTATACCAACTATTGAAGTGATGAGTATACCAATAATTTGAAAGGTATTTACATCAATTAATAATAATGCCGGACTAAAGACAAAGATATATGGAACTAAATAGGCAGCTATTGCGAGTTTCGAAGCCTCAATGCCTGTTTTCATCGGATTAGATTTAGCAATACCAGACCCAGCAAATGCCGCTAAAGCAACTGGTGGAGTAATATCAGCCATTATACCAAAATAAAATACAAACATATGAGCAGCAAGCACAGGTACATCAAGTAGTAATAAAGCCGGTGCTGCAATTGTAGAAGTAATAACATAGTTAGCAGTAGTTGGTACACCCATACCTAAAATTAATGAGGTTATCATGGTGAAGAAAAGGGTTAACAATATATTTCCGTTGGCTAAATCAACTAGTGAAGACCCTAATTTTAACCCTAAGCCTGTTTTGGTAACAACCCCAATAATAATACCTGCACAAGCCGTAGCTGCCAATACTGCCAAGGCCCCCCTTGCACCTTGCTCAAAACCCTGTAAAATATCGATAAATTTGATACGTGTATTTTTCTTTATCATTGATACTGCAATGGAAAGAAATATAGCAAACAAAGCAGCTCTACTGGGGGTATAGCCACTTACCAATAGGTAAACAATTGCAGCTAAAGGCAACATTAGGTGCCCTCTATCTAACATTATGTCTTTAATTTTTGGGAGATCTTCTTTTTTGAGGCCTTTTAACCCTAGTTTTTTGGCCTCTAAATGAACTCCTGTCCAAACACCGAAATAATATAGTAATGCTGGAATTAAAGCAGCCCCTATTATAGTTACATAAGGAATTGATGTAAATTCGGCCATTAAAAATGCAGCTGCACCCATAATAGGAGGCATTAATTGCCCACCCGTAGAAGCAGTTGCTTCAACTGCACCTGCAAACTCAGGTTTGTAACCTAACTTTTTCATCATAGGAATTGTAAAACTGCCCGTTCCTACAACGTTAGCCACAGAACTTCCTGAAACAGTACCCATTAAACCGCTAGAAAGTACTGCAACTTTGGCTGGGCCCCCAGAAGCCCAACCAGCGATAGCGTTAGCTAAATCAATAAAAAATTGCCCCATACCAGTCTTTTCTAAAAAAGCTCCAAAAAGAATGAAAAGAAAAATAAATGTCGAGGAAACCCCAATAGGAATACCAAAAATACCTTCGGTAGTAAAAAACAAGTGATAAACTAAACTTTCTAAATCCACACCTCGATGGGCTAATTGACCAGGTATATATCTACCGAATAAAGCATAGGCCAAAAATAAAGAAGCGACAGTCACTATTGGCCAGCCAACTATACGACGAGCAGCTTCTAAAACAATGAGTACACCTAAAAGCCCAACTAGATAATCAGTTTGAGTGACAGTACCAGCCCGCATTACAAGTTCTTGATAGAATGTCACAATATATAAAGGCACAGCTGCACCAACAATTGCAAATAAAACATCAATGGGATGAATTTTATTACGTGGCCATTTTTTTCTCGCAGGATATAATAAAAATATCAAAGCAAATCCAAAAGATACGTGGATGGACCTTTGGATCATGGCGTCTAAAACACCAAAAATGGCGGTATACAATTGAAAAAGTGTAAAAGTAATAGCAAGAGCAGAAACTATTTTTGCCGTAGTACCTTTTAAATTCCTATAGTCAGACTCCTTGTCATATTTTCTCAGAATTTCATCATTATTAACAATTAATTCTTGTTGTTGATTTGTAGACAATATTTCCCCTCCTTTACAGTTAATTAATTCGTCGTTAGCGAAAATAGATCTTTTGTATAAATTTTAATTCTTTCTTCAGGGTTGGCAAATTGAAGTAAGGGATATTTTCTAGTGCCTATTTCAATAGCATGTTGGGGTATCGGTGAAACTCTAAAATATAGATTATCAAATCTTCTTGAGAATTTCAAAAT
>JBMNUR010000168.1:0-6567 GCA_050946395.1 Peptococcales bacterium
TAGGTCCTTCTGCTTTTGGGTCAATACTTGACATAACAGCTGGCAATTTCTCTATCGGATTTATGACCTTAGCTTTTGTTTCCTTGGTAGTTATTTTTATTTCCTTTGGGTTAAAAGTCAAAAAGAGAAAGTAGCATAACTGGAGAAAAGGCGCCTAAAGAGATAAAAACGGGCGCCTTACGTATGTGTATTTTTAAATTATACATTTAAATCCCTATAAAAAATGTTAAGATAAAGATATCCAATTATCTTAGTAAGGGGGAAGAAAATGGCGAAAAAAAAGAAAATTTTAGCAATTATTGTATTTATATCTTTACTTGGTGCTTCAATATGGTTTGCCCGGGGGTATTTTACCGGACAAAATGATGGAATCCAAGCTACCGGTACAATCGAAGCTACCAGTGTAGACCTTACGGCAAAATTAGCTGGAACAATTGAAGTTTTAAACATCAAATCCGGTGAACCTGTAGAAAAGAACCAGTTAGTTGCCAAATTAAGTCGTAATGACCTAATTGCCCAACGAGAAAGAGATCATTTAAGTGTAGTAAAAGCTGAAGCCAATCTAAAAGACCTACAGTCAGGGGCAAGAAGTGAAGAAATAAAAGAGGCCGAGGCCAATGTGAATATAGCGAAAGTTAATTTTCAAAGAACCACGGATGAAGTTGCAAGACTAGAGACTTTATTTAAAGCAGGAGCCGCTACTCAAGTGGAGCTGGAAAAGGCTCAAGCAGCCTGGGAAATCAATAAAAATCAAGTTCAATCCGCTGAAGCACGTTTTAATCTTTTAGCCTCTGGAAATCGGAAAGAATTAATAAATGCCGCTGAGATAGAAGTGGAACGAAATAAAGCTATTTTAAAAGCTACGGACGCGATGCTTATGGATCTTAACATTTATTCACCTTCAGAGGGTGTAGTTTTATCGAAAAATTACGAATTGGGGGAATATGTTACACCGGGAGCTGCAATAGCTACTATTGTTAATTTGGATGACCTGTGGATAAAAGTTTACATTCCTACTGATGACCTACCTCATATAACTTTAGGTCAGAAGGTTGATTTTACAGTAAGCGGCATATCTCAAAGCTTTTCGGGCGTTGTGGAAGAAATAGCAACTAAAGGGGAATTTACCCCTAAAACCATTCAAACCAAAAAGGAACGAACAAATGTAGTATTTGCAGTAAAAATAAGAATAAATAGCGAAGGCGGTATTTTAAAACCTGGTATGCCTGCCGATGTAGTTTTTTCAAGAGGTATAGAAAATGATTAAAGTTACCCAGGTAAGGAAGTCCTTTGGTTTACATGAGGCGGTTAGAGGGGTAGATTTATCCGTTAGTAAGCAAGAAATTTGCGGGCTAGTTGGTCCAGATGGGGCTGGTAAAACTACTTTAATTCGAATGATTTGTGGACTCATAACTCCTGATCAAGGAGAGGTAAAAATCCTGGGTGTTGCACCTGATAAACTTTTAGAAAGGGAAAACCTAGGTTATATGCCCCAGCGTTTTAGCCTTTATGGTGATTTAACGGTTATGGAGAATATTCACTTTTTTGGTTCTATGTATAAGTTAGATAAAAAAGTTATTAATAAAAGAGCGGATGAAATATTAGAAATCACCAATCTCATTGAATTTAAGAAACGTTTTGCTGATAATCTCTCGGGTGGCATGAAACAAAAACTGGCCCTTACTTGTGCCCTAGTGACTCGCCCCCAAATATTAGTTTTAGATGAGCCTACTTATGGAGTTGATCCTGAGTCCCGTAAGGAGTTTTGGCGAATTCTTTATGGGCTTAATAAGGAAGGTATGACAATTTTAACTTCTACACCTTATATGGATGAAGCAGAACTTTGTACTAAGGTAGCCTTTATCGATCAAGGTAAGATTGTCAAAGTAGACTCACCCGAGAAGCTTAAAGAAGATTTTCCTTTTATTATTCTAGAATTAGAGGCCCATGTGACAGAATCGATACTTCTAGAAAATTTACCTGGCGTTGAGGACATTTATTTTTTTGGGGACCGTTATCATTTGGTACTACAGGAAAATATCCAAATTGAAGGAGTGCGCAAAGTTCTAGAAAAGCAAGGTCTAAATATAAAGTCACTTCAGAGAATTAGGCCTTCTATGGATGATATTTTTGTATCTGTGGCCGAAAAAGAGGTGTTCTGATGGACTATGTTGTAGAGACTCAGGATTTAACCAGAAAATTTGGCAATTTTACTGCCGTGGATAAACTTAATATTAAAATTAGGCCCGGTGAAATTTATGGTTTTTTAGGACCAAATGGTGCCGGAAAATCAACAGCCATCAGGATGCTGTGTGGTATTTTAGAGCCTACCGGCGGGTCAGCTACCATCCTGGGATATGATCTTCTAAAGGAAACAGAAAAAATTAAGAGCGAGATTGGGTACATGTCCCAAAAGTTTAGTCTTTATGATGATCTAACAGTACTGGAGAATTTAAGCTTTTATGCAGGTATCTATAGTATTCCCTGGAGAACTAGGTTTGAGCGGATTGAGGCGTTATTAGCTTTGGCTGGTTTACTAGGGCGGGAAAAAGAACTGGTCGGCCACCTAAGTAGTGGCTGGAAGCAGCGGTTAGCCTTAAGTTGTGCTATAATTGCCCGTCCCCGTATTGTCTTTTTGGATGAACCTACAAGCGGTGTCAGTCCCACTAGCCGGAGGATGTTTTTTAATATTATTCAGGAATTAGCTAATAAAGGTACAACAGTTATGGTAACAACTCATTTTATGGATGAAGCTGAACGCTGTCACAAAATCGCCTTTATTTCTAAAGGGAAGCTCATTGCTGTAGATACACCGGATTATCTCAAGAGAAACACCCTTGAAGGTTTTTTGGTGGAATTAGCTATTCCCCAAGCTATGGAACAAATAGGGATTATTCAAGATTTGCCTTATGTCAAAGAATGTACTATCCATGGACCTTTACTTCATGTTTTATTGGATGAAGAAAAATATCTCGAGAATTTACGTGATTTTACCGGTGTTGAGCCGAGAGCTATAATTCCTTCTTTAGAAGATGTATTTATAGCCTTAACCAAACGCCAGAGAGTAGGTGATCTTAATGCATAGAATTTTCGCGGTATTACGAAAAGAATTTCTCCAAATGCGTCGGGATAAGATGACTTTAGGCCTGGTATTTATGATTCCTTTAGTTCAGTTATTACTATTTGGTTTTGCCATTCAAACGGAAGTAAAACATATACCTACCGTTGTATTTGATCAGTCATTATCCGGGGAAAGCAGGGCTTTACTTGAATCTTTTAGTGCTTCCGGTTACTTTGACATTAAATACGTAGCAAATGGCTATAGTGAAGTCAATAAAATGATTGATAGTGGGGAGGCAAAGGTAGGAATCGTTTTTCCTCCGGATTTTGCAAGTAGTGTTAATAGGGGTGTCCCGGCCCAAGTCCAGGTCCTGGTTGATGCCAGTGATAATATGGTAGCTAACCAAGCTATCGCTATAGCTAATTCTATTGGACTTATTAAGTCCCAAGAGATACTTACTCAAAAAGTAAAGCTTGCGGGTCCACCTTATGACATTAGGGTACGTCCTTGGTATAATCCTGATGGTATAACAGCTTATTATATGGTACCGGCTATTTTGGGTGTTGTGGTTACTATGACTATGGTTCTTTTAACTTCTATGGGTATCGTTCGGGAAAGGGAAAAAGGTACCTTAGAGCAATTAATGGTTACACCTATTAAATCCATAGAGTTAATGATTGGCAAAATATTACCCTATATTGTTTTAGGCTATTTGCAAATAACAGTTGCCCTTATTATCGGAGTTACCGTATTTGGAGTACCTATTAAAGGCAGTCTTTTAGAACTTTATCTATTGACACTTTTCTTTATTACAGCCTCTTTAGGTCTGGGGATCTTAATTTCCAATGTGGCCAAAACTCAGATGCAAGCTATGCAGATGGGCTTTTTTGTTATGTTACCTAGCATAATGTTGTCCGGTTTCATGTTTCCCAGGGATGCAATGCCCCGTTTCATTTATTATCTTAGCAACTTGATTCCTCTTACTTATTACCTGGATATCATTAGGGGCATTGTCCTCAAGGGAATTGGTTTTTCTTATTTAGTAG
Organism: Peptococcales bacterium; assembly: GCA_050946395.1. GTDB lineage: Bacteria > Bacillota > Peptococcia > Peptococcales > BICA1-8 > JBMNUR01. Next base: position 4,108 of record JBMNUR010000168.1, read on the forward strand.
GCCAAGTTATTTCTTTATTAGTTTTCTCAGTTGTACTGTTAATTGCCAGTACGCTAAAATTCAAGAAAAAAATTGCTTAACATCAGCAGGAGGAACCACTGTAGGATCTTCGATACCTGCTACGCTCAGAAGGACAATCTCACTTGCCCTTTCCGTGATTCAAGTTGCCTTATAGACTATCACCAAAGTCTTTGCGAAATTGGGCAACAAGTTTTTCTTGCCAATTGGAAACAGGTTCTAACCGACCAAAGAAAAACCTAAGGGTTTTGGGTTCTTCGGTAAACTTGAGCCCTTCTACTAAGTGGCGATTTTCAAATAGCCAAGTGATTCGGTCAATGGCGTATTTTACTTGAGAAAGGGTATAGACCCTTCTGGGCATAGCTAATCTCAAAAGTTCCATATTGGAAAGCTTTTCACTACCATCGGGATTTCTTTGTTCTGATAGTGTGCCACGTTCCATGCCCCGTACACCACTGACAATATAAAATGCTACCGATAATGCTCCTGCCGGATATTGCTCTTGAGGGATATGGCTTAAAAACTCCCAGGCATTCACGTGACACCCCAAACCCCCGGGAGGAGTTACAACTGGAATACCTCTTTTCGCAAGTTCATCAACCATAAAGGCGATAAATTGAGGCCCTTGGCTAATCATATCTTCATCCATTGTTTCTTCAAGACCGATGGTTATTGCTTCCATCTCTCTGACAGACATACCACCATAAGTAAGAAATCCTTCATAAAGGGTTATTAGTTCCCGCATCCCTTTAAAGATTTGCTCATTTCTAATACAGATTCCTCCACCCCGAGCACAACCTAGTTTGCGAGCGGAAAAATAAATAATATCACAAAGGGAAGCCATTCTTTGGGTTATTTCTCGAATGCTCATGTTTTTACATTGTTCTTCCCGGGTTTTGATAAAATGCAAATTATCGGCCAGTAAGCTTGCATCAAGTATAAGTAAAAGGTCATGTTGATCACAAACATGCCGAACATCACTTAAGTTTTTTAGGGAAAAAGGCTGGCCGCCAATAAGGTTTGTACCTGCTTCCATACGAACAAAGGCTATTTTTTCCCGACCATGTTGCGCGATTAAGGCATTTAATTTGTCAATATCCATATTTCCTTTAAAAGGATTACTACTGGTAATTTCCAGTCCTGCGTCACTGACGATTTCTTCAACAGTACCACCATTGACATTAATATGAGCCTGAGTAGTAGTGAAATGGTAATTCATGGGCACAATTGTACCTGGTTTAACCAGTGCTTGAGCAAGAATATTTTCGCAAGCTCTTCCTTGATGAGTGGGTAGAAAAAATTCCATACCAAAAATCTCTTGGAGTTTCTTTTCCAGTCTGGTAAAAGTTTCGCTACCGGCATAACTATCATCAGCCATTAACATGGCTGCCTGCTGTCGATCGCTCATGGCATTGACTCCGCTATCTGTAAGCATATCCATGAAGACATCTTTGTTTTGCAAGAGAAAAGTATTATTACCGGCTTCTGTTATTGCCGCAAGCCGACGCTCTATGGTGGGAAGCTCTAATTTTTGCACAATCCGTACTTTATGCATTTCTAAGGGAATTTGTTCTCCACTAAAAAATTTAACATTTGCCATTTTAACATTCCTCCATTTTCGTTTATTCGCTTATTCGCCAATTCGTCTGGTCGTCTAGTTGTGGGTGTGACAAGATCTGTCATGGTATGAAAGAAGTCGCTATTCTGTCATCGCGAGGAGCGATAGCGACGTGGCGATCCCGGTTGTGGAGATAATCACGTAAAGGCGGGATTGCTTCACTAACGCTCATATGACAAGGAACATTTCGTTTATCGTGGTGCGGATAGCGGATGAAAATTGCGAGCCGATAGGCGTGGCAGTCTTTCGTAGCTATTTTCATGGTCTTTGTAGTTCCTCTGAGTTTGATTTTATATAAAAATAATCTGATTCCAGATAAATCGCCTCCTTCGTGTGGCTCAAAAACAAAAACCCGTCCTTTGAATAGTCAAAGGACGGGTTATTCCCGTGTTACCACCTTAGTTTATTGGCATCTCACAATACCAACCTTATCAAGTACGATACAAAAGATCTTGTATTTATACTCTAGCACTATAACGGGTGCAGGTCCCCGGCATCAGTCTACTTGGGATATTCCCTTTCGGTGAGCAACTCTTGAGATGTATTCAGAACATTATTCCTTGCACCTCTCATCACCCGGTAGCTTTCTGTAAGGAATTTTCCAGTTCTTACTTCTTCTCAGTCAACGTTTTTGAATAATTTAGTTAAATAGATTATACGTTGTAATTTTTAAATGTCAAGAGGTATTTAGCATTTTATGTGTTTATTCTGTGATAATGTCACCTCGTAGTTATTCCGATAAAATGTCACTATGAAGAACGAGGTGCATTATCTTATGTCTCAAAAACAATTAAATAGGTATTCAGTAATCTCTAAGCTTATTG
>JBMNUR010000169.1:0-6511 GCA_050946395.1 Peptococcales bacterium
ATACTATCATCAGTAATTATTCTAATACTTTCCGGTATATCCACCTTACTATAATTCTTTTGAAATATATTAACATATTGTTCGATTTGTTCCGTATAAATCGGAATTGCTTCTCCAAATTTATTTAACTCCCCCACTATCTTAGGTAATCCATAAATAATTCCCATAGTAGTAGATATTATTAAAGTAAAGTAAATTAAAAATATGGCCACTGTTCTATTGATACCTTTTTCTTCTAGAAAATCAACTATAGGATCTAAAAGATAAGCTAATAAGAAAGCAATAAAAAAAGGTGTTATAACTGGAAAAATTAAAACAAAAAAATATATAAATAAGAAAAATAAAAGTGCTGAAATACTAATGCGGGCAATTCTTCTCTTATTTATTTTACCCAATTGATTGCCCACCCCTTTTAAAAAATTCTCTATAGTATATCGCATTCCTTATTGCTTTGGTAATTGGCAAAGTATTAAGGAAACAGTATAAAAAAGCAGCCTAAGCTGCTCATCTTTTTTTCATTAATCTTGTGAAGTCATGGGTTACTTCCCCTAAAACTCTCGAGGCTTGTTTTGACATTTTTTTAGTTCTACGCATTAAATTTTTTCTTTGCGGCTTAAAATTATTGTTGGCAAATAACCCCAACATTCCACCTAATAAGCTGCCTACTAATATTCCGTTAACAAAGCGCCGCACTATTATTCACCTCCCTTCTTAATATAAAGAGGCATCTACATCAGCCATTTCCAGTTCTTCTAAAGAACCATCTTCGGCGATATCATATATTTTTAAAGCATTTCCTATTTGACTATATTCCACAAAGCAATCCCAACAATAAAATTGGTCATTACCTACCCTTCCTACAGCTCGGCTATTACAAACAGGACAATTGTGTTGCATAATAATGCATCTCCTTAATCATCATTAATAACTATTGCATCCTCTCCATAAGTGATTATCTGGGAAACAGTGATAATACTCCTACCTTTTACCAGATCTTTTAGTAATCCATCGGAAACTTCATACCCGATAATTTTACCTGTATTACTCTCAACTAAAACATCCCCAATTATACCTATATATTTACCTTGTTCCGTAACAATAGGAGTATTTTCAATATAATTTGGTAAAAAAAGGGGCGCATTTACATGTGCGTTCATAGGTTCTAAAAGCAATGCAATATCATTGGCTTCAACCATAATGGCATCTTTACCTATATTTTTAATTTTTTCTAAAGGTAATAGTTTATTATCGCAAATAAAACCTTCTAAAATATCATTATCTGCATTTAAGATTACATTAGTGACTTTTGTAATTTGAATACCCGAGGTTAGGTTAATAATAGGCAAATTTATAAGTTCCGATACTTTACGCAATTTTGCCTAACCTCCTTAAATACTCTTATGATATATTTTTGCCCAAAAATAAAGAAAACATGCACTTAAAGTGCATGTTAAATTCCTTTTACTATTGTTCCACCGCCAACCACATAGTCACCTTGGTAATAAACAACTGCCTGTCCAGGTGTTATAGCTCTTTGAGCCTCCTTAAAATTAACTAACACCTCACCATTTTTTAATGGTTTAAGAGTAGCTAAAGCGGGCCGAGCGGAATATCTAATTTTTGCTTCTACCTGAATTTCACTCTCTAATCTATCAAATAAAATATAATTATTATTATTAGCAATTAATTGTTTTTTAAATACTTCCTCATCTTTTCCAACTATCACAGCATTCTTTTCTACGTCTAGACTGATTACATATACAGGGTAACCTAAAGCCAAACCTAGTCCTTTTCTTTGACCAACAGTATAATTTGCTAAGCCTTCATGGGTTCCTACCCTATTACCTTCCGTATCCAAAAAAGGACCTGGTTTAAATTTTTCTGAACCTACCCGATTCTCAATAAAATTTTTATAATTATTATCAGGAACAAAGCAAATTTCTTGGCTATCAGGCTTGTTTGCAACTCTTAAGCCAATATTGGCCGCAATCTCCCTAATTTGAGGTTTTTCATAATTTCCCAAAGGTAATAAAGTATGAGCCATTTGTTCTTGAGTAAAATTATAAAGAGCGTAGGTTTGATCTTTTAATTGATCCTTAGCTTTTTTTAGAATATATCTTTGTTTATTTTCATCAAAAAATAACTGGGCATAGTGGCCTGTAGCAACAAAATCGGCACCTAAAGTTCTGGCTTTGGTTAAAAAACCCTCAAATTTTATTTTTTTATTACAGGCGATGCAAGGATTAGGAGTTCTACCTTTTAAATATTCCTGAGTAAAATAATCTATTACTTCAATTTCAAATAAATCACGAAAATTCATGACATAAAAAGGAATATCTAATTTATCAGCTACTCTTCGAGCATCATCAACAGCAGATAAGGAACAACAACCTCCTACATTTTCCTTCATATCTTCTTGGTCGGCTGGCCAAATCTGCATAGTAACTCCAATAACATTATATCCTTGTTCCTTTAAAAGATAAGCAGCAACAGAACTATCTACTCCACCGCTCATACCCACAACAACTGTTCCTTTAGAGGCCATTACAGTTTACACAACCTTTATAAGAATTTGGGGTTCATATTTGGAGCTAGCCTATGGTCAATAGTCTATGGTCTAATGACTATCGACCGACCTAAAATATAGCCTTAAAGCAAATTTCTTTTCTGGTAATCTTCGATAGCTTTGTGCAAAGCATCAGCTGCCAAGTTGGAGCAATGCATTTTTGCCGGTGGCAAACCTCCTAAAGCTTCAGCTACTGCTTTATTGGTAAGTTTTAAAGCTTCTTCGATGGTTTTGCCTTTAACTAGTTCAGTAGCCATACTACTAGTTGCTATTGCCGCCCCACAACCAAATGTTTTAAATTTAACATCTTTAATAATATTATCTTCAATATCTAAATATATTCTCATGATATCTCCGCATTTAGCATTACCTACTTCACCAATACCACTGGCATTTTCGATTTCTCCAACATTTCTAGGATTTGTAAAATGATCCATTACCTTGTCAGTGTACATTTAGAACACTCCTCTCTATTTTCCAATTTTATAGAGTTATATAAAGGTGACATAGCTCTTAATTTCTCAACAATTTCCGGCAGTACTTCTAAAACATAATCTATATCTTCTTCTGTAGTACTTTTACCTAGGGTTAATCTTAATGAACCATGAGCAACCTCATGACATAGTCCCATAGCCATTAAAACGTGGGAAGGATCTAAGGACCCAGATGTGCAAGCAGAACCACTAGATGCTGCAATACCTTTCATATCCAACATTAATAAAAGACTTTCTCCTTCAATATAATGTAAACTAACATTAACATGACCTGGTAAACGGTTACTCTTATGTCCGTTTAATTGGGAATGAGGAATTTTCTCAAGAATTCCGGCAATCAACTTATCCCTTAAAAAAGTTAATCTCTCTGCTTCAGCTTTCATTTCCTGTCCGGCTAGTTCAGCGGCTAGACCAAAACCTACTATTCCAGGCACATTTTCCGTTCCTGGACGCCGTTTGCGTTCTTGGGAACCTCCATAAAGTAAGGGCGATAATTTGGTGCCTTTACGTAAATATAGACAACCAATTCCTTTAGTAGCATATATTTTATGGCCGGATGCCGAAAGTAAATCAATATTCATTTCGTTTACATCAATAGGAATTTTACCAAAACTTTGCACAGCATCTACATGGAGAAGAATACCTTTTTCTTTGGCGATTTGCCCTACTTCTTTAATTGGTAAAATAGTACCAACTTCATTATTGACATGCATCATAGTAATTAAAATGGTATCATTCCGAATAGCGTCTTTTAGTTGATTTATATCAATATTGGCATCTAGATCTACAGGTAAATATGTTACTTCAAAGCCTTGCCGCTGTAAATATTTACAAGAATCTAAAACAGCATGATGTTCAATTTGAGTAGTAATAATATGTTTACCTTTACTTTGGTTAGCCATTGCTGCACCGATTATAGCCATATTATCAGCTTCTGTTCCACCACTAGTAAAAAATATTTCCTGAGGTCTAGCATTAATTAAAGAAGCAATTTGTTCTCTGGCGTTTTCCACGCCTTTTCTGGCTTCTCGTCCAAAGGCATGTACACTGGAGGGATTACCAAAGATTTCAGTAAGATATTTGTTAACTAATTGGGCAACTTCCGACCGTACCGGGGTAGTAGCACTATGATCTAAATAAACTTTCCGCATTAAATCATCTCCTATACCTTAGATATAATACATATAACTATCTTCCTGGAGTTTTTTTGCATCCTCAACCATATCGGCTAGGGTTATCGAATCTAAAACTTGTGAAACACTATCTCTTACTTTAGCCCAGATATTCCTGGTAATACAAAAGTCTGCATTATCACAATGTTCCGGTTCATCTTCACTGACACAATCCACAGGAGCTATTGGCCCTTCTAAAACTCGAATAATATCACCAATGGTAATTGTTTCCGGTGATCTACTAAGTGTATACCCACCTTGAGAACCTCTTACACTTTTTACTAAACCAGACTTTCTTAAAACCGCTATTAATTGTTCCAAATAGTGTTCAGAAATATTATTACGCTGGGCGATATTATTTAAAGGAATAGGGCCGCTACCATAGTTTTGAGCTAAATCAAACATAGCTTTAACCCCATACCTACCTTTTGTTGATAGTTTCACATCATCACCTCAACTTATTTCCTAGTACTTTACTTGGTTTTCATTTTTAAAATATCATACCTATACCCCTTCAGTCAATATTTATTTCCGAGTAAATTACTCTGATTTTTTATTTTTATTATAATAGTGATTAATAGAAAGGATTTTGCCTTCGTAACCTTCATTTCCAGGAGTATAGTATTTTTTATTTAATAAATTATCCGGTAAATACTGCTGCTTTACAAAATGGCCTGGATAATCATGAGGATACAAGTACCCTTCACTATGACCTAATTTTTTTGCACCATTATAGTGACCATCCCGTAAATGGGATGGTACAGCACCTATTTCATCTTTTCTTATGTCGGTTAAAGCACTATCAATTCCCAGTAAAACAGAGTTGCTTTTAGGTGCGAGAGCAACATAAAGAGCCGCCTGTGCTAAAATGAGCCTTCCTTCGGGAAGACCGATAAATTCAAATGCCTGTGCAGCACTTTGGGCAATTATTAGGGCTTGGGGATCTGCAAGACCCACGTCTTCCGCAGCGTGAACAATAATACGACGAGCAATAAACCGGGGATCTTCTCCAGCCTCCAACATTCTCGCTAAATAATGGAGAGTAGCCTGTGGATCAGAGCCGCGCATGCTTTTAATAAAAGCAGAAATTACATCATAATGCTGATCGCCGGTTTTATCATATAAAACCGCGGGTTTTTGTATGGATTCTTCAACTGTTTCCAAGGTAATTTTTCTGATACCATCTTCTCCGGGTTCTGTAGAAATAACCGCCAGTTCTAAGCCATTTAAAGCTTTTCTAGCATCACCCTGGGCATATGTTGCTAAATGTATTAAAGAATCCTCGGTTATCTCAAACTTATAATTTCCTAAACCTCGCTCTTTATCCTCAATACTACTTTTTAGAATTTTAATAATATCATCTTCATCCAAAGAGTTAAGACCAAAGATTAATGATCTAGAAAGAAGAGCAGAATTAATAGTAAAATACGGATTTTCTGTAGTTGCACCTATTAAAATAATAACTCCATTTTCAACTACAGGTAAAAGAACATCCTGTTGAGCTTTGTTGAATCGATGTATTTCATCAATAAAAACTATTGTGTGTTGTTGGTAATAACTTAACCTTTCTTCTGCTTCGGTAATAAGCTTGCGAATATCTTGGACACCTGCTGTGACAGCATTAATTTTTACAAAGTGGCCACGGGTTTTTTGGGCAATAATATTAGCAATTGTTGTCTTACCTGAACCAGGTGGCCCATAAAAGATCACTGAACTAAGCCGATCACTTTCAATAGCCCTTCGCAAAAGCTTTCCAGGCCCCAGAATATGTGCCTGCCCAATAAGCTCATCTAAATCTTTCGGTCGCATCCTTACAGCTAAAGGAGCATTCTTTTTAAGATGGTCTTTTTTTACGTTACTAAATAAATTCATTATTATCACCTAAGAGAAGATCTCTTTCATGGCCTTAATAACAACTTCAATATCATCACAACTTACATCCCGATGGGTAACAAATCTTAAACGAGTCTGTGTAGTATTATTTACTAATATACCCTTGTTTTGTAATACTTTTACACTTTCAATTGCATTAAGTTTAGGATGATTAATATCAACCATTACAATATTTGTCTGAACAGTTTCCAAGGGAACACTAAGACCAGGCAGTTCATTTAAAGCCTTAGCAAGTCTTGTAGCGTTTTGATGATCTTCCTTTAATCTTGCCACTAAATTTTCTAAAGCATAAATTCCTGCCGCCGCTAAAATACCGGCCTGTCTTAAACCCCCACCTAGCATTTTTCGATATTTACGAGCCTTAGAAATAAAATCTTCACTACCAA
>JBMNUR010000170.1:0-6471 GCA_050946395.1 Peptococcales bacterium
CTTAAATTTACCTTTCATCTTAAGGTGGAAACAGGTTTGGGGCGAACGGGCTTAAAATATGATCAATTAGCTAAATTCGTGGAAATCATGAGGAATAATAACGATACTACTTTTGAAGGTGTCTACTCCCATCTGGCTACCAGTATGTGGTCAGACAATTCTTTTAGCAAAAAACAATTTAGCGAATTTACAAAAGCCATTGACTTTTTAAAATCCCATGGCTTTAATCCACCTCTTAAACATATTTGTAATAGTGCAGCCTTTGTGAAATTTCCGGAAATGCATCTTGATATGGTAAGAGCGGGAACTATTCTTTATGGCCAAGAGGTAGCAGGGCAGCGAGAATTTCAAGGTCATTTACAAAAAGCCTGGAGTTTAAAAGGGCAAATTACTTATATTAATGAATTGCCACGAGACCACTCCATCGGTTATGAGCGGAGTTATATCTTAAAAGCCCCAGCCAAAACAGCTATTGTTCCTATAGGTTTTCATCACGGTTTTTCTGTTGAACCTATTCCTCGACCTAAAGGTTTCATAGATTTAGTTAAGGTTATAGGTAAAACTCTTTTGCGTTATTTTGATCATCACCGTGTCAGAACATATGCAAGAGTGCGAGATAAAGATGTCCCTGTTTTAGGGAAAGTGGGTATGCAGCAGACAGTTTTAGATGTAAGTACTATTCCTGATATTCAGGTGGGAGATATTGTTGAGCTGCCGGGTAGAAGGACAAATATTAGTCCCGAATTGCCCAAAGTTTATCTTAAAGATGGAAAACCGCAACAAATAAGTAGAATAAGTGAAAAATATGAATTGGTCAGAGGAACTTCATCATATGACTAACACCCACCAGGAATTACTCTTCTAGTTTTATCCACTTTTTCAATAACCTTTCATATTTGTATTGCAGGAATATGAGTATTTAAGAAGAATAAAAATACAGTATAACGTTAGAATTAAAGTCTATTGACCATCGACGATAGACTAGTGGCTTGTAACAGTGTTAGTCACTAATGGAGGGGTTCTATGAGTAAGAGCGAGAAAATTCTTATTGTTGATGACCAATATGGCATTCGTACACTTTTAACTCTTGTTTTTGAAAAATATGATGTCAAAGAAGCCGAAAACGGTCAACAGGCACTTGAACTTGTGGAGTCATGGAAACCGGATTTAGTAATCATAGATATGAAAATGCCGGTTTTAAATGGCCCTGATACAATTTCTTCAATAAAAAAGATGAAGTTTAAGCCGAAGATACTTTTAATGACTGCCTATGATGAAAATTATCTAATTAATGATAAAGATATTTCCGGTTTTGTTAGTAAACCTTTTGATTTAGATAAACTTGTTACGATGGTAGATGAAATATTGCAAAATTCTTAGGTTAATGAAGGATTTTAAATACTTTTTAGAGAAAGAATAAATCACAAATGAGTGATTAAGTGCCTAAGTGCTTAAGTATTAGAGGATATTTTTTCTTAAACACTAACACACTTAATAGTAGTAAGGAGGGAAGCCACTATGGTTATATCAACATATACGACTGTCGCTCTTAGATGTCCAAAGTGCGGTAAAATGGATTTTTACGCTTTATCCCGTTTTAGCATGAGCGGCACAGATGTAGCTATATTAAAATGTCAATGTGGCGGAAACCTTCTTTCTATGGGACGTAATAATGGTAAAACATATTGGTTAGAAGTTGAATGTAGCATGTGTGAAGATACACACTTTTTTGCATTTAATTATAAAAAAATATGGTCGGGCAATCTTTTAACTTTAGTTTGTGAAGAGACTGGAGTGGAGATTGGTTTTATAGGTTCCAGGGAAGTTGTCCGAAAAAATGTTCAAAATATGGACAAATCAGTCCAAGAAATGGCCGAGGAATTAGGGTATGGAGAATACTTTAATTATCCGGAAATAATGTACAAGGTTTTAGAACACTTACACAAGATAGCTGAATCCGGCCGCCTTTATTGTAGTTGTAACAATCATAATTTGGAGGTTGAAGTATATCCCGATAGAATGGAACTACATTGTAATGACTGTGGGGCCTCGGGTATAATCTTTGCAGAAACCTTTAAAGATTGGGAAATTGTTCGACATTTAAATGAAGTGGTATTGACAGAAGGAAGCTTCAAATATATTGATGGCAAAAAGCCTAGGAAGCCCACTCGAGTCAAGAAATAAAATAACAAATATTAGTGTATAATAATTAAATATTGCGTCATAAATGAAGCAGGTTAAGGTTGAGGCTGAGGTTTTCCTCAACCTTAACCTAGTGAAGCGAAACCTCAACCTTGCGCAGCTTTGCTGCGCATAATTTAAAAAGGGGGAATATTAATGCCATTAGTTAGTGTTGATGTGCTTTTAAAGAAGGCAGAACAGGAAGGGTATGCAGTTGGTGCCTTTAATTGTAATAACATGGAAATTGTTCAGGCGATAGTTGAAGCAGCAGAAGCGGAGAAATCCCCGGTTATAATTCAAGCTAGCCAAGGGGCAATCAAATATGCAGGGTTGGATTACATAGTTAAGCTGGTAGAAGTAGCAGCAGATAGTGTAAGTATTCCTGTTGCCCTACATCTTGATCATGGAACTAGTTTTGAACAGGTAGTTAAATGTATTCGTTATGGGTTTTCTTCAGTAATGATTGATGGTTCTAAATTACCCCTAGAAGAAAACATTGCTATCACCAATAAAGTGCTGGAAATAGCCCGGCCTTTGGGTATTTCCGTTGAAGCCGAGCTGGGGAAAATTGGTGGAACTGAAGATGATATAATTGTTTCTGACAAAGAAGCTATGTTTACTGACCCCGAAGAGGCAAAGACTTTTGTGGATGCTACTGGAGTAGGTTCACTAGCTATAGCAATCGGTACTGCTCATGGGCAATATAAAGGCAAACCTGAATTAGATTTTAAACGGCTAGAGAAAATTAAGAAATTAGTAAATATCCCTATTGTTCTTCACGGCTCTTCCGGTGTACCTGACGCAGACATTCAAATGGCTATCAAACTTGGTGTTCGCAAAGTAAATATTGATACTAATATTAGGGAGGCCTTCATGAAAGGGGTTAAGGATGCTCTGGCTAAGAATCCCGAGGAAATAGATCCGAGAAAAGTCTTAGGCCCCGCTCGTGAAGAAATGACCGCCATAGTAAGGGAAAAAATCCGTTTATTTGGAAGTAGTAATAAAGGGTAAAAAGATGGAAAGTTGGATGACAGAAAAAAGTCTATCGGCATCGACTATCGTCTATAGACTAACTAGTCACCAGTTACTAATTTAGGAGGTCAAGTATATGAAACTTTTCCTAGATACCGCTAATGTGGACGAAATCAAAAAGGCGGTGGAACTTGGTGTTATCTGTGGTGTTACGACAAATCCAACCTTGATTGCCAGAGAAGGACGGAATTTTCATGAAGTGATTACTGAGATTGCCGGAATTATTGATGGACCGATTAGTGCTGAGGTAGTGGGCATAACAAAAGAAGAAATGATTAAAGAAGCCCAGGAATTGGTTAAAATACACAAGAACATAGTTGTAAAAATTCCCTTAGTTCCAGAGGGCTTAAAAGCTATTAAAGTGCTCTCAACTAAAGGCATTAAAACTAATGCAACACTGATTTTTACAGCTAATCAGGCTATTTTAGCTGCTAATGCTGGAGCAACATATGTAAGTCCTTTCATTGGCCGGTTGGATGATTTTAGCTATAATGGTATCGATCTTATTGAAGATGTTTGTCAGGTTTTTGCCAATTATACTTATGAAACTGAGATTATTGCGGCCAGTGTAAGGCATCCTGTCCATGCATTACAAGTAGCAAAATTAGGTGTAGATATAGCAACTGTTCCATATAAGTTATTGTTACAAATGGCAAAACACCCCATGACAGATTTGGGACTCGAAAGTTTCCTTAAAGATTGGGAACAAGTCAAAAATGTGTAGGGTGGATGACCCTGTCCACACGCTTTCACTAGCTACTAATATTAGGAGGAGATTATCCATGGATCGTGAATTAGCCTTGGAATTCGCCAGGGTTACAGAGGCTGCTGCTTTAAATTCCGCTCGCTGGATGGGTAGAGGAGACAAAATAGCCGCAGATGATGCAGCAGTTAAAGCTATGCGTGCCATGTTTGATACTATCATTATTGAGGGTACGGTTGTCATTGGTGAAGGGGAGATGGATGAAGCTCCCATGTTATATATTGGCGAGAAAGTAGGCCTGGGTAGAGGACCCAAAGTTGACATTGCGGTAGATCCTTTGGAAGGCACAAACCTTGTTGCTAAAGGGATGAACGGCTCTATTTCCGTCTTAGCGGTATCTGAGGAAAACTGTTTACTTCATGCACCAGACATGTATATGGAAAAAATTGCTGTAGGTCCAGCAGCAAAAGGTGTTATAAGCTTAGAATATAGTGTTGAAGAAAACGTAATTAATGTAGCTAAAGCTTTAGGAAAAAAAGTAGAAGATGTTACAGTAGTACTACTTGACCGGCCTCGTCACGAAAAACAAATAAAGGCCCTTAGAAAGTTGGGGGCAAGGATTAAACTTATTACTGATGGTGATGTTTCACCCGCAGTTGCTACCGCTTTCCCTGAATCGGGAGTAGACATGGTAATGGGTATTGGGGGCGCACCTGAGGGTGTTTTAGCGGCGGCTGCCCTACGGTGTATAGGTGGTGATATGCAGGGTAGACTAGTACCGGAAAATGATGCTGAAATTGCCCGAGCCCATAAATTGGGCATCGAAAATATCAATAGGATTTTAACTCTAGATGATCTTGTGAAAAGTGATGATGTTATTTTCGCTGCAAGTGGCATTACTGATGGTGATATGCTTAAAGGTGTACGTTTTTATCAGGATCGGGCCACGACCCATACAGTTGTAATGCGAGGCCAAACCGGTACAGTACGTTTTATAGAAGCCCAACATTTCTTTGCCAAAAAACCAAAGTATGTAAAAATGGAAGGATAATGCCCTAACGGGCGGGTTAAAGGTTGAGTTAATATTAAGAATAAAAGTCTTAACCTAGCGGAGCCTTGATTGGGGACATTCCTCAACAAAAATTGAATTTTAATAGAGGTGTGTCTCCTTTCCCTAAAGTGTTATTCTTAACCTAGTGAAGCGAAACCTTGACCTAACGAAGTGAAAACCTAAAAATCGCCGAAGGCGATTTTCATAAGGAGGTATCCAAGTGGCTTTTAATATTGAGGAGCTAGAAGCAAAAACCATTGCTGAGCTCTATAAAATGGCTCGAGAAATGGAATTAACGGGCTATTCTAAACTGAGAAAAAAAGAGCTAATTTTTGAAATACAAAAGGCTAGCACTAAAAACGACGGACAGCTTAAAGCTCAAGGTGTTTTGGAAATTATGCCTGATGGATATGGATTCTTGCGACCTTTTGCTTATTTACCCAGTCAAGATGATATTTATATCTCGCCTTCCCAAATTCGAAAATTTGACCTTCGAACCGGGGATCGGGTGGCTGGAATAGCCAGGAAACCCAAAGACGGTGAACGTTATTTTGCACTACTACGTGTGGAAACAGTTAATGGAGACCCCCCAGAAAAATCTCCCGAACGGCTTCACTTTGAAGGACTTACCCCCATTTATCCCCTTAAAAAACTCCAACTAGAAACTGGTCAAGAAGAAATTTCACCTCGAATAATAGATATTATCTCACCCGTAGGTAAAGGACAGAGAGGGCTTATTGTAGCACCGCCTAAAGCAGGCAAAACTGTACTGATTAAAGAGATAGCTAATAGTATATCAAAAAATCATCCGGAAATTGAAATTTTAATCTTACTAATTGATGAACGTCCGGAAGAGGTTACCGATATGCAACGCTCTGTTAAAGGTGAAGTTATTAGTTCCACTTTTGATGAACCGGCGGAAAACCATGTTAAAGTTGCGGAAATGGTTTTGGAGAGGGCTAAAAGACTGGTCGAACATAAAAGAGATGTAGTTATTTTGATGGACAGTATAACCCGATTAGCTAGGGCTTATAACCTGGTTATTCCTCCTAGTGGCAGGACTTTATCTGGTGGTGTTGACCCTAGTGCTCTTCATAAACCTAAGCGTTTTTTCGGGGCCGCCCGTAATATTGAGGAAGGTGGCAGCTTAACAATTTTAGCTACTGCTTTAGTAGATACAGGCAGTAGGATGGATGATGTCATTTTTGAGGAATTTAAAGGTACCGGCAATATGGAACTTATTTTAGATAGAAAACTAGCTGACCGGAGAATCTTCCCAGCCATTGATGTAAAAAGATCAGGTACCCGTAAAGAAGAATTGCTTTTATCCCAAGAAGAACTAACTTTCATCTGGCAGTTTAGAAAAACCTTTTCCAATGGAGATACAGCTGAAGTAGCTGAAATGCTTATTGATGGGTTGAAGAAGGTAAAGACCAACAAGGATCTTGTTCGGGCTTGGCCCATGTTGATGAAAAAGTGAATGAAATAAGTGTTTAAGTGCGAA
>JBMNUR010000171.1:0-6468 GCA_050946395.1 Peptococcales bacterium
CTCTGCTCTACCGACTGAGCTATCGAGGCAAATGGCGGAGCCGACGGGAATTGAACCCGCGATCTTCGGCGTGACAGGCCGACATGTTAACCGCTACACTACGGCTCCATTCAGGAGGCAGGATGCAGGAAGCAAGATTTTGTCAAATCTGCATGCAGATTATCTATATCCTGCTTCTTGCTTCCGGCCTCTTGCTTCTTGATTGGTGACCCATAGGGGACTCGAACCCCTGTTACCGCCGTGAAAGGGCGATGTCTTAACCGCTTGACCAATGGGCCAGAAAAATGGTGGGCGATGACAGGATCGAACTGCCGACCCCCTGCTTGTAAGGCAGGTGCTCTCCCAGCTGAGCTAATCGCCCCTACATGAAGCAGGATGCATGATGCAGGAAGCAAGATGTTGTCAAATCTGCATGCAGATTATCTATATCCTGCTTCTTGCTTCCGGCCTCTTGCTTCTTGATTGGTGACCCATAGGGGACTCGAACCCCTGTTACCGCCGTGAAAGGGCGGTGTCTTAACCGCTTGACCAATGGGCCAAAAAAATGGTGAGCCATCCGCGACTCGAACGCGGGACACCCTGATTAAAAGTCAGGTGCTCTGCCGACTGAGCTAATGGCTCATTTTTTGCGTCTCACAATTGTATATTCTACTAGGGTCTGGGCTTAAAGTCAATGGTAATCTAGCCCTTTTTTTAATTTTCTTTTGATTGCCCAGGTCTATACCCTTGAAAAGCTGACTGCCACACCTCTTTCAAAGGTATTCCGTGCTTTTCGGCAAGAGCTTTGCAGTCATTATATTCAGGTTTAATATTAAATATTTCATTATTTAATTTGCCTAATTTCATTTTTACCTTACCCCAGGGAGTTTCGGTTTCTTGATATTCCTTAGATAACTTTACTCTATTGACAGGATACATTCTTACACCTAGAGTGGTACTCTCTCTTAATAAAATATCAATTAGCGGTGTATGATCTTTTAAGTTACTGGTTATAGAGATAAGTGTTCCCGGACGGCTTTTCTTCATTTGCACAGGAGTGAAATAAACATCTACTGCTCCGGCTTTAAAAAGTTTTTCCATAATATATTCGTAAAATTCCGGGTTCATATCATCAATATTTGCTTCGATAATCATAGCCTGTTCATCACTCAAAGAAATAGTATCTTTTACTACTTCCTCTCCTAAGGTTAAACGCACCACATTTGGTATCGGCAAATCCCAAGTACCGGCACCATAAGCATTTTTGATAATCTTTAACTGAGGCTGACTACCAAAATGGGAGGTCAAAGTAGTGATTATCGCTGCTCCAGTAGGTGTTACCAACTCTCCGTTAACATCGTTGGAATAAGTAACAGCATCTTTTAATAGTTCCGCGGTAGCCGGTGCGGGAATAGGCATCAAACCGTGGGCACATTTGACAGTACCTTGCCCTACATTTAAAGGTGATGAATAAACTCTAGTTATACCCATTTTGTAAATACCCCAGGCTGCTCCCACTATATCTATAATAGCGTCCACAGCTCCCACTTCATGAAAGTGTACCTTTTCAATAGTGCTGCCATGTACTTTAGCTTCCGCCTCTGCCAATCTTCTAAAAATTTTTAACGCCAGGACTTTTACTTCTTGGGGTAAATCTCCCTCATTAATAATTGTTTCAATATGGTGTAAATGCCGATGGGGCTGTTTTTCATCTAAAAGCAATACATCTAAATATTTGGCACTTATCCCCATTTTTACTACATCTTTAACTTCTATTTCATACCCCGAAATGGGTAATGTTTTTAGAACCGTTTTAAATTCATCTACATCTAATCCGGCGGCTACAAAGGAGCCTAAGATCATGTTCCCGCTAATTCCCGATGAACAATTAAAATATGCTGTAACCAAATTCATTCACAATCCTTTCTTTTTCTTGCTTTTCGTCCTACACACTAAATCACTTAAGCACTTACACACTTATAAACTATTTATCACACTTGCCAAGCGAGCCGCGCCAAAACCATTATCAATATTTACTACTCCCACTCCTGCGGCACAGCTATTAAGCATAGTTAAAAGAGCACTAAGCCCATGAAAACTGGCCCCATAACCAACACTAGTGGGAACTGCGATTACCGGTATATTGACCAAACCACCGACTACACTAGCCAAAGCACCTTCCATGCCGGCAACTACTATAATCACTCGAGCTTCATTCAACTTGTCCACATTAGCCAGAAGTCTATGTATACCTGCTACACCCACATCATAAAGACGCTCGACTTTATTACCAAAGGCTTCTGCGGTTATTACTGCTTCTTCAGCTACCGGTAGATCCGCAGTACCTGCACTTACCACTAAAATAGTTCCTTTTCCTGTTATCTCTTTTTGTTCATTAACTTTGACAATTCGGGCTAATTTAAAATACTGAGCTTCCGGTAATATTTCTTTAACAGCTTCATAAGCTTTTTCGTCTGCTCTTGTAGCCAGGATATTATTACTCCTTTCGGCTAAGACTTGGACTATCTCTTTTATCTGTTCCGGTGTTTTCCCCTGGCAAAAAACTACTTCAGGATGGCCTTGACGCAATTCTCTATGAAAGTCAACTTTAGCAAATCCTAGGTCCTTAAAGGGAAGATCTTTTAGCTCGTTAATAGCCGCATCAATTTCCATGTTACCAGCTTTTACTTCCTCAAGTAATTTCCTTAGCTCTCTTTCTTGCATTTAGACTTCTCCTCCAGTCTGGTTCATGCTCCCTGTCCGATACCCGCTTAAATCCATAGTTACATAAGTAAAACCCTCGGCTTTTAAAATCTTGACTATATCTTCACGTTTTAAAAAAGCTTTATCTAAATCTTTAGTTTCCACTTCCACTCGAGCTAGACCGTTATGGTCACGAACTCTTAATTGGGTAATTTGGAGATTGTTTTTTAATAACCTTTCTGCTACCATGACTCTTTTTAATTTTTCCTGAGTAATTTCTATATTAAAGGGTATTCTTGTAGCAAGACATGGTTCAGATGGTTTGTTCCATACGGAAAGCCCCAGCTCCCGGGCACCTTGCCGAACTTCAGCCTTGGTAAACCCTACTTCCTCCAAGGGACTGGCAATTTCAAGTTCCTTTACCGCTTTGAGTCCAGGACGGTAGTCTTTTAAATCATCAAGATTAGAGCCCTCTACTACAGTTTCTAAATCCCTTTGAAGAGCTATCTCCAGCATAGCTTCAAAGCGAGACTTTTTACAATAATAACAACGTTCCACAGGATTAGAACTTACTAAGGGGTTATCCAAGTCATTAAATTCTATCACTAAGTGTTTAGCACCTATCCCTTGAGCAACCTTAATAGCGATTTCTTTTTCCTCGGGTGTATTTAAAGGGGAATTGGCGGTTACAGCTAAAACCCTATCACCTAATACATCATGGGCAACTTTTAAAAGAAGGGCACTATCCACCCCACCGGAGAAGGCAACTAAAACACCGTTTCTATTTTTAAACCACTCTTTTAGTTTAACCAACTTTTCATTCACTTCAAAACCCCCATCTGAAAATAACAAGAAATGCACCGTTACAGTATCGTATTCTTGACATTTGCCAAATGGCAAAGTATAAAAAGACCAAAAAGGCCCCGGTAATCTTTTACCACACCTTCATGGTCTTTTAAAAGTTCATCTTAAACGTTATAATATTAACAAATGATTAAACCTTCATGGTTTACTTTTAGTTACACTCTAATTTTAAAGATTAATAACCTTTTAGTCAATGGTTAAGAAATCTACCCCTCATATCTTTCTTCATAAATAACTGCATTGGGATCTTCTTCAAAGATTAATTGACCAGCTTCATTAAAAGCTCTTATGCTTTTTTGAACAACATATTCCTTCATCCCTTTTTTCTCTATTATCGAAAAAAACATATTATCAAAAATTTCATCTGCTCCAATTTCTATGGTTAAAGTTTCAAGTTTACTGCCTCCATCATCTAGATAAAATTCTAATTTTATCCGTTTAACCCGTTCATCATTTATTACTCCATACACATACAGTTCATCAAAAGTTTGATTATCATCATAAATATAAAGATGATGAAAGTTTATCGGTTTATCTTCCTTAATTTCCATCCCCCACATACCCTTTCTCGCACCATACCACAAACCGAGACGGCCTCGTTCTACCATGGAACAAGAATAATAACCATTAAATTGTCCTAAGAAAAACCGACTCGCCCCTTTTTCCACAACCTTTACTATTTGGGACGGCCCATAATTAATTGTTCTTTCTTGTCTTTTATGAGCCATAGCCGGAGTAAATCCCGCACCTGTAACTATCATATATACAAGAAGCGAAAAGCCAATAATAAGTAGGTTAATAATAATCTTTTTCTTCTTTTTCATTTATTTAACCCCCTTTAGCGGGATCGTAAAGACGAGATCACCATAGTAGGTATGGGCTTTTAAAGTTATTTTGCCCTCATTTAAAGGGAAGTTTCTTACCCGCATTTCATGTTTGCTTACTATCCCACCAGAGCGACTCCCTCCGCCATAATAACGATTGTCTTCTGCATCATAGACGGCTAAACCTGGATGAGACCAACCCCTAAATATGCCATCAATATTATCGCTGTAAGTATTATATCTTACCAAAATAGTACTATCATCCATGACAATGATCTTCTTTAGTTTATAAGTAATTGCACCTGCTTTTTGCTTTTGGTTTAAATTTTCCGTATAAAGAACATGTTCCTTATCATAAGAGGAACCTATCGGGCTAAAAGAGATCAGAACTATCAATCCAGTAAAAAGAATAACCCCGAGACAATACATAATCCCCACAACTTTAATTACATTGGTGATACCTAAAATCCAACCCAATAAAGGTCGATGTTGTTTATCTAGCTCCCGGCCTATTTCCTCAGGATCCCCCATTGCCTCTATTGCTTGTCTTTCAGCCTCTTCCTTACTTATTCCCTGTTCTATCAGATAGTCCACATGATCTTCTATATGATCTAATAGCTCTTTACTAATTTCTTTATGCACTCTTTTATATTTGACAAAAGAGCACACCCTTTGACAGAACTCCTCTTGTTGATTATCCGCAGGCATGAGCCCCACCTCCGATGACCTGGTTTACTTTTTGGGTAAATTGATACCACTCAGTTTTTTTCTCAACAAGGAGTTTCTTACCTTCGTTTGTTAATCTATAATATTTTCTTCTTTTCCCCGCAGTACTTTCTTTTTCATAGGATTCTACCATACCGTCATTTTCAAGCTTATGTAAAATGGGATACAAAGTTCCTTCTTTTAAAACAAAGACTTTTTCAGATTTTAATGCTAACTCCCTAATCATTTCATAACCATACATATCAGTATCCTCCAAAAGGGACAAAACCAGTAAAGATGTACTGCCGGACATTAAATTTTTATCAACTTGCATGACTTCACCTCCATAATTCTAACCAAAGTTAAATACCTATGCCATCTATGTATACTATACATAGATGGCATAGGTATTGTCAATAATGCTTTTACATAGAAAACGCACTAAGCCAATTATAGCTTAGTGCGTTTTCTAACCCTTATATTTTTTAAAAATCGTTCTTGTAAACTTAAAGTTTAACATTTACCCCTGTGTCATATTTGTTGTCATCAATAATTAAGGATATTTTATATTCACCCTCAGCTAAACCCTCTCTACTAATGGGAACTTCTACCGCCCGGCTATCACTTTCTAAGAAAGTACCTACACACATAGCTAAGAATGGACGTTTTGTGGTGGGGATGAAATAGCTATGAGTTTTGTCCCATTCAAGCTGTAAAAGAACCATTTGGCCTTTTTCAAATTTTCCTCTAAAGACTAATCTGTCTTCTTCCAGACCAATTTTAATATCATATTTTTCTGGTACTATGCCACCTGCTTCTGCGGGAGGAATAGTTAGGAATTCTTCAGTAACACCTAATGTTCCTAATAATTCACCTTTACCTAAGGTTAGAACATCCTCCGGACAATAAAGCTTTAACTTTTCAGCCCGATAATAGTTAGCAGGTAAATGCATTTCGTACATAATAACATCGTCTTTTAATTCTACTGTTACCGAGTTTAATTTTACATTCTTCGCGTCTTCTCCTACATAACGGGATGGTGGAGTATCACAGGTCTCTCCTTTATATTCTCCGATACCACCGGAATGGACTAAGTAATGACCTTCACCATAGTATTCTACGTTACAGATATAAACGGAAAAGAATTCTGCGCCTCTTTCCTTACCATACTGCCATACTTGTTCGATTTCCATTTTATCAGTATCTATTCTGTATCTTACACCACGGGAGAAGTTGTCTTTAGCCGGTACATATTTTTCTTTAACTTTGGCTCTCCAGTGACCATTATCAAAAGCCATAATGTCACCATCCGGTAAAACAACACAAGCATGTTGTTCATATTGCCAATCAAAATCTCCATCACCTACAGGAGTAAAGAAGTATTTATCTACCA
>JBMNUR010000172.1:0-6435 GCA_050946395.1 Peptococcales bacterium
ACCATTTTATTACCTCCTCTCAAACGTAAGAAAATTATACCTCTGGCGAAGGCCTATTGTAATTTTACCGAACATATGTTCGGTTGTCAACTATAAAGAAAACCAGCCTACGCTGGTTTCGTACCTACAGTACCTACAGATTCTACAGTAGACGATAAAAAGGTATACCGTATCATCGTTGCATCGTTTCACCGCATAATAGCCAATGACATGAGGAAACCTTTTTTATCTATGCCTAAAATATTTAAAATGCTTTCACTTTTTCACTCTTCCACTGTTCCACTATTTCACTACTATTAGAATGCTATCAAAACCGCTCCAAATCCCGTATGAGTACCAATTACCGGTCCTAATTCACTGATGATAATTTCCTTGGGATGGAGAGTTTCCTTTATATCCTGTACTAACTGGTTTATATCATCAGCTCGGGAATGGGTGATACCCAATGTTAGCTGGGAAAAATCTTTACCCGTTTCTTCGGCTAATTGTACTAACCTTTTTAAAGAACGTTTTCTACCTCTCACTTTTTCCAGGGTTCCTATTAATCCATCCCGTTGATTATAAAGAATAGGTTTTATGTTCAGAACTTGACCAATAGCCCCTTCCCAACTTGATAGACGTCCACCTTTTACGATATTTTCCAAAGTATCAAGAGTAAAAAAAGTATTTATTTCATTACGGTATTTGATAATTTCGTTTTTTATTAAATCGATGCCTAAACCTTGTTCTGCAAGCTTAGCAGCCTTAATAACTAATAATCCCACAGCAATACTTGCATTTAGAGAATCAATTACCTCAACCTGACATTCCACCATACCTTTGGCCAAAATAGCGCTTTCATATGTGCCGCTTAAACCTGACGAGAGGGTGATACAAATAACCGGTTGATTATTACCAGCTTCTTTAAAAGCTTTGGCAAAAGCAACAGGATTAGGACGAGATGTTTTGGGTAATTCGCTACCCTGAGAAAGTTTTTTATAAAAAGTATCATTGTTTATTTCCAATTGGTCTACATAAGTTTCTTCGTTAAAATGAATTGATAAAGGAACTATCCTAATACCATATCTTTTAATTATATCTTTTGGTAAATCACAAGAACTATCAGTAATTATTTGAACCTGCAAAGAAATTCCTCCTAGCTTAACTATCTCAATCTTCTTGACCCTTATCCTTATTATTCTCTTAAATTACAAACTTTTCCTGCTAACCGGAATTTAATAACTTAAAAAACTTGTTGTTCGGAAAAAGTCTACCGGGACATAATGTATTGCTTCCGGGAACTTGAGAATGTAGCTCAATTTTTTCAAGACTTATATGGTACTTTTGCCTGAGGTCATTGACGAGTCTTATTGTTGCTTCTAGTTGTTCTGGTGCCACCGTATCATATTGAAAATTTCCAACAAGACAGACACCTATTGCCGAAAAATTACGATTTCCCGCCCGGGTATGTGCACCTATTCGATCTAGAGGACGGCCTGATTCTACTATTCCATTAGCCAAAACCACGTAATGATAACCAATATCACTCCAACCCCGTTCTTCCACATGCCAACGTTTTATTACCTGGGCATTTATTGGTAACCACTCTTCTCCCTGCCAGTAACCCCTAGGACTTGCGGAATGATGAATAATTATACCTTGCCACTTAACCATTATACCGAGCCTCCTTCAATCCTTCAATAACTTTTGCCAATTCAATGATAGAAAATGATAAACCCTCCAATTTATTTTCAACTCGAACCAGCAAATAAACACTGATTACCATTGGAAAACCAAAATTACTAACTTGCTGTAAAAGTGTCTCCATCACTACCACCTCCCTAAAAACTCCATTCTTCGATAACCTCCTGTTCGCCCCTGATTATTTTTACCACAACATCTAAACAAGGATTACACAATAATAAATCTCCTATCACTTGATTTTCCTGCCAAATTACTAACCTTTTTTCTATTTTGTCTATTCGATCACACAAATCGCAACGGTATTTTTTAGGAATATGGTATGCTTGTACCTCTACCCTGTTCATTTATAAAACCTCCTTTCGTGAGTGTTTAAGTGTGTAAGTGAGTAAGTGCGTTAGTTTTAAGTGCTTAATTAGACTTTTCTGTAGCACTGTAGCACTAACGCACTATCACACTATCATGCAGTCTTACCTCAAATCATTAGCCAATCAACTCGGTAACAGCTCGGGATATGATTCTGGCTCCAACTACGGAGACTAAATCGCCCCCTGTAGAGTCAAAAATATTGCCGGTAATAATTTCATTCATTGCGGTTTCCACTTCAGCCGGTACTAAATCATCCCTGGGATCAAGAATACTGATTGTCACTCTGCCATTATCTTCATTGGCAAAGGTCATTTGTAAAGTCTTAGTTTCAGCCATCTTATTCACCTCCTGTCCCTATTGTTATTTTTTTAGGCTTATACTTCTGTTAAACGCACTTCATTGACTCTGTCAACCATATCCAGAGGATGTTTTTGTAAGCTAGCAATTGTGGTTGCAAATTCGTAAATATTGTCATCAGAAGCATCAGCCTTAACTCGGTTATAAGTACGAGTTTTTAGAATCGGGTTTCCTTTTTCATCTTCACCGGTTTTTACAATGACTTGAACTCGTGAACCCAGAGCAGTTGTGATTATTGCCATTTCTGTTCACCTCCTTTTTTTGACCTTGTCTACATTTTAATCAGGACTAAGGAAATAATAAAAAGTCGTCTAAACCATAAAACCGCTATCTTTCAAGCCAAAATTATTATTTTTTTAATTGAAATGATTAAAAATTGAAGATGAATCATAAAAATAATAAATGGAACCAATTTTTGTAGGGAATGTTTAAATTTAAATTGAAATTAAAAAAGGAAGAGATTCGAAAGGAATGAATAACTTGATGAAAGCAAAAGTAAGATGGCAGGAAAATGTAAGTTTTGAAGCTGAAGTTGGCTCTGGTCACAAAATAGTCATGGATGGCTCATCCGACATAGGTGGAGAAAATAAAGGAGCGCGACCCACTGAGCTATTATTAAGTGGTGTGGGTGGCTGTTCAGGAATTGATATGGTTAATACCCTAAAAAAAATGCGCCAGGAAGTAACTAGCCTAACCGTTCATGTGAATGGTGAAAGAGCCGAGGATTATCCACAGAGATTTACTGATGTTCACGTCCATTTTGAGCTGGAAGGTCCCAACTTAGATCCGGAAAAGGTTCAAAAAGTAGCCCAATTGTCTATGGAAAAATACTGTTCTGTTTCCCTTTCTTTAAATGCTGAGGTTACATATAGTTATGAAGTAAATGGGGTTAAGTATAGTAGTTAAATCGTGGACAAGTGAGCGTGTTTAAATTATAAAAGGGCAGACACAAAGGTCTGCCCCTACAACACTTTTTCACTGTTACACTGTTTCACTACGTAGCCAAATCTACTTCTCCGCCCGGGAATATTTAAAAATCGCGACAATTAACATTATAAAGGTAATTCCATACGCTAATATAAGTCCCATAAGAACGTCAAGAACATTAATAACTATTAGAAGATAGATAATGGTTCTCCCTAAATTGGATAAAAAGTCATATTTTGCAGTATCAACTCCCATTTTTTTGAATTCACTTCGAACCATTTTACCCATTTCACTGGTTTCCAAGGGTATTGATGCACCACTTAAAAAAAGTAAAAAGCCAAATGACCAGGCATAAGATAGGTTGCCTAACTGTAAACTTTTTACGGCCATTACTAATTCCAAGGCTGCTGCCATTATATAGCTAAATAATAACAAATTGATACTCCCCTCTTATCCCATTTTTAAGCTGTATTTAAGATTCGTTAGAAAAAGACTTTTTCCTGCAAAAAATCACCTTGAAGGTGATTTTTTGGTTAATGCATATTGCTTTTAATAAATTATTCTTCACCAGTATTAGTTTCCTGCCATTTAATCATTTCATCATCAATAGTTGTAACTTCATTTTTAAGATCAATTAGTTTGGCCTTGTCTAGTTCATGGACAACTTGATGCATGGATTGTCTTTTTTCTTCAGGCAAATCATCTACAAAGCGGTTAATTTCCTGAGTTTTAACATTTTGCTCAAATTTCATACCACCATATTTGATGTATTTTTCCTTAGACATATAAATACCCCCTTTTGTTCTATTTTTAATGTGCACCAAAATAATTGCTTTATTCCTGGGGCATAATTGTAAATAGGACAGGATTTTGCTATACTAAACAAAGATGTAAATTAAGGAGGAAAATAAAAGATGAAAATTACTAAAGATATGAGTATTGTAGAAGTTGTCCAAAAATATCCTAAAACTGCGGAAGTATTTATGAAGTTTGGTATGGGCTGTTTAGGTTGTGCTGCAGCTAGATTTGAAAATATCGAACAAGGTGCTACCGTCCACGGCATTAATGTAGATGATTTAATTAATGCATTAAACAAGGCTGTTACTGAATAAAAAGCATTAAACAATACTTGTAAGAAACTTTTTTGTTATTCGTTTTTACGGAAACTAATAGGCTACTACTATAGTATAATAATATTCCCTACGATAATAAGTAAAACGCCCCTGAGGGCGTTTTTTAAAGTCTTTATTTTTATTTAAGAAATTTTATTAAGTGTACTATTTGCTCTGATTTCATCAAGGTAGTTATATATTGTATACCTTGAAACCCCTAAGGAGTTAGCGACATACTCAATAGCACCTTTAATTAGAAAAACACCTTTGTTCTCTAATTTCTTTACAATATATACCTTATCGTCTTTATCCATTAATGTTTTCGGCTTAGGATGCTCTTTAAAAACAGCCTCAACCATAGCCTCCATAACCTCATTTACATCATAAGAAAATTCTTCCTTAGTCTGATTGTCCATTTGATTAATATGTGAAAAAGATTCCAGGATTTTAATACATGTAAAAATATTAGTCATATCCAGGTTTATACAAAAACAGCCAATTATTTTACCCCGTTCATCTCTAATAAAGATAGTTGAGGACTTGAGAATCTTATTATCTTTAGTAGTAGTTTCATAACCAATTAAATTGTTGACACTATCTCCTTTTTGCTTTAATGCTTCTAATACTAAGTTAGTTATTGGAGCACCAAGTTTGCGTCCTGTAAGATTACCGGCAATATGAACTAATGACTTTTCCGGTTTTTCTAAATCATGAATTACTACTTCACAATGGTCCCCAAAATTAGCCCTCAAGCCATCTGCCACAGGTATTAATGCGGCTAATATAGGGTGAAGTTTTTCAACCATTATAGACCTCCAATATTATGTTCCTTTTCCGTCAGTTAAGTCCTGAAAATGTTAGTTTTGCAAATTTTTTGCATATTGCGATAGAAAATAGCTAAGAAAACAAGGCCCACCACCTGCGGGCCTTGCCAATTTACATTTTTGCCCAGAATTCATCAGTATATGCAAATAATGCCGGTGAACCACCAGTATGTACAAATACAATATTATCATCTTTTTTGAAGTAGCCTTTTTTGATTAAATCAATCATACCAGCCATAGCTTTTCCAGAATAAACAGGGTCCATAAGAATACCTTCAGTTCTAGCCAATAATTTAACAGCTTCAATCATTTCATCAGTAGGAATAGAATAACCAGGTCCTACATATTCGTCAAAACAGACTACAGCTTCTCTGGGAATACTATCTTTAATACCTACGTGTTTAGCTGTTTTTTCTACTGTTTTGTAAACCATTTCTTCTTGTATCTCTTTCTTGCGGCTAATATTCATTCCGAGAACTGGAATATTAGTATTTAAACCATAAAATCCTACTACTAAACCAGCATGAGTACCTGTACTACCACTAGTCGTAATAACATAATCTAAGTTTAATCCCATTTCAAAAGTTTGTTCCATAATTTCTTGGGCACAAGCTACATAACCAGTAGAGCCGATTTCGTTGGAACCACCACCAGGAATAATATAACCATTTCTACCTTCAGCTTCTAGCTCTTTAGCTACTTTTTCCATTTCAGCCATCATATCAGATCCACCAGGAACAACTGTAATTTTTTCAATGCCCAATAAATGATAAACAAAGTTATTACCACTATTTTGAGGGTTATAACTACCAGGAACTCTTTCTTCTAAAACAAAGCGACACTTTAGACCTTCTTTAACAGCTGCAGCTAATGTCAGACGGCAATGGTTGGATTGAACAGCACCACAAGTAATAAGAGTGTCAGCACCTTTGGCCAAAGCATCTGCTACTAGAAATTCTAATTTCCTAGTTTTGTTACCTCCTAAAGTAAGACCTAATAAATCATCTCTCTTCATATAAATATTAGGTCCACCTAAATATTCAGATAACCTTGAGAGTTTTTCCAAGGGTGTTTTATACTCTGTGTAACGTCTACGTGGAAATTGAGCTAAATTCATATCATTACCTCCATAAGAATTATTTATTTTTATTACAACTTTTATTGTA
>JBMNUR010000173.1:0-6373 GCA_050946395.1 Peptococcales bacterium
AGTCCCGCTACTGCTTCCTTTATTCCTGTCTCTAATTTATCCATAGGAAGAGGTGCTCCGATTAGTCCAGTTGAAGCCACAACTACGTCATCTGATTTTATACCTAAAAGGCCCGCCGTAATTTCCGCTGTTTTGCGGGCTGATTCCATCCCTTCTTGCCCCATACAAGCATTAGCAACCCCACTATTAATGACTATAGCTTGCGCTTGCCCGTTTACCAGATTTTCCTCTGTTACTTTTAACGGTGCGGCTTTAAATTTATTGATGGTGTAAACAGCAACAGTTTTAGCCGGCACTTCAGAATAAACCACGGCTACATCTTTTTTCCCTTTTTTCCTTATCCCTGCCGCTACTCCGGCGGCCAAAAAACCACGAGGTGCAGTCACCCCACCGGAAATTATTTTCATTAGTTTTAACCCCCTCGATTTAATTGCTAGTAACCTTTAACATAAGTCGATTGGTCTATAGTCAAAGTCACTAATATTTTTCTTAACCTTAACCTCAACCTTGTTTTTCTTGACCACTTACTTAAGGATACATTCCTCCAAACTGAAGTCCTGTAGTTTCCTCCAGTCCGAACATTAAGTTCATATTCTGAATCGCCTGGCCGGATGCACCTTTGACTAAGTTATCAATTGCCGAAATAACAATAATTTTACCTGTTCTCTCATCTAGAATCAGTCCAATATCGCAAAAGTTTGTGCCGGAAACCCATTTAATTTGGGGTAGCCTGTTTTTATCCCGAATTCGAATAAAAGGACAACTTTTATAAAATTCAGTATAAATTTTGAATAACTCTTGATAGGTAAGGGAAGTAATCCCTTGGGTATATATAGTAGATAAAATACCCCTATTCATGGGAATTAAATGAGGTGTAAAACTTACCTGGATGTTAGTATCAGCTAATAAGCTTAATTCCTGTTCAATTTCCGGTGTATGACGATGTGTTCCTACTTTATATGCTAAAAGGTTTTCATTCATATCCGGAAAATGGCTTTGGGGCGTAAGTGTTTTACCCGCTCCGGAAATACCTGATTTGCTATCAATAATAATTTCTTGAGGATTGATAACTTTTTTATCAAGAAGTGGTGCTAAACCAAGGATAATACTGGTAGGATAGCATCCTGGATTGGCAATAATATTGCTTACTTTAATCTTCTCTCGATAAATTTCCGCTAAACCGTAAACACTTTCTTTTAAAAGGTCCGGGTGTTCATGATCAAAATCATACCAATTTTGATATTCAAAGGAATTCTTCAACCGAAAATCCGCACCCAAATCGATAACCTTAACTTCCTTTTCGTGGAGCCTTTTTACCAAATTACTTGATTTCCCATGGGGTAAGGCTAAAAATACTACATCTAAACTTTCGAAGAGATCTTCTTTTTCCAACTCATCTTCAACTAAAGTTATTAATTTAGTTAAATGGGGATGCACATCTGTTACATCGTTACCCGCGTTGCTTCTCGAAGCCGCCATTTTAATTTCTACAAAAGGATGTGTCAATAATAAACGCAACAGTTCCCCTCCGGCATAACCTGTTACCCCGACAATCCCTGCCTTAATCTTCATTTAATATCACCCTGCTTAATTGTGTTTTTATAATTATACATACTAACGTATAATTATGCAATAGGGAATTTACAAAAATTTCGCCCATTTCCGGTTCCCTTAAAGCGCCCATTCCATACTGTAATCCTGACACTTTGTAAAATGGCGAAGTATATGAATTCCTAAAGTATAAAAAAAGAGACAATCTTGATATTTCAAGATTGTCCCCAAAATTGCCTATTCGTCTCTCCGTCTATTGATCGGGTAGGCAACAGGCCTACCCCTACATTCATTGTACCACCCACAGCCGAATGTGCCTTGATATTTAAATTGTTTTTTCTGTAGAACAGTAGCTTCTGTAAATTTGGGGCGAAACCCCTAACCCTTACAGTCCCATTTTTTCTCGCTCTTTTTCCGAGATAATTTCATTCACAAACATTGTTCGTTCCTCTAATAAATCTAACTCGGGAAACTCCGCCAATAACCCACCGAATTTATCAGTAATAATCTTTATTACCGGCCTGGTAGGATAATTCTTATTAAGACCTATTACTACTCCTAATGAACCCGTATTAATCCTGACTAAACTACCTACCGGATATGGAACGATATTACGGGTAAAGGCTTTCACTATTTCAGGATGAAACATTTTACCGCTTTCGGCCATTACTTTTTCAATAGCTTGATAGGAATAAATTCTCTTTTTTATATCTGGTGGTGCTACTAGGTTATCATAAAAATTTGCAACCGAAGTTATTCCAGCAAATAAATGGATTTCTTCCTCTTTTAATCCCCGGGGATACCCTTTGCCGTCATATCTTTCATGATGTTGAAAAGCTACATGTGCACAGGCAATATTAATTTCTTTATTCTGCCTGATAAGATTAAAACCTAGAGTAGTATGTTCTTCACCAAATACTAAACTTTTACCTATATCATGCAATATCGCACCCATACCTAAATTTTTTAATTTTAATTGGTCCAGTTTTAGTACCATACCAGTTACAATAGCTAAAACAGCAACCGAAATACAGTGGTTAAATATATGCAAATTTTTTGAACGAATATCGAAAAAATTAACTAACAGATTTGGTGAAGAAGCTATATCATCAATTATTTTATTTACCACTTCGCTAACAGATCTGATATCTATATCCTTGGAAACTTTCGCCTTTTCCATGGTAAACTTTATTGCTTTAACAGATTGAATGCGAATAGAATCATGCAATAGTTCTTCAACCTCTAATGGTCCTATTAACTCGTCCTCAACATATACGAAAGGTATGCCCAATTCATTTAATCGTTTGATATACATATCTTTAATAATGGTTCCCTTGTGCAAGAGAACACGACCGGCATCATCGTAGATGGGCCGAGCTAATTTTTGTCCTTCTTTTAATTCTTTGATGTCAATACCTCTCATAGACCTCTCCTAAATTAAAACCTTAAAATATTTGTTCTAAATTCAATAAAATAATCAGTCTATTCTCCAGCTTTGCTACTCCCTGAATATAATTATCGCTAATTTGACTAGTAATGTTAAGGGTATTTTCAATCTGTTCATTACTAATCCTCACTACTTCTGCAACCTCATCCACCACAATACCTAATATCTTTTCTCGAACCTTAACTACGATGATTCTAGTGTCTTCTTTTCTTTCGCTACGCCCTAGATTAAATTTAACCTGTAAATCAATTATCGGAATTACCGTTCCTCTAAGATTGATCACACCATCTATGTACTCAGGTGTATTTGGTAGCTTTGTTATATCCTGCAATTTAACTATTTCGTTTACTTGTAAGATATCAATACCATATTCTACATTTTTAAGCTTAAAAACAACAGCCTGCTGTTCAGTCATCCCTCTACACTCCATTCCTTCCAATATATATCAGATATCCTAAATTCCCTACTTATCTACAAAATTCCTTCTTTTTATAATGGATAAGATGATAACTAATATTATACATTTCCCAAATACACCTTGTCTAAATACTTTAGTGCTACTTCCTTTGCCCTTTCTAATATTTCTATTGGAGTAGGCGGATGATTTAACTGATAATTTGGAAAATACCTAGTTAAATGAAGGGTTATATTAGGAGAAATAGATGCAAGCCAGCGCGAAAGTTGTTCTATTTCCTCTTTAGCATCATTTTCACCGGGGATTACTAAAGTTGTTACCTCAACATGACAATGCTCTGCCAAAATTTCCACAGTTCTTTTTACCGGGTTAAGTTTTCCTTTACACATTTTGGGATAAAAGGTCTCATTAAAAGCTTTAATGTCAATATTTGCTCCATCTATATAAGGTAAGAGTTCTTTTAAAGGTTCTTCCGTAATATAACCGTTAGAAATCAGGATATTTTTTAATTCCACCTTATGTATTTCTCTACAGGTATCCAAAACAAATTCATACCACATTAAAGGTTCGGAATATGTATACGCGAGGCCAATATTACCATTAGCTTCGTGTTTTTTAGCCATTTCTACAAGTTCCTCTGATGTTATTTCATATTTTACCGGTTTTTTATCATGAGCAATTTGCCAGTTCTGGCAAAAAGCACACTTCAAATTACAACCAAAGGTTCCAACTGATAGTATCGAAGAACCAGGATAATAATTCTTAAGAGGTTTCTTCTCTATAGGATCAATTGCTAAAGCTGTGCATAACCCATAATTTAGGGTTTTTAAGTTACCTTGTTCATTAACTCTGACTCGGCAAATACCTTTATTTCCACTGGAAATTACACATCCATGAGGACATAACAAACACTTTACAGTATCCTTATCTTTTTTCACCCAGTACATGGCTTCTTTACTCAAAAGATCATCCCCCAAAATTAAAAACTAAAGGTACGTGCCCACTCGTCCACGAATTGACGAAAAAACGCTAGTAATATCTCGTTACCTTAAATCTCTCCAATTCCACATTTTCATGTCTGCTAATTCCTGCTTTTTGTTTAGCGATAGCCACCTGTTCTTCTACGGTATCCACACCGTCTAGCATGGGTAGCAGTAAACCCTGCCGATGACCTTTTCGCACAATAACCCCATAAATTTCCGGATTAAGATCATCTAAGCCGGTAATTTTTTCGGGTTGTTCTAAAACATCTACTGAATAAACCAATTCATCTAATTCATCTTCAGTGATTGGCTCAAACCTCGGGTCTTTAAATGCTGTTTTCAGGACATTATCTTGTATTTCCTCCACTAGTGAAGGTTTGGTAGCCTCAATTGTCCCAATACAACCTCGTAACTGACCTCTTTTCTTAATTGAGACAAAGACACCTTTGCATCCTGTAAATTCTTCTGGAATTTTATTAGGTTTTTCCAAAAGTTTGCTGGTTTTCAAATAACTTTCTAGATTCTCCCTGGCCCATTTGACAGGCCAGCTTTCCTTGTTTCTAATTTTATCCAGGTTGTTTTTTTCGAACTCGGTGATTTTCTCCAATAAAAGTCTGGTTGCTACCTTTTCCGTAGCTTTGAGGCCGGCCACCAAATAACCTACCCCAAAAGGTCCTTCATAGGAATAAACTTGAGAATCTATCATATAACCATCTAATACACCTAAACCCATAATAATGGGTCTTAAACCACATTCCCCGGCCTTGTTTACCAGTGTCTTGTCAATAGTTAAAATCCTCATAACATCCCCTTCACCTATAGCCTGAACAATAATCTCATCAAATACTTTTCCTTGGGGGTCAAAGCCTGCCGGTGCTTCAGGTATTAATCGATGAGATAAATCAGCACTAACTACAACCACAACTTTTTCTGGAGTATTTTCAATAACCTCCCTTAAACAGATGCCAAATTCATATAATTCCGGAAAAGGTAATAGACCCATATTTATGGGAAGAATTGGTGTACCTATCCCAGCCTTTTTAAGATAGTAAAGTGGCACCATAATCCCATGGTCTAATTCAAGATTAATTCCATAACTTTGGGCATCGGAATCTGTTAATTCTGCTACCATAGTTTTAAGCTTCCGAGAATTAGTTACTAAATCTGTACTAAATTTTACGGCAAAAGGTGTTTCCAGAGATATATTTGCACCAAATCTGCGAAAAGTGCCCTTAAGGTTTTTTGGGCGTGAAATAGTTATAGCATCTTGAAAAACAGGGCCATGGGGTGTAATAAAGACTAATAAATCAGGATCGGATAGTTTAATATCTTGAGCAATCTTTTCCATAGCTTTAGCCGTATTTTCCGCGTTTTTTTCCTCTCCTTTTCCCACCTCTGGTACAATAATTGCCGGATGGGGACAAATAGCTACCATCTGCAACATATGTAAAACCTCCCTCTTTATCGTCTATTCGCCTATTCACCCATTCGTCTGTTCGTCTAGTAGTTAAATGACAATTACCATGCTTATAACGAATAAACGAGTAGACGAATTGACGTGTAAACGTTTATATCTATTTTACCCTAAATATAAAATCTTTGTTCTATTTCCACTATCTTATACCATATTTATTATAAAGAGCCCTAGGGCAGACAGGATCGTCCGCCCCTACAGCAACTAACTAGTTACTCTTTAGTAATCACTGGTACCCAATCGGCTCACCTACAATGGGTTATTAACTATAGACCATCGACAATCTACTGAAAACTTTACTAGCCACTGGCCACTAACAACCGGCCACTAATAAAAGCGGGGTGTTTCATATGAAAATAAGACCATTCCCTTATGCTAAAAATTTGCCTATATTAGTCAGTCTGGTAATTGTTGTCCTCTGTGTATCTAGTTTTAGCTTTTGGTTCTATCAAATAGGTCTTTCTGACCAACATATTCAAACCTTATCCTGGGTGGTATCTAGC
>JBMNUR010000174.1:0-6357 GCA_050946395.1 Peptococcales bacterium
AGTTAAATCAAAAATTAAAGCACCAATTTTTACATTTTGGTGCTAATAATTTGATGTTTTTGAGACATTTTCAAAAACACTTGACATATATTTTCTCATCGAAAATAAAAAAAATCGGTCCCATGACCGATTAAATAATTATACATATTAAGCCCCCGCTACCCTCATTTACAATACGTCTGATAGTTTCTTGTAACTTTCCTTGGACATTGTCGGGGATTTTTTGAAGCTTACCTTGAATATTTTCCCGTACTAATTCATGTAATGATTTGCCGAATATATCATATTGCCAGATTAATTGGGGGTTTTCCTCAAATTTTTCTAACATATAGCGGACAAGATCTTCACACTGTTTTTCCGAACCCATAAGGGGAGTTATTTCTGTTGTTACATCTGACCGAATAATATGAAGGGTAGGAGCACTAGCTTTTAATTTAACACCAAAACTTCCGCCTTTTTTAATTAATTCAGGCTCTTCCAATTTCATTTCTGATAAGATAGGGGTTACCATCCCGTAACCTTTTTCATTAACATCCCGCAGTGCACTTTCTAATTTATCATATTCCCGTTTGGCCTGAGCAAATATTTTTGTAGCTTTCAGAATATCATGAAGTCCATCAGCATCTACACCACTTACTTCTCTAAATATCCTATAAAAAAGATGATCATCAGCTGACATAGCTATATGAGCTACACCTGTTCCCATATCCATATTTTCTAATACTACGTCTTTGACAAAATCATAAGCTGCTAAATTTTCAATAGTGCCATCTATGTCCCTTAATCTTTTTACTTCACTAATTGTTGAATGTACAGCATCTTCGAATTGGGCCCTTAGCCAATGTTCGTTTTCTAATTCTTCTACCCATTTAGGTAAACTAATGTTTACTTCTGTAACGGGAAATTCAAACAAAACTTCCTCCATGATTTGCATAATTGCTTGTTCATTCATCTTAGCCACGTTTACGGGAAGTACGGGAACATCATATTTTTCTTCTAGTTCACGGGCCAATTCTAAAGTTTCCAATGAATCAGGGATTTTAGTATTTAATAATAGGATAAAAGGTTTATTTAATTCTTTTAGCTCATTAACAACCCTTTCTTCAGCTGGTAAATAATTTTCTCTTGGAATATCTGTAATTGAGCCATCGGTGGTAATTACTAAACCAATTGTTGAGTGATCAGTAATAACTTTCTTTGTACCAAGTTCTGCCGCTTCTTCAAATGCCATAGGATCTTCAGACCAGGGTGTTCTTACCATTCTTGGACCTTCTGCTTCAGAATAACCTAGTGCCCCTTCAACAGTATATCCGACACAATCCACTAAGCGAATCTTAGCACTAATACCTTCCCTTATTTCTAATTCAATTGCCTCATCGGGAACAAATTTAGGTTCAGTAGTCATTATTGTTTTTCCTGCTCCACTTTGAGGAAGTGCATCTGTGGT
This sequence comes from Peptococcales bacterium, assembly GCA_050946395.1. Lineage (GTDB taxonomy): Bacteria > Bacillota > Peptococcia > Peptococcales > BICA1-8 > JBMNUR01. The sequence continues at coordinate 1,448 of JBMNUR010000174.1, forward strand.
CCGCTCTTTATCATATGCATCTTCAATTCGGGGTAAGACCAATAAATCCATAAAACGTTTAATAAATGTTGATTTTCCGGTTCTCACAGGACCTACTGCGGAAATATAAATATTACCGCCGGTACGATTTGCGATATCTTGAAAAACATCAAAATTCTCCATTTACCTTTTCCCTCCCTTAATATTTTCAAAAATGACATTATATTATAACAAGACCTGCCGCACCCCTCCTCCTAAACAAATTCTTAAAGTTTATAAAGGGAAAACACTTTTTTCAATTGACAAGGCAAATTGGCACTCTTTAACAATACTATATATATGTCCTAACCATTTGTTTATTCCCGCCTAAATCAAAAAAATGGCCCATTAGCCATTTTTTCTTTTTCTTACCATTCAATTTTGTTTGTTACTACTTCTTCCATTTCATGGGTTTTAATTCTAGTCATTAAATTTACTACCCCTTCTTCGGGGTTAACTCCATTAAAAAGAACATTATAGACTTCAAATGCTATAGGTAGATCAACTTGATATTTTTCCCCCAACATTTTAACAGCTTGGGTGGTGCGAACACCTTCTACTACCATGCCCATTTCCCTCAAAACAACATCAAGCTTTTTGCCCTGTCCAAGGGCAATTCCCGCTCTACGGTTTCTACTGTGCATACTATTACAAGTTACAACTAAATCTCCAATTCCCGTTAAGCCGGCAAAAGTAAGAGGATTTGCTCCCATTTTTACTCCTAATCTAGCAATTTCCGTCATACCTCGGGTGATTAATGCGGCCTTAGTGTTGTCACCAAAACCCAGACCATCCGAGATACCTGTTGCTAAAGCAATGACATTTTTTAAAGCTCCCCCTACTTCTACTCCAATTACATCCGGATTAGTATAAACTCTGAATTTAGGGGTAATAAAAATATCTTGTACTATTTCCGCTACTTTGCGGGTTGTAGCGGCCGCTACAACCGTTGTGGGCATATCTCTACCTACTTCTTCAGCATGACTAGGTCCAGATAAAATACATAGCCTTTCGGAAATACCAGGAATTTCTTCTTGAAAAACTTCACTTAGACGTAGTAGTGTATCTGGTTCAATTCCTTTAGCAGTATTAACTAAAATTGTAGTTGGAGTAAGTAAATGAATTAGTTTCCGGAGTAGTTCCCGGATCCCGTGGGTGGGAACTGCAATAACAATAAAATCAACATTTTTAACCGCTTCATTGAGATTAGTAACTACATTGATGTTATGAGGTAAAATTACTCCTGGTAAATATTTAACATTTTCTCTTGTTTTAACTATCTTTAAAGCTTGTTCTTCATCACGGCACCACATTTTGATATTTAGACCTTTTTTGGATAAAGATACTGCCAATGCAGTACCCCAACTACCTGCACCTAAAACAGCAATCTCTTTCATTTTTCTCCCCCTTTTGGAGTATTGACTTTAATGCCAAATTTATTTTCGGTTCCGTTTAATAATCTTTTCATATTGGAGCTATGACGAATAATAACTAAACTTGCCCCTATAAATGAAAAAATTATATAGGGTAGGGGCTTATTTGTTACTAACATGGCAATTGGGACAAAGAAAGCAGCTATAATTGAACCCAATGATACATATCTAAAGAAGTAGACAATTAGTAACCAGATAAATAAAGCTACGAGTGTTATTTTATAAGATAAAAATATGATTATTCCGAATCCAGTCGCTACACCGCGACCTCCCTTAAATTTAAGGATAAAAGGCCAACTATGTCCTGCCATTGCCCCCAGGGCACCAATTATAGCTAATAATTCTCCACCGGAGGTAAAACCATACCAAGTTGCAAGATAACCTTTGAGGGCATCTAAAACTATAACTATAGCAGCTGGTTTTGTGCCTAATACTCGCAAAACGTTTGTGAAACCGATATTGCCACTACCGTATTCCCTTATGTCTATTTTATACCATTTGCCAACTAAATAACCAAATGGTATTGCACCTAATAAGTATCCCAAAATTGCAACTTTAATCAATTCTCTCCCCCACCCTCCCTAATTATTCCTCTCTTTTCCTTATTATAAATCGGATAGGCGTTCCTTCAAAACCAAAATTTTCGCGAATCTTGTTTTCTAAATATCTTTCATAAGAAAAATGCATTAATTCAGGTTCATTAACAAAAATAATGAAAGTAGGAGGTTTGACACTAGCCTGGGTCACGTAAAGTATTTTTAGTCTTCTCCCTTTATCACTAGGTGTTGGATTAAGTTGTATTGCTTCATTAATGACCTGATTAAGGGTACTGGTACTTATCCGATGAGAGTGTTGTAAAGCGACAAATTCTACCAAATCAATTATTTTAGGAATCCTTTGTTTTGTAAGAGCGGAGACAAAAATCATAGGTGCATATTGTAAAAACAAAAGCTCATTTCTTATTTTTTTCTCAAAACGGTGTAAGGTTTTATCATCTTTAGCAATTAAGTCCCATTTATTTATAACTAAAATACACCCTTTACCCTGTTCATGGGCATAACCTGCAATCTTTTTATCTTGTTCAGTTATTCCCTCTTCGGCATCAATAACCATTAAAACCACATCTGATCGTTCAATGGCTCTCAGAGAGCGAATTACACTATAACGCTCTGTAGGGTCGGTAATTTTTCCTCTTCGACGCATACCAGCAGTATCGATAATAACATAGTCCTGTTCATTATGGCGAAAAGGTGTATCTATTGCATCTCTGGTAGTGCCGGGTATATTACTTACTATTACTCTTTCTTGTCCTAATATTACATTAACTAAAGAAGACTTACCCACATTAGGGCGGCCAACTACGGCTATTTTTATCGTATCTGGATCATAGGGTTCACCCTTATTTTCTGGAAATAATGCAATAACATTATCTAATAAATCTCCTGTATTCATGCCATGGGCTGCACTAATAGGATGGGGATCACCTAAACCCAATTGATAAAAATCATAAAGAATTGTTGGATCGGAATAGTCCTCAACTTTATTTACTACCAACAAAACAGGTTTGTTAGCTTTTCTTAACATCTGAGCTACTTCCTGATCATCAATAGTTATACTTGTTTTGGCATCAACAATAAATAATATCACATCAGCTTCTTCGATAGCTATTTCTGCTTGCTTTTTTATTTCTTCAAGGAAAACGTCTTCTTTATTAATTTCAATACCACCGGTATCAATTACCGTAAACGGAACACCTTGCCACTCCGCATCCCTATATAGACGATCTCTGGTTACGCCGGGAGTATCTTCTATTATAGCGACTCTTCCACCAGTTAATCTATTAAATAGAGTAGATTTGCCAACATTAGGACGACCTACTATAGCTACTATCGGTTTCATGTTATCACTCCTTAATTTACTTGAGAAATTATTTAACATTTAAAATAATTTGGTCAAGTAAAGCTTCTGCATTATTTTCAACTACTATAAGTTCAATTCCAAGTTTTTGGCCTACTTCTTCTGGATTTAACCCATCAAGAAATATATTTTCTCCCTTTTTTAGCATAATATCCGAAATTATTACTTTAGTACCTAAAGGAGTTCCCTGTAGACCTTGGATTAAATCAGTACCTGTTAAAAGACCAGTTACTGTTACCCGGGAACCAAAAAATACATTTTCTATAACTTTTAGTTCGACATTTAAACCCTTAATTAAATTTAATTCATCTAAAACTGGTTTTAAAATATTACTCCCCAATACACTGGTAGCAATAATAAAATGATCTTCACTACAAGTTTTAGGTAATTTATCTTTAATCATCTTAAATTCATCTAGAAATAAGCGACTTACACCAATTCCATTCTCCGTTTGAGGAAAACTATCATAAAACTCATAATCAGGAAAGTCTTTTTGTGCTTGAACATATATTTCATCCCCTAAGTAGACTAAGGAAATTCCTGTTTTTTCTCTGAACATAATTTGTTTTTCGGTAATTTGTTCAACTAACTTTTCAGCATATTTTTTGTCAAAAACGGGAAACTTGGCTAAATCTTTTCTAAATTTTGTTACTCCTACGGGAACAATTGCTATTGATTGGACACCCGGCCACAAGGAGCTTAAATCATTAATGGTCTTCTCTAAATATTCTCCATCATTTATGCCAGGGCATAAAACAATTTGAGTATGGATATTAATACCTGAGTTGATTAAATCCTGTAATTGTTCCATTATTCTATCCGCTTTGGGATTACCCATAAGTTCCTTGCGCAACACCTTATTTGTAGTATGTACAGATACGTAAAGTGGGCTTAAATGATAATCTTTGATCCTTTTTAAATCCGCTTCTTTAATATTTGTTAAGGTAATAAAGTTGCCTTGTAAAAAAGAAAGACGGTAATCGTCATCCTTTTCATATAAGGAGGGCCGCATTTCGGGGGCCATTTGTTCAATAAAACAAAATAAACATTTATTGTGACAAGGACGGATTTTATCAAAGACAGCTTGTTCAAATACAACTCCTAAGCCTTCATCATAATCCTTTTCGATTTCATACAAAATTTCTTCTTTGGTTTTTGTTTCTACCAACAACTTTATTTCTTCATCAGCCCATAAATATTGAAAATGAATTAAATCTTCCGGAACAATATTATTAACTTCAACTATTTTATCTCCAGGTTCTAAACCTAATTCACTTGCTAATGAATTTGGGCGAACTTCTGCAATTATGGCCATATCTAAGATTTCACTCCAATGCCAATTTAACTATTCCTACCTATTATGTATTATTCCCAAAATCTAGTCAAGAAAAAGGCAGGAACCTTAGAGGTCCTGCTTAGAATGTAGACAAACTCCATATTTATCAACGTTACGCTGGCTCAGACAATTTTATTGTGAATGAACTCAACGGCTTCAGGAATTAGCAAAACTCACCTTCGGTTCAAACAGTTGCTAATTCTGGT
>JBMNUR010000175.1:0-6341 GCA_050946395.1 Peptococcales bacterium
CTGCAGTCAAGATTTTAATTGTCTAAGTTAAATCAAAAATTAAAGCACCAATTTTTACATTTTGGTGCTAATAATTTGATGTTTTTGAGACATTTTCAAAAACACTTGACAAGTTTTTCTTTTTCGTCTTTGTCTTTGGACTAAACTTAATCCTAACTTAACGCCTATTCTTAAAAGAAAAAGATAAGGAGCAAATTTTTTTCAATTTTCTCCTTATCTTAATGACATTGGGATTTTATCCCGGTTTTTTTACCTTTTCAATTCTACAACTGTTACCCCGGTCCCACCTTCATTAAAGCCTCCGGTGCGCATTGATTTTACATGGGGGTGTTTTTTTAACATATCTCGAATTGAACTTCTTAGTACACCTGTCCCCTTACCATGAATCAGATAGACCTGACTTAATCCGCTCAAAAATGCATCATCTAAATATTTATCAACTAAAGGTATTGCCTCATCCACATTTAAACCACGAAAATCTAGTTCATTTTTTATACTTTCACTTTTATTAGTAACAATTTTGCCTATTCCACTCTTAGAAGTTTCTTTTTTTCTTTCAACTAATTGGACTTCCGCTAATTTTACTGTAATTTTTAAAATCCCGGCTTGAACCTGCACCTCTTCGTTATTGTTAGGCTCTGTTAAAACTGTTGCCCTTTGATTTAATTTAGGAATAAATACTTCCTGCCCTACTTTTAATGTATGTGGTTTTGGTCCCGTTAGTTTTGGCCCTTGTAAAACCTTGGAGGTTAATTTGTTTTCTTTGTTTTCCAGTTCTTTCTTCAATTCTAATGCCTTTTGTTCTGCTTTTAATAATTCATCTTGGGCAAGTTGTCTTATTTTTTTAATAATTGTTTCACTTTCTTTTCGAGCATTTTTTATTATTTGTAAAGCTTCTTCTTCAGCTTTTCTGATTTTTTCTTGGGTGGTCTCATCAATATTATGTTCCTTTTGTTCAATAGTTTTTAGCTTTTCTGCGATAATTTTTAATTTTTTTTCTGCTTCTTCTCGGCTTTGTTCACTGGCTAGGCGGTTGGCTTCTAAAGATTCAATTAGTTCTGCCACATTATGTTCTTCCTGACTTATGAAACTGCGAGCCTTTATTACTATTTCTTCTTTTAAGCCTAACCTTCTAGCAATTTCAAAGGCATTACTTTTTCCTGGTACACCAATTAATAATCGGTAGGTAGGCCTTAAGGTCTGAACATCAAATTCAACACTAGCATTCTCAATTCTTTCCTCATTAAATGCATAGGTTTTCAGTTCACTATAATGGGTAGTTGCAATTAGTTTGGCTCCCCGAGCTTTAAGATAATCTAAAATGGCGATTGCCAGTGCTGCACCTTCAGATGGATCAGTTCCAGCACCTAATTCATCTAATAAAACAAGAGTAGACTCATCGGCTTTATTTAAAATCTTCACTATATTTGTCATATGGGAAGAAAAAGTACTTAATGACTGTTCAATGCTTTGTTCATCCCCAATATCTGCAAAAACATTTTTAAAAACACCCATGATGCTACCTGTTTCTGCGGGGATGTGCAAGCCACTTTGAGTCATTAAAATAAACAAACCTACAGTTTTTAAAGTTACAGTTTTCCCACCTGTATTTGGTCCGGTAATAACTAATAAGTCGAATGCATCACCTAAAGAAATCGTTAAAGGTACTACTTCCTTAGGTGAAATTAAAGGATGGCGACCTTTCTTTATTATTACTTTCCTATCCGATAAAATCTTTGGCTCAACCCCGTTTAATTTTTCACTTAACCGGGCTTTCGCAAAAATAAAATCTATTCTAGCCAGAATATCTATATTTGTTCTTAGCTCTTCAGTGAACTGAGCCATTTCAATACTAAGCTGAGATAAAATTTTTAAAACCTCATCCCTCTCATCGACAAAGGTTTTGCGCAAATCATTATTTAATTCTACAACTGCCATTGGTTCAATAAATAAAGTAGCACCACTAGCAGATTGATCATGAATTATTCCCGGAACTTGACTACGGTATTCCTGTTTAACAGGTACAACATAGCGGTCACCTCGGATAGTTATTATTGAATCTTGAAGATACTTTTGGCTATGCTCGGATTTAACAAGATTATCTAGTCGCTCTTTAATTCTGTTTTGTAATGTACCGATTTTTTTTCTGATACTTAAAAGTGCACTAGATGCTTCATCACGAACCTCTGCCTCAGGTGATATTGTTTTATCAATATGATTTTCAAGATCAGTAAGAATAGTTAATTGAGTTGCCCACCATTCCATTCGGGGACAAGAATACTGTTTCTTATTTAAAATAAAATTTCTTAGTTTTCTACTGGCTCTTAAGGTATCTAATACCTTAAGAAATTCTTCCGGTTCTAAAATGCCCCCAATTTCAGCTTTGCGGATCTGACTGCGAATATCAAGAATCCCACCCAAAGGAATCTGAGGTTCATATCTTCGGATTAATACCCCTTCCGAAGTTTCCGCTTGCCATAAAGCAATCTGTTCCATGTCAGTAATAGGTTTTAGTTTATCTGCTATTTCTTTACCTAAGGAGGAACTGCATTCATTTACTAGTTTCTCTTTGATTTTATCAAATTCTAATTTTTTTAATGTAACTTCATTCATATTTAAGTTTCACCCTTATTCGTCGGTTCGTTAAAGGTCCACTCGTCGATTCCTCAATTAGTCCGTTAATCTTTCGTTAATTAGTCTATTTGTTTTTCTAAATTAGTAATGCTGACGGAGCGAAACCTTAACCTTAGTCTTAACCTTAATCTGTTCTTACAAGACGCCTCTAAAAAAGTGTCCGGTTGTAAAGCCTTCGGGTTGTAGTTTTTCAAAGGTTTTCCACACCTTTTCATCTGTTGCATAATCTTCCCCTAAGTTAAACCAATCATCGATCGCCCTGCGATAAATTTGCGTAACAGTTTTAATCCAATTTGCATTTTCCTTACGGGCCTCAATCCGTATGACATTAATTCCAGAATCCAGAATAGATTTTAAATCTTTATAAAGATTAAGGGGCTTTGTATTATATACAAGCATACGACAATTAATATCCATCTCCAAGGGAAAAACTAAATTCATCCTGTCTTTCAACCCTACTTCTAATCCTGAGCAGGCACCTGGACAAATATTTTGACTAGTTTTATTGCCTAAAATACTACCTACCACACAGTGCTCACTGGTCATTAAAGGAAAATTCCCATGAATAATAACTTCAAGGGGTAGTCGGCCTAAATGAGAAAATTTCTTGATTTGTTTTAGAGTAAGTTCTGGTGACAAAGTAGCTTGAATTGTTTTTTCTTCAATTAATTTTTGCAGTGTAAAATCATTAAAAACATTTAAAGAATAATCAACATATATTTTTTTAACTACGAATTGCTCTATTAAATGCAAGGTGCCTAAATTTCCTACTAGAACACCCTGAAAATGATATTGCATTAATTTTTGCAAGTCTGTGTTTAATTTGGCCAAATCCTTTTCGGCAACTAACCTGGGTAAACATAGTATAGCTTTTACTTTTTGCTTTTTACATAAATCAATACCTTCACCAATGTTGTGCCAGGAAAATCCGGGTTTATTTTTTAAACCTTCCCAATTAAAATAAATCAGATCAGCACCTGATTGAAGAGCAGCTTTTACACCTTCCGGGTTACCTACTAGAACAGAAAGCTGGGGTTTTACTTTTTCTTTATGGGATCTAGGGATACCAGATTTTAAATCATTAATTTTACTAAAAAATTGTTCTTCAGAGGGTATGGGTTTTCTTAATTCCTCATACCTTTTATTTAATAATCCCTCTACAATTTTTCGCCTGATTTGGTTTAATTCACTTACCGGCACCATTAAAGACCCATTAATCTGAGCATCTAAACTAGCTAACTTAAAAGGTGTATTACCAAGCCTAGCAAATTGTTTTCTCAGGGTATCATAATCTATAGCATGTTTTTGGGCCTTTTCGACAATGAAATCACCCATCACCTGAACATGGTAAGCACGAGCATCCCAGGCATTTACTTGAATTTTTTCACCTTCTCGGACAATTAATTCCAGATGCAAATCTATATTTTGACCCACTTTTGATGATAAATAACTTTCTTGAGCCTTCTGTATCAATTTAATATCATGGGTTTTGAAAACCCGATCACCAATTCTTGGCTTTCCACTTGCTTTAAAAGCTACTTCTTGACCAGATACCGCCTCTGATATTTTCTTGCCATCTAAAAATAACTCTTTTATCTCACCTGCAACGCGGCCACCTTTTGTAACCCATACTTCATACCCGTCACCAATAGTTAAAGGTTCTATTAATTTAATATATATTAAGCCATTTTGAATTTTGGTAATCCTACCAATTAATAAGCCCCTATTATTAGGCCTTTTATAACTCATTAATTCTTTACCTTGATTACTAAAGTAATACCCGGTGGTAAAGTCTCGATTAAAAATTTGTTCTAACTCTTTTTCCCAAATTTCATTAACCTTAAATTTTTCAGGGTTTTCATAATATCTATCAAGTGCTTCCCGATAATTTCTTACTACTGTTGCAACATATTCCGGTCTTTTCATGCGTCCTTCTATTTTTAATGAGACTATACCTGATTCTACTAATTCAGGTATATGCTCGATCATTTTTAGATCTCTGGGGCTTAGTAAATGTTCCCCTGTATTTTTCAGCTGGGCTAATAAATTACCCTTTCGGTCTACCAAAGAATATTTCATTCGACAAGGTTGAGCACATCTTCCTCGATTACCGCTCCGCCCGCCAATCATACTACTCATTAGGCATTGGCCTGAATATGAGATACATAATGCACCATGGACAAAAGTTTCCAATTCTAATGACGATTGTTCCCTGATTAATTTAATATCATCAAATGATACTTCTCTGGCTAAAACTGCCCTGGAAAATCCCATATTCTCAAGATATTTGACCCCCAAGGAATTATGTATGGCCATTTGAGTACTTGCGTGAAGTTCGATCTGGGGCAATGTCTTGCGAATAATATTACTAACTCCTAAATCTTGTACAATTATTCCATCAATCTGGGATTCTGCTAATTGATAAAGATAGCGAAATAAATCATTCATTTCTTCATTAGCAACCAATGTATTAACGGCTACATATATCTTCACATTAAGATTATGAGCAAAATTAACAGCCTCTTTTAATTCCTCCGAGTTAAAATTACCTGCATATTGACGAGCACTGAACATGCTGCCACCTAAATAAACTGCATTAGCTCCATTTAACACAGCAGCTCTAAAAGCTTCCATACTACCTGCCGGTGCTAATAATTCAATTTTTTGCATAAAACTTTTCCTCCAATATTACCTTTTAACTCGCAGTAAACCGGAGCAGGTAATTATTTCAATGCTTTTACTTTCTAATTTATCTAAAATTAAATTCATCCCTAATGAATCACTTGCCATATGACCGGCAATAATTACATTGATGTAATGTTTTTCCGCTAATTTTCTATGTTTTTCTCCCATGTGCATACTAATAATAGTACCGATACCCGCTGAGGAAAGCTTTTCATAGATATTTTCGGAACCACTAGTTCCCCCAGTCATGTCAACAAAGACTTTGCCCGCTTTCTTTTTTTCCGAGCCGACTACAATTTTAGGCCCTGCTCCCATATATGTAGCCTTTTCATATTCAGGTATTTCTTTAAGTATCTTTACAATATCCCCTACCACTTCCGGTTGTTTATCTTTAAATAATTCTTCTAAAAATGATTGGACCTGATTGTCTGCAGGAGTATGTGCACACATAAATGGAATATTTAAAAGTTTAGCTGTATCTACTCCACGGTTATGATTAAGAGGTAATAGACTTCGTTCTACTTCGCTAATTCGGGAAGCTAATATACCCTGGGCGACATTTATAGGAATACCTAAATTAAAAAGCATGTCTTCTTGCAATTCCATGACTTGGTATAAACCTGCTAAAGCTTTACCTTCCGGGTGATGGGTTAAAACTAAATCGATTTTGATCCCTTTTTCTCTAAGCCTATCCGCCAAAAGAATTTCTGCAGTCTCCACATCTATCCCCGCTAGGATAGTTTGAATACTTTGGTTTTCATCGCCATATAATATGCGGGTATCAGCGTATGGATTGAATAGTTTGTCCTGATCAAAATATTTCTTTTCATCTTCTTTTAATTCTTCATATTCTTGGGTATAACCTTTTAAAATCTTGGCAACCTGCTCTCCTCGTGGGTCTTTTTCCATACCCATATTAATGATTAGTTTATATATTTCTTGTAATTTCATAGTTTACAATCATTCCTCTCATTTACAATTAACACTATTAAATAAAAGAAATTGAGTCTATACTAAGTAAG
>JBMNUR010000176.1:0-6304 GCA_050946395.1 Peptococcales bacterium
AGGAAGCTTAAACCAAGGCTTCCTAAACTAAAAAATAGTGACATAAATACTCCTTTCAATTTATGTGAGTTATATAAACATTTTTCGCTTATCATAGCATAAAAAATCCGGTTTAAAAAAATACAAAGCCTGTATCTTTTTAAACCGGATAATAATGGTGGAGGTGAGGGGAGTCGAACCCCTGTCCGAAAGACCAGCCACCTGAGCTTCTACGAGTGTAGTTTGTGAATTAGTATCTCGCCTCAAGAACTCCCACAAACAGGATTTCCATCAGCCAGCCCTGTTAGTTTCCCCTTAAGCTACAAGGCGGTTACTTAAGAGTAGCCTGCTAAAGTGACCTTCTAGCCCGCCTCACAGGCAAAGGAGAGTAGAAGGTTAGACTGCAATTAAGCAGCTAAAGCGTAATTATCGTTAGCGTTTAATTTTTGTGCACTGTTTATCGAGCTAGTGCGATCTCGACTCGCTTCTCAAGCCACCGAATTCCCCCGTCGAAACCAGTACACCCCCATAATAACTTATAAGTTAAAATTTATGGTCAGTTACTAGTGACTAGTTATTAGTGACCAGTTAAAACACTTTATTTTTTAAAAGATTTTTTGCTGTTCCACTTTTCCACTGTTTCACTCAAAAATCATCGCATTCTTTCTTTGATAGCCTTTTCAATATCTCGCTTGGCGGACTTTTCTGCCTGAGCCTCACGTTTGTCATACAGCTTTTTACCTTGAGCAAGTGCTATTTCAATTTTCGCTTTACCCCGAGTAAAGTAGACTTTTAATGGAACTAGCGTCAAACCTTTTTCTTTTGTTTTGCCTAATAAACGCATTATTTCGTTTTTGTGCATTAAAAGTTTTCGTCTTCGTACCGGGTCTACGTTAAATCTATTACCCTGTTCATAAGGACTAATGTGCATATTAAAGATAAATAATTCGCCATTTTCCACTTGAGCATAACTATCTTTCAAATTAGCCTTACCAGAGCGAAGGGATTTAACCTCAGTACCTTTTAACTCCATTCCAGCTTCATAGGTTTCTAATATATGATAATCATGCCTGGCTTTTCGGTTTTCGGTAACAACTTTGACATTACCCATCTCACACACCACACTTTTAAAAACACTTAGGCAAAAACAAAACCCTGGGTCAAAAATGAGTCAGGGTAATATTTTAACACAAAGCACCTATATATTGCAAGAAATAATTATGTATGTTAATTATAGCAAAGAATTGTTCCATTAGTCAAGAAATATCCTTTATTCGTTTATCGCTTATTCGCCGTTACGTCTACTCGTCTTTCGTCAAATTGCTTAGTAGCTTAGGCTCTAGGCTAGACTTTACGACTATCCAGCATCGACTATTATCTATAATCTTCAATCAATTTTCCACTAATTCCATGTCTATTTGCCGTTCCTCCACACTAACGCGAGTAATTTGTACCTGTACTTTTTGACCTAATTGATATGCTTTTTTAGTATTTTCTCCTAGTAGGGTAAGGTTTCTCTCTACATATTGATAAAAATCATCCGTCATACTGGATACATGAACTAAGCCCTCTACAGAATTTTCCAACTCCACAAATAGACCGAAAGATGTAACACCACTGATTACACCTGAATAGACCTGACCTTCAAATTGTTTCATATATTCAACTTTTTTCAAGTCCACACTTTCCCGCTCCGCATCTTCGGCAATTCGTTCTTGGAGAGAAGATTGTTCTGCATATTCACCCATTTTGGATTTAAGTTGGTCTAATCGGGCACTATCTAACTTTTCCCCTTTTTTAAGAATTTCTTTAATCACTCGATGAATAGCTAAATCTGGATAACGTCTAATAGGTGAAGTAAAATGAGAATAATACTTTGAAGCTAAACCAAAGTGACCTAAAGCCTCTACTGCATAACGGGCATGTTTCATAGACCTTAGCATGACAGTTGTAATCGCCCTTTCTTCCGGCCGGCCTATAACTTTCTCCACTACATTTTGATATGCCTTAGGGTGAACTTTATCACCTATACCTTTGATAAATAGACCGAAAATACCCAGGAAATTATTTAAATCATCGATGTCCTCCTGTTCAGGTTCTTCGTGAACCCTATATAAAAAGGGGGTTTCCAGCCAATAGTAATGTTCTGCAACTGTTTCATTAGCACAGATCATAAATTCCTCAATAATTTGGTCTGCCAAAGTTCTTTCCCGCCAAGTTATTTCGATAGGTTTCCCTTTTTCATCAAGAATTACTTTACTCTCTGGAAAATCAAAATCAATAGAACCTCGGTGTAAGCGTTTGTTTTTCAATATTAAACACAATTCACTCATGTGTTTAAAGGTTTCTACAAAGTCTTTATAACGCTCCGTCAGTTCTTTATCTTCTTCAACAATAATTTTATATACATTGGTATAGGTCATGCGCTCATCTACATGAATAACAGATTCACATATCTCATGGTTTTCAACAATGCCTTTGTCGTTAATTTCCATAAAGCAGGTCATAGCTAGTCTATCTTCTCCCGCATTAAGACTACAAATGCCATTGGATAAGCGGGGGGGAAGCATGGGGATTACTCGGTCAACTAAATAAACACTTGTTGCTCTTTTTAAAGCCTCTTGGTCTAAAATAGAGCCCTCTGGTACATAATGACCAACATCAGCGATATGAACACCTAAGCGGTACAGCCCATTTTCTAAGATTTCCAAAGAGACCGCATCATCCAAATCCTTGGCGTCCTCGCCATCAATTGTGACCATTGGTAGAGATCGCAAATCCCTTCTTCCTTGGATTTCCTCCGGGGATACTGTCTGGAGAATTTTTTCTGCCGCTTGTAATACATTTTCAGGGAAGTGCTCCGGGAGTTGATATTTGCGAACTATGGAAACAACATCTACTCCGGGCTCACCTTTTCTCCCGATTACCTCAACTACTTTTCCTTCCGGGCTACGTCTTTTTTCGGGCCAACGAGTAACCTGAATAACAACCTTGTCTCCATCTTTTGCTCCATTAAAGTCATCTTTGCTAATAAAGAAGTCTTGTCCAATTCTGGAATCATCGGGAATAACAAAACCGAAACTTTTACTGCTTTCAAAAGTCCCAACTAAAGTTTCATTGGCCCGAACGAGTATTCTGATAACTTCTCCTTCTTGTTTTTTCTTAGGGTCTAAATGCTTATAGAGCCTGATTATTACTCGGTCGTTGTGCATAGCCCCATTCAAATCTTCATTTTTAATATAAACATCTCGAATATTTGCATCATCAGGAATCAAAAAAGCAAAACCTTTAGCATGCCTTTGAATTCTACCCACAACTAAATTCATTTGCTGAGGTAAACCATAGCGTTTTTTTCTGGTCAAAACAACTTGACCTTTTTGTTCCATTTCATTTAATAATGTGCAAAATTCCTTAATTTTTTGGGTTTCTTCAATTCCGAAGTGGTCAATTAATTCTTCTAAAGTTAAGGGTCGATAAGCCTGGGTAGCCATAAATTCTAAGATTTCTTTGCTTTTATCCATCTTTGCCTCCTAGTCTTTATTCGATTCGTTTGTTCGTCTTTCGTGTATTCGTCAATTTTGTTTATTCAACTATCCGATAACAAAAAAAAGATAGACCAATTTACTTATTAGTCTACCCGAAAAAACATCTAGTATAAACATTGCATCATAAATGAAGCAGGTTAAGGTTGAGGCTAAGGTAAAGGAAAAGAAAAAATAAGATTAAAAATTTCACAACGCTTAGAAAACCCGACTATTGCAGGGGCAAACCCATGTTGTTTGCCCTAAAGTTTTATCGGGTTACAATTCACTTACCCAAAAATCATGCATTTCCTTAACCTTAACCTAGCGAAGCGAAGCCTTAACCTTGCGCAGCTTTGCTTCGCAATAATTTGCTATTCTTCATGTATTTTCTTCCCTTGTTCAATCTCACCTATTATCATAAATCTGGCTGATGCTTCCACTGCCACTTTACCATTAGGCAAATAAGCCTTAGCTTCTAAATCTACTAATTTTTTGCGGGCATTAATGATAGTGGACTCAAAACTGATTTTATTGCCAATAGGTACTGGCTCTCTAAACCTTACCTCCAAGCGAGCAGTTACTCCATGATACCCCAAAATATTTATGCTTCGGGCCATAACTTCATCCAAGATGGTTGTAATCAGCCCTCCATGCATTACACCTGGATAACCTTCATGTTCCTTTTCCGGTATAAAAAGAGTTTTCACCTTATTATCTTCAATACTAAACTTCAAATGTAGCCCTTTGGGATTCTTCTCTCCACAGGCAAAACACATATGATCATAGTAAAATTCCATGAAAATCTCCCCCTAGCATTGGCTCTTAATAAAATCCTCTGTCCATAGAAAAACTTTATTTCGTTCGGTATCCAATGTGGCAATATGACCTGAATTATTTAGCCAATAAAGTCTCTTTTCCTTACTACCTATATTATCATAAATATATTGAGCACTCTCGGGTTTTACTGTTTTATCCAAAGAAGATTGAATAATTAAAATCGGATTTGT
The DNA here is from genome assembly GCA_050946395.1 of Peptococcales bacterium. GTDB lineage: Bacteria > Bacillota > Peptococcia > Peptococcales > BICA1-8 > JBMNUR01. Next base: position 4,511 of record JBMNUR010000176.1, read on the forward strand.
AATGCTTTTTAGTTCTTTTTTTATTATAGGAAGTGATTTTACCAGACTTGCAGTACAACTGATAGGATACTGGTCATACCAAAAAGATTTGTAATTTTTGTTAGTATAACTTTTCTTGCGGGAATATTTAATAAAGTACTGTAAATACGGTGCTAAATAAGCTTTTTGTTTAGCCAAAAAAATAGGAGTACATATGGAAACAATACCCCCGTTAATATTTTTATTGGCTGCTAAATGCAGGGCTAGTGCACCTCCCATAGATAGCCCAATTACAAATAACTTTTCACACTGCTTCTTTAGTTCGTTATAACCAGTTACTACTTCACTATACCAGTTTTGCCAATTGGTTTTTGCTAAATCTCTTACGCATGTACCATGCCCTGGTAGTAATACCCCTTTTACTGTATACCCCTTATTATGTAAATGCTCCCCTAACGGCCGCATCTCTCCCGGGGACCCAGTAAAACCATGAATTAACAGACAACCAATATTATTACCAGGGAAATGAAAAGGGGAAATGTCTCTACTTTTAATTGCCAATTCAAGATACCTCACAAATGTTTTTTTCAATTTTTTATTTCTTTATTGGTTAACATTTTCCCTTTATTTTATAATTTTTAGTATAATGAGTAAAGAAAGATATTTATATTTCCTTTTTATCCATATTTTTAAGTACCGCTTTTGATGCATTCATAAGATGCTGCCTCATCCAATTACTAGCCTCAGAGCCCTTCTTTTCTTGCAAAGCCCCGACCAAGTACTCAAATTCTTCGATATTGTCCTGCTGCCGTCCTTTGGAATATCTAGCTTCCACCCCTAACCGCATGATATTATTAGTTAAATCCTGTACTATGTTGGCTAGCATCTTATTGCCGCTTTTTTCCGCAATAAATAAATGAAAATAAGCATCTTTAATAGCAAACTCCCCTATTTGCTGTTTGTTAAGATCCTGGCGCATATCTTCTAAGTAGTTAGTTAGTTTTTTTATGTCTTGGTCAGTAAGTTTTTCCACAGCTAAAAGTACTCCCATCGGTTCAAGGGCAATTCTTACCTGATAAATTTCCTGAATTTGTTGCATACTAAGCCCCTTCACAAATGTCCCTTTTTTAGGCAGTGCATATACCCAACTATCTAATTCAAGCATTTTAAGTGCCTCTCTTATTGGAGTTCTAGAACTTTGATAATACTCTCTCAAGGAACGTTCAGAAATTTTATCTCCAGCAATAAGCTGACGTTTCAAAATCTGGCAACGTATATCTTCATATATTTTTAATGCCAAACTTATATTACTATTCAAGTTTTATCTCCTTATACAGAAAAACTTATTTTGTATATATAAATTAGCTTTCTCGCCAAATAGTAGGCGGGAAAGCTAATTTCCTAAAGTAACCAAGAAATTTATTTGTATAAAATATAGTCAACTAAATTACCTTTACCAACTTTTTTCACAAATTCTTTAAAACGGTTGCCTAGCTCGTTCGAACGTTCTTCTGTTTCTTCTACTTTCATTTTTTTGCAGTCATAGCCTATCATGTCTCTCATAACATTATATGCTTTATCCGTATAAATTATGGTACCATCTTCCTCTATACTTTCAATACCATCATATTTCTGAGCTTCCTCGTTAATTTTAATTGCCTCTTCAAGAGTAAGATCATGAGGCAATACCACTTCCGCTCCCGCCGCGCTTAAACGAACTGGATATCCTCCTGGTAAACCATTGGGTGCTGGAGAATGGGTTACTTGTCCTGTATCATTAATGATATGCAAAATGTTTTTAACAGCTGAAGCTGC
>JBMNUR010000177.1:0-6296 GCA_050946395.1 Peptococcales bacterium
AAATTGAAAATTATATAATTACAATTATTGCAAGCATAGTAGAGGGCTTTTTTTATTTCTTTACGAAAATTATTGATTTAATTTTAGCACCGATTTTGGCCTTTTATCTCCTAAAAGATTTTGATAATATCAAAGATGGAATTCTACAATTGATTCCTGCGGATTATCGAAAAGACCTCATTAATCTAGGCCAACAGATGGATAAAGTTTTAAAGAATTTCTTTAGGGGACATCTGATTGTTGCCCTAATTGTAGGTCTCTTAACTACTATCGGTTTATCTTGGGTTGGAATGGAGTTTGCATTAGTTTTGGGATTGGTAGCAGGTGTTTTTAATATTATTCCTTATTTTGGGCCTTTGTTTGGAATCATACCAGCGGTTTCCCTAGCTCTTCTTGAGTCTAAAAAGAAGGCTCTTTTGGTATTTTTGGTTATGACATTAATCCAGCAAGTTGAAGGGAACATTGTTACCCCTAAGATTATGGGTAAAAGTGTTGGACTTCACCCTTTAATTATAATTTTGGTGCTTTTGGCAGGTGGTCATCTATTCGGGATTGTGGGCATGATTTTTGCCGTACCTGTTACAGGAATTATAAAAGTTTTATTATCATTCATTATAAAAAAAACTATGGAACTTTAGGTTGTTTTTGCTTTGGCTTTGCTATGAATAAATTTGACATTTAAAAAGTAAATTTGTATAATAAAAAAAGTTACATATAAGTTTCTGCGAAGGATTAGATGGATATAATTAACGCCTCCAGAGAGGGAAGAATTGCTGGAATCTTCCTGGTATTATTGATCCAGGCCCATCCTGAGAATTTCAAGTGATTGAACGGTTGGCCTTCGATAAATGGCTTTGGCTTTAAGCCGACTGAGGTGACCGATTATTATCGGTAACAGGGTGGTACCGCGAGACTCTCGTCCCTGAATAGGGGAGGGAGTTTTTTTGTGCTTCTGCTTCTTGGATAAGATTAGAATAAGCGTATAAGAAGAAAAGGAGGTTTTATCATGCTTACAGGTAAAGAAATAAGAAGAAAGTTTATTGATTATTTTCAAAGTAAAGGACATACTCATGTAGCTAGTTCATCATTAGTACCCCATAATGATCCTACTCTACTTTTTACTAATGCAGGTATGAATCAATTTAAAGACATTTTTTTAGGTTTGGAAAAAAGACCTTATGTGCGAGCTGTCACCAGTCAAAAATGTGTCCGTGCCGGTGGTAAGCATAATGATTTAGATACTGTAGGTCGCACCGCACGCCATCATACATTTTTTGAAATGTTGGGAAACTTTTCTTTTGGTGATTATTTTAAAAGAGATGCTATTAGTTTTGCTTGGGAGTTTTTGACTAAGGAATTAGGTCTACCCGAGGACAAGCTATACATTACAATTTATCAAGATGATGATGAGGCTTTCGAACTTTGGCAGGAGTTGACCCCAGTACCTAAACAAAGAATACTTCGTTTAGGTGAAAAAGATAATTTCTGGTCTATGGGGGAAACTGGACCTTGTGGACCCTGTAGTGAAATTTTAATTGACCGGGGAGAAGACAAAAAATGCAATGCACCTACTTGTGCTATTGGTGAGTGTGACTGTGATCGGTGGTTGGAAATATGGAACCTAGTATTTATGCAGTATAATCGTGATGAAAATGGTAATATGACACCACTCCCTCGACCAAGTATTGACACTGGAATGGGTTTAGAGAGAATTACATCTGTTGTTCAAAATGTCAATAGTAATTATGATACGGATCTTTTACGACCATTAATTACCGAAGTAGAAAAAATTAGCGGTACAAATTATTCTTCCGATTATAATGGTTTTCCCTTACGGGTTATTGCTGATCATGCTCGGAGTTGTACATTTTTAATTAGTGATGGAGTACTTCCTAGTAATGAGGGTAGGGGTTATGTTTTAAGAAGAATTTTACGTCGTGCAGTACGTTTCGGTAAAGTATTAGGTATTAATGAACCTTTTTTATATGAATTAAGTCCCGTGGTCAAGGATTTAATGATTGATTCTTATCCGGAACTTGATGAAAAGTTAGCATATGTTCAAAAAATAATTCGGGTTGAAGAAGAACGGTTCCAAGAAACTATAAACGAAGGAATTAGACTGGTTAACGAAATAATTGCTAAAATTAAAAAAGAAGGCCGTTCCCAAATTTCCGGGGAGGAAGCATTTACTCTTTATGATACATATGGTTTCCCACTGGATTTAACAGAGGATATTGCTGAAGAAGAAGGTTTAAATGTAGATAAAAAAGGTTTTGAAGAAGCCATGGAAAACCAACGGGAAAAGGCCAGAAGTGCTCAAAAAGGTGCTAAGGCTTGGGATTTAGCTTTAAATATTACCGAACAATTAGGGGAATTGCCCCCATCCCAATTTGTTGGCTATGATAGCCGACAATGTGAAAGTACTGTTTTGGGGATGGTAGTAGAGGGCAAAAAAGTTTCGGAAGCCAATGATGATGAAATTTTAGTAATTTTAGATAAAACTCCACTTTATCCCGAAGGTGGTGGTCAAGTAGCTGACTCAGGGTTAATCAAAAGCTCTCAAGGTGAAGTAAATGTAAAAAAAGTAACTAAACTTCCCGATGGCAAAATTATTCATATTGGATCTGTCCGGGGTAAAATTAAAGTTGGCGAAACTGTTGAAGTTATAACGGACAATGTATTGCGCCAAGCTACTGCTCGCAATCATACAGCAACCCATTTATTACATCAAGCTTTGAAGGAACTCTTGGGAGATCATGTTAATCAAGCCGGCTCACTTGTTGATGACCAAAGATTACGTTTTGATTTTACCCATTTTACTGCCCCAACTAAGGAAGAACTAGAAAAAATAGAAGATAAAGTTAATCAAGAGATATTAAATGCTCATAAAGTACAATGGTTTGAAACAACTTTAGAAGAAGCTAGAAAATTAGGTGCTGTAGCACTTTTTGGTGAAAAATATGGAGAAAGAGTGCGTTGTGTAGAAGCCGGAGATTATAGTAGAGAGCTTTGTGGTGGTACACATGTTAATAATACTAGTGAAATAGGTCTTTTTAAAATCCTTAGTGAAGGTGCAGTAGCTGCAGGTATTAGAAGAATTGAAGCTGTAACCGGTACTAAGGCCCTAGAAGTAATTAAGGAAAAAGAGAAACAAATAGATAGTTTGACTAACATCTTAAAGGTTAATCCCAAAGATTTGGAGGTAAGGCTTGAGCAGGTTTTAACCCAACTTAAAGAAAAAGAAAAAGAAATCGAAAAACTAAGAGCTGAATCTCAAAAACATCAAGTAAGGGAATTGTTAGATAAAGTTTATGAGATAGAAGGTTTAAAAGTTCTCAGTGTCGAGGTAAATGTTCAAGATATGGATAATTTGCGTTCTATGGCGGATTTATTTAGAGATCAACTGGGTTCCGGAGTCGTTGTTCTAGGTTCTAAAACAAATAATAAAGTTAACCTGGTAACAGCAGCGACTAAAGACGCTATTCAAAAAGGTATTCATGCCGGTAATATTATTCGAGAGGTTGCTAAGATAACCGGTGGTGGTGGTGGTGGAAGACCAGATATGGCCCAAGCAGGTGGAAAAAACCCGGAGAAATTAACCCAAGCTTTGGAAACTGTAGAGTTTTTAGTTAAAAATCAATTACAATCTTAATTTTTTGGTTATACTTTAAAGGATATTTACGGTTTTTGGCGAATTATTTGGTATAAAAGTTAAGGGAGTGATCTGGATGTCTCTAGACCTAGATCGTACCATGTATTTTAAAATTAATAATGATGAAGACATCTGTGCTAAAGATATTTTACTTAATGTCTATGAGGCATTAAAAGAAAAAGGTTATAACCCTATTAATCAAATTGTGGGGTATTTACTTTCGGGTGACCCCGCTTATATTACTAGTTACAAAGACGCCCGTAATCTTATTCGAAAATTAGAGCGGGATGAACTCCTTGAGGAATTAGTTAAAAGCTATTTACATTCACAGTAATCTTAGCCCTGCCGAAAGGTAGGGCTTAAACTTTTTAATAAAGCTGGTGAACTATAGTGGAATATAGGTATTTAGGTACAACTGATATTTTAGTTTCTAGGTTGTGTTTTGGTTCCTTGACAGTTAGCCCCCTCCAGGCAAATCTTTCTTTGGAAGAGGGGGCTAAGATTATTGAACATGCCCTCGATTTAGGGATTAATTTTATTGATACAGCTGAAATTTATAATAATTATTCCTATCTTAAACAGGTACAGACACAAACTAAAAAAGATTTAATTGTTGCTACTAAATCTTATAGTTATACCAAAGAAATGATGAAAATAAGTCTGGAAAAAGCTCGTAAAGGAATGGATAGGGATATTATAGATATATTTTTACTCCATGAACAGGAAAGCATACACACCGTAAAAGGTCATTGGGAGGCTTTGGAATATTTATTAACAGCTAAAGCCAAGGGGATAGTCAGGGCTGTGGGAATTTCTACTCATCATATTAAAGGGGTGGAAGCAGCTATAGAAGTTCCGGAAATCGAAATCATTCATCCTATTGTTAACTATTGCGGGCTTGGTATTTTAGATGGCGGGATTGATACTATGTTAGATCGTTTAAAGCAAGCTAAAGAGTTAGGTAAGGGTATTTACGGGATGAAACCTATCGGTGGGGGGAATTTAATTAGTGATGCCTTGGAAGCTTTACATTGGGCTATTAATCGCCCGGAATTACATTCTGTAGCAGTTGGCATGCAGTCTATTGCTGAGGTAGAAACTAATATTGCCATCCTAGAAGGTAAAACTCCACCATCTGAATACTTCACTATTTTACAAAAGAAAAAACGCAAATTACATATTGAAGATTATTGTGAGGGCTGTGGTAGCTGTATCTTAAAATGTTCCCAAAAAGCTTTAGAAATTGTTAATAATAGGGTTAGGGTAGATCAAGACAAATGTATTTTATGCGGCTACTGTGGTGCGGTTTGCCCCAATTTTTCGATAAAAATAATCTAGTGGCAAGACTATTAAGTTACTTTATTGAGTCAGGACGATAGTCGATAGTCCATGGTCAATAGTCGTTAAATATCCTGCTAGAATTTGTATAGACCATAGACCAAACCTAAGAGATTTCCCCTAAATTTTTAAAAAGGTGGTGTTTCCATTGCGCATTATGGGTTTAGATGTGGGTGATAAAAGGATCGGGATTGCCATTAGTGATCCTTTAAAAATTACCGCCCAGAGTCTCGAAACTTTAAACAGAACCACTTTGACTCAGGATATTGGGTATTTATGTGAGCTATTAAAAAAATATGAAGTTGAAGAACTAGTAGTTGGAATTCCTAAGAATATGAATGGTACATTAGGGCCTCAAGCTCAAAAAGTTCAAGAATTTGTTCAAGATTTGTTAAAGGTTAAAGAAATTAAGGTTACCTATGTTGATGAAAGGTTAAGTACTGTTACCGCGGAGAAAACTCTTATTGCTGGCGATGTATCCCGCAAGAAAAGAAAAACTGTTGTCGATAAAATAGCTGCAGCTGTTATCCTCCAAACCCATTTAGACCGGTGCAGGTAAATAATAAATAAAACTCTTATTATCACCTTTACTGCTGACCAAATATACAATAATAGTGAGTAAACCAGCTAAAAAAGTTCTGGTTTATATGAACAGTGAGGTGTTAATATGAATTTTACAAATAGTACTTTAGTAAACAACAAACCAGATAATATTTTATAAAAGCTCCAACATTACAAAATAGCCATGGCTCAAATTGATCCATACAGCTACTGTAACTCAAGATGTTGGTACTGTCCTGTAGCCTATATACCTAACCCCAAGTATGCTGTAAAACATATACCCATTGATTTGTTACGAAAAATCATTTCCGATTTGGTTAAAGAAAGAGACAAAGATAACGGTATAGTCAGTAAAAACTTTAATTTCATATATACAGGACATTATAATGAGATACTGCTTTATAGACATTTTAAAGAAATGCTTGATTTACTAAGAGAGTATAATATCAAAACAATACTGTTGTCCAATGGTGTACCGTTAACACGTGAAAAAACCGATATTATAACCCAATATGAAGACGTCGTCACAGGCATTTGCTTAAATATTCCCGCCTTTGATGAAGAAACATGGACTAAAAGAACTGGAATGAAAAAAAATCTTTTTACTAAATTAATTGGTAATATTAACTACGCCGTCCAGAGAATGCCAGATATGGTAGCTTCTAAACAATTTTCCATACAAATAAACGGTGTTAACAAAAATAGTTTTATTGAAAATGGAGGATGGCTTGAAAAAGGTGAAAAC
>JBMNUR010000178.1:0-6252 GCA_050946395.1 Peptococcales bacterium
CCCCAGGTAGAAGGAACTGTTGAGGAAATGGGCTTTAGAAGCACTAAGGTACGCACCTTTGCCCAGGCACTAGTTACAGTTCCAAACTCTGTTATCAGCAAGAACCCCATTACAAACTGGTCCAAAATGGGTAAACGAAGAATAAACTACCGACTGGGCCTCACCTATAACACTACCTCGGACCAATTAAGAGAGTGTGTAAAACGTCTGCGGGAAATGCTTAAATCCCACCCAGAGGTCCACCCGGAAACAATTTTTGTATATTTCGAAAGATTTGGCGACAATTCTTTAGAAATCTTTCTATATTTTTTCACTAAAACAACCAACTGGCAAAAGTTTTTAGAGGCTCAAGAAGATATTAACCTACAAATAATGGATATCCTTAAAGAACTTGATTTATCAGTGGCATTACCCACAAGAAGTATCCATATCGAGAATAATAAGGAATGCGCGCATTTTCGGATTCCTTAAAGCGCGCATTCCAGTACTGTAATCCTTGATAAACTTTACATAATGACAAAGTATATAAATTTCTACAATATAATAAACCCCTGCCGAGACAGGGGTTTATTCATTATTCTTTGGTGGCGGCGGCTTCCGCTTCGCTTCCGTCTCGTTCAAGAGGAAGACCAACAGCCCGCATCTTTTCTCTAAATTCATCTTCGTAAGCTTCATAGGTGTGAACCTCTACTGGATAATTCCAGGGGTTGATATGCCTTACAGCACGGTTGTTGTTGGCCATATTTCGAGTAGGACTTAAGAAAATTCCACCCATATGCATTAGCTTACTAAAAGGGAAATAGCTAATTAATACACATACTAGGAACAAATGGATGTAAAATAAGCTGCCTACGCCGGTGGGAACCACGGGATTAAAACTAAATAAGCCCACTGTCAATTCTTTAATGGAAACTACATCCACTCGATAAAAATACTTCATTAAAATCCCGGTTGTAGCAATACCACCAATTACAAAAAGGGGAAAATAATCAGCTGCAAAGGAGATATAGCGAACTTGGGGAATAAAAACTCTCCTTAAAAAGAGAAAAGTAATAGCGGCTAACAATAAAATTCCTGTAATATAAATATTTTGTAAATCTACCATAAAGAAACCGTCAAACTTTTCAATAATACCAACAAAGCCTGGTACAGGATCTAAGAAAATTCTTAAATGGCGAATAACTACGATTAAGAAAGACCAGTGAAATGCTAAACCAGCTAACCAAAGCCACTTTTCCCATTGATAAGTAATTCTTTCCCCATCAACAAGTTCAGCCTTGGTATTTTTGAATAAAGAACGGAAAAATAATACTTCTAAAGCCATCCGCGCCACTACGCCCGATGTAGTAGCCGGGTTATCAATCTTATTATGCTTAATCCAGGGCAGTGATTTTTGCTGGCCGCTGGTTGTGGGTATCCGAAAAGGTACGGGAGCTTTAGCCCATTTAACGACTCGTAGGATAAAGCCAACGATAAATACGGCTATGGCCAAATAAGGTATAATTACCCCAAAAAGGTAACTTAAACCCAAAAACTCTACACCCAGGAAAACAGCCAAAATGAGCGCCGCAACCATGAGCAGAGAAAAATTGAGACCCATTAATTATCCCTCATTTCCTGTTTATTTTAGGAGTGCTTAATATTTTCTTGATTTTTATAAATGCCACTTGCAAAATCTGATTCTCTCTTAACAGAAACAACCATTTTATAGAATAAGCTAACTATTAACAATCCGATAGCCCAAATTCCGATCATAATTAAAATTTCATGTACACCCGGAATATAATCGGTAACGCCACCGAAGGGATTTTCTGCAAGACCGGCGATAACAAAGGTTAAACCTTTCTCAATCATCATTGCCAAAAATACTGAAGCACAGGCAATGATTAATGTTTTCTCGTTTTCGCGGGTTTTTCTAGGAATCAGTAATGCCACTGCTACCACCGAAAGAACTACAAATACCCACATTAGAGGAACGAATTGGCTATTGCCGTGATAACCTACAAATAGATATTTTAAAGCAGCCATATGCCCGGGTACCTGGCTAAAGAAGGCGGTAAAAAACTCGACACCGACCATAAAGAGTGTAATACATAAAGCATAGGTGACAATCAGAGCTAGTTTATCAATAGCCTTTTTGCCGGCATCAAAATTAGCAAATTTCTTTAGTATAAAGCAAATTAGAATTAACAAAGCAGGACCTGTAGCAAAAGCCGATGCTAAAAATTTAGGAGCAATTAAAGCGGTTAACCAATAGTGACGGCTAGGTAAACCGGAATATAAAAAGGCTGTAACTGTATGAATACTAACTGCCCAAGGTATGGAAATGTAAATTAATACTTTAACCCACTTGGGGGGATGGACACCTTTATTTTCAGCTTCTAAAACATTCCAACCTATAAAAAGATTTAAAAGAAGATATCCTGTTAAAACTGTAGCATCCCAGAACAAAGGAGAATTTGGTGTGGGATGTAAGAAAACGTTCATAACCCGCATTGGCATACCCATATCAACAACAACAAACAGCATACACATGATTACGGCAGCGATAGCTAAAAACTCACCAATTACTGTTATGCGACCAAATTCCTTAACATTATGGAGATAATATGGTAAGACCAGCATTACTGCCGAGGCCGCTACCCCTACGAAAAAGGTTAACTGACCTATATATAAACCCCAGGAAATATCCCGACTCATACCGGTAACTGTCAAACCTTGACTAAGCTGCCCAATGTAGGCAACAAATGCAACTCCTATTACTACCAGCAGGGATAATATCCAAACCCAGAATTTTTTATTACTTTCTTTAATAAAAGCCTTTTCCAGCATGTCTCCTATCCCTCCTTATACTATATAGAATACTTTAGGCTTAGTTCCTAAATTTGCTCTTCTTTGGATGGTACGTTCCGAACTCAAAATCTTACTTATTTCAGAATTGGGATCATCTAAATCACCAAAGACAATACCACCGTTTTTACTAGCTTCCACACAAGCAGGAATTTGGCCTTTAGCTAAACGTTCTGCACAGAAATTGCACTTTTCCGGAACACCTATTGTCCTAGTTGGGTATTCAGGGTTAATTTCTTCAATATAAGGACGGGGATCTCTAAAGTTAAAGCTTCTGGCACCATAGGGACACGCAGCCATACAATAACGACAACCAACACAACGGTGGAAATCCATCTGAACTATCCCGTCTTTGCTCTTAAATGTGGCCTTGGTGGGACAAACTCGAACACAAGCAGGGTTTTCACATTGGTTACATAATGCGAGAAATTGTTTTTTGCCATATTTCTCACTTAAACGTTCATGAGCTTCATCAGGGAAAAGGTGGTTAAATTCATCTGTCCAAATCCACTTGATTTCTTCCTTTTTTGTACCAATGTTAGGAACATTATGTTCTTTATGGCAAGCGGCAATACAAGCATCCAAGTCCTGCTCAAGTTTATCCATATCAATAACCATGCCCCAATTTTTGGCTGTTTTGGCCTCAGGGTTAGGTAGATATTTGCCTTTGACACCGGCTAACACACTTTTAGTTGGCGCGATACTTAGTCCTAAGGCTAAAACTCCACCAACTTTTAAAAACTGTCTTCTATTAAGACCCATTACTTAATCACCTCCGAGCCAACATGACAATCCCAACAGTTAGGATCTACTTCCGCATAGGTATGACAAGCATCACAAAAGTCTTCTTTGTTGGAGTGACAATCGAGACAAGTATTTTGTAAGCTCATAATGTATTCTTTACCTGAATCAGAAACAAACACACGGTTATCTTCTCTGACTACTTCAACTTTCCAATCAGCTAAAACCTTCATATGGTCACTACGCATATATTGTGTATCAAGAATACACTCTTTAGCATCCAATTCATTAATTTTAGGAGTATCCAGGCTTACTTCGGGAGCCCCAGTAGTTTTCCCAGCACCTAGGATAAAGGGGAAAGTAAAGATGCCCACAAAAATAATCAAGCCGATAATAATATTTCGGGAATTATACATCGTCATCTTCCTCCGTTCCTATAGGCTCGAAACGTAAGCTTTCTTCCCGTTTCTTCTCGCCCTTCATTACAAGAGCATTACCTACTAATTCATGGACACCACAAACATTTACATCAGGTACCCAGTAATGCATTAAGGGTGGTAGTGTAGCTCTATCAATAGCACAAACACAGGAAAGCATATTAACACCGTGTTTATCATGAACATATTTAACAGCATTAGCTCTGGGGAAACCGCCCCGCATCCTCATCTCCATATTTTCATCTGCTCCTAAACCTGCGCCCCCACCACAACAGAAAGTTTTTTCTCGGATAGTTTCTTCAGGCATTTCATAGAAGTTGTTGCACACATTACGTAAAATGTAGCGTGGTTCTTCTAAGAGGCCCATAGCCCGGGCTGGGTTACAAGAGTCATGGAATGTTACAATATGGTTATCATTACGGCTTGGATCAAGCTTAAGTTTGTTGTTTTTAATCAAATCCGCGGTAAATTCAGTAATATGAATCATTTTCGTAGATTTGGCATGTTCAAAACGAGTACCGGTAATAGGTGACACTGGTGTTTCCATGAAATCGGCAGGGCCATTCATAGTATCCATATACTGGTGAATTACCCGCCACATATGACCACATTCTCCGCCTAAGATCCATTTAACACCTAACCTTTTCGCTTCCGCATAGATTTTGGCATTTAGTCTTTTCATCATTTCATGGGAAGTAAATAAACCAAAGTTACCACCTTCTGAATTATAGGTACTTAGAGTATAATCAAGACCTATTTCATGTAAAAGCATTAATTGTCCCATTAAGCTGTGTGTGCCTGGATCAGCAAAGACGTCACCCGAGGGAGGAACAAAAAGTACTTCTGCTCCTTTTCTGTTAAAGGAGATATCAAGCTGTACACCGGTAATATCGAAAATATCATCAGTTAACATTTCAAAAGAGTCCACGAGACCGTGAGGCTGAATGCCCAAGTGGTTACCCTTCATGTAACAGTTAGCAACAGGTGTTACCACCCAATCAATATTTAAGCCCACTAAATTTAAAAGTTCCCGTCCAATCATGGTTATTTCTGCTGTATCGATACCATAGGGGCAAAATACGGAGCAACGACGACATTCAGTGCACTGGAAGAAGTAGTAAAACCATTCTTTCAAAACATCAACAGTTAATTCACGAGCCCCGGCTAATTTACCAAATAATTTGCCGGCAGTAGTAAAATCTTTACGGTAAACAGACCTTAAAAGTTCGGCCCGTAAAACAGGCATATTTTTGGGATCACCCGAACCTAAATAGAAATGACACTTATCAGCACAGGCGCCACATCTTACACAAGTATCCATAAATAATTGCAAAGAACGGAACTTTCCTATTCTTTCACGTAGCCCTTCAAGAATAATTTCTTTCCAATTTTCCGGCAATTTCCAATCTTCGTCTTCCGGAGACCACTGCCTGGGATTTGGCAAGCCTACTATTTGTAAGCTCTCAGGTTTACCAGCATAAAGCCATGTACCTGGTCTAAAATCCACAGGGGTTTCTTGCCAACTGGTTTTTGGCGGCCGATAATCGATTCTTAACATTTCATCTGGTTTCGGTAGTTTCGACATTTAAACACCCCACAATCATTGTAATAAAAAAGCTTTTAACAATACTTAAAGGAAACCCTATTTGTTATTCATTACGGAAATTATAGACTAAGGTGAAATATATTATCCTATGAATAGCCAAAAACTAATTATTATTGTATAGATTAACGCGTTCTAAAATATCACATCTAGTTTTAACTTCATGAAGCCGCATTTTATAAATTGTTTCGCGGCATTCAAGATAAATATTAAATCCTAAAAGCATTGCTTGGTCAACTTTATCCTCAAAAGCCAGTACTTCTTCCACTAAGTTGCCTGTTTTTAATTCTTTTCCTATACCTTCTCGAACAACCCTTTTTAGCTTAGAAATAAAGCCTATGGCCTGAGAAGGTAATATTTCTTGTACCGCCATAATCCGCAAAACTTTATCCAAAGCATCTTTTAAATTTTCTTCATTAAATTCATAAATAAGTTCGTCATAAATAAGGTTTAAACCCTCGTGAATATTATGACCCACAGGGTTAGCGAATTGACTTTTCATGTTCTTAAAATTTTGACTAGTTTCTTTTGGGTAAGCATCAAGGACCAGATGGAACCATCTAGTTAACAGGGTTTCTTTATTCTCAGTCAAAAATTTTTTTAGATTGAAAACTGCCTGTG
>JBMNUR010000179.1:0-6243 GCA_050946395.1 Peptococcales bacterium
TTTTTACTTTACTTGCGTTCATGCAAGGCTAAGGTATTTGTTTATTCATCTGAGATCAACAGAAGATCGTCATTTATTGTGACAACTAGTTCAACTTGTTATTGCAATTCAGGGAAAAAATAATTTAAAAAAGGGTGGGTTAATTATCAGCGTACCCTTTACCACTTCATCAATCAAGTAAGCGACGGTTAGGAGGGAGTAATGATAAGCTCCTTATTAGTTAAAAATGGGATCATAGTAACAATGAACAAGACCAGAGAGATTGTACAAGGAGATATTTATATCGAAGATGGTAAGATTGTCGAGCTAGGTCAAACTAGAAATGAAGCAGATGAGATAATCGATGCCCGGGGTAAGGTGATAATACCCGGTTTAGTTCAACCTCATATCCATCTATGCCAAACTCTTTTTAGGGGGCAATCGGATGATAAAGAGTTACTAGATTGGTTAAAACAGAATATTTGGCCTTTGGAAGGTGCCCACGATGAAAAATCCATCTACATTTCTGCATTACTCGGTCTGGCTGAACTTATCAAAAGTGGAACCACCTCGATAGTAGACATGGCAACCGTACATCATACAAATTGGGTGATAAAGGCAATTGCTGAAAGTGGAATAAGAGCTTTGGTCGGTAAAGCTATGATGGATTTTGGTTCTGAAGTCCCTCAAACACTTCAAGAAACAACTAAAGAGTCGTTGGAGCAAAGTGTTAATCTTTTAGAAAAATGGCATGGGTATAACGATGGTTTGATTCAATATGCATTTGCACCCCGATTTATTATTTCTTGTTCTGAAGGGTTATTAAAAGAAGTCGGACGTTTAGCTAAATATTATAATGTTAAAATCCATACTCATTCTTCGGAAAATCAAAGTGAATGTAAGTTAGTTGAAGAGCTTTTTGGCATGCGCAATGTTAAATGTTTCGAGAAACTTGGCTTAATTGGCCCTAACCTTATCCTGGCCCATTGTATTTGGCTGGATGAAGAAGAAATGAATATTTTAGCTTCATCTCAAACAAATGTCGTACACTGTCCTTCTTCGAATTTAAAATTGGCCTCAGGTATTGCGAAAGTTCCGGATATGCTTGCAAAAGGCTGTCAAGTATCTATAGCAGCTGATTCGGCAGCTTGTAATAACAACCTTGATCCGTGGATGGAAATGAGAATAGCGGCTTTAATTCAAAAACCCTTACATGGCCCTACTGCTATGCCTGCCTGGAAGGTTTTTGAATTAGCAACTTTGGGTGGAGCCAAAGTTATGGGGCGGGAAAATGAAATAGGAAGCTTGGAGGTTGGCAAGAAGGCAGATCTGGTAGTTTTGGATCTGAAAGATTTTCATGTGATTCCACAGTCTAACACTAATATTTATAGTCGTTTAGTATATGAAGCAAAAAGTTCTGATGTGGAAACAACAATTGTGAATGGCAAGGTTTTAATGCAAAATAGGAAATTAATGACTATAGATGCGGAACGTTTAAAATCTCAAGTAGAGATTGAAATAAAACGGGTTGCTCAACGGGCCAATGTGCTAGCCTGAAGGAGGTAGGATAGAACATGACTTATAAATGGATAGGTAAGCCGATTCCTAGAGAAGATGCTCTAGATAAGGCAACAGGGAAAACTAAATATATGACAGATTTAGAATTTCCCGGTATGCTGTGGGGAAAAATAATCAGATCTGGAATACCTCACGGTCGAATAGCTGATATTGATACTTCCGAAGCTGAAAACTACCCAGGAGTTGTCTCTGTCGTTACTTATAAAGATGTACCTGGCCTAAATGGTTATGGAATTCATATACAAGATCAACCAGTTTTTTGTCAAGACAAAGTCAGATACGAGGGTGATGCCGTAGCAGGTGTTATTGCTGAGACAAAGGAGATAGCAGTAGAAGCAGCAGCAAAAATAAAAGTCAAATATGATTTTCTCCCCGGTATTTTTGACGTGGAAGAAGCTATGAGACAAGAAAACCAAAAGATTCATGAAAAGGGCAATGTTCTTTTAGAAGCAAATATAAAAAATGGAAATGTAGAAAAGGCTTTTAGCGAAGCAGACTTAATTGTTGAAAAAGATTACTTTACCCCATATCAATTTCCGGCTTATTTGGAATTAGAGGGCGGGGTAGCTGAATATAAAGATGGCATTATGACTATATGGTGCGGCTCTCAATATCCGACTCAAGATCAAGTGCAGCTTAGCATGGTTTTGGGAATTCCAGAAGAAAAAATCAGAATAATATCTAACCCCGTTGGAGGCGCTTTTGGGGGTAAAGACGATTTAACTATTCAGCCCCAGCTTGCTGTTATGGCTTATAAAGTCGGGAAGCCTGTAAAATTAGTCAATACTCGTGAGGAGTCTAACATAACAAGTTGGAAGCGCCATTCCATGTATATAAAGATGAAAACTGCGGTAAAAAAGGATGGAACTTTACTTGCCAATAAAGTAAAAATAGTGTCGGATACAGGAGCATATGCGGGTCTTGGAGCAGCTGTATTGACAAATGCTTTAAATCATGCTTGTGGTTCTTACAAAATAAACAATGTAGATTTAAAAGGGTATTGCGTCTATACAAATAATAGTCCGGCCTCGGCGATGAGAGGTTTTGGTGTACCACAAGTAAATTTTGCAGTAGAAAGTCAACTAGATATTATAGGTCAAAAATTAGGAATAGATCCTATAACTATTCGCTTAAAAAATGCTTTATCAACAGGAGATAAAGGAGCCATTGGGCAAACTCTCAGCATGTCTATGGGGATTAAATCGACTTTAGAAAGGGCAAAAAACACTACACTTTGGTCTAATCGGGAGGAAATCAAAAAACAGGTTTCAAGACCATGGAAAAAACGTGGAATCGGTATAGCCACTTCCATTAAAGGAGTAGGGTTGGGGCTAGGACTTCCGGATTATAGCGCTGCAGAAATAACCCTAACGAATGACGGTAGTTATATTATAGGAGTTGGTTGTCCGGAAATAGGCCAAGGTAATCATATAGCTTTTAAACAAATTGCGGCAGAAATTTTGCAATGTTCCATAGATTCTATCATTGTCATTCAAGGAGATTCTTTTACCACTCCGGATTCAGGGGTAACTGCTGCTTCAAGAACCATTTATGCTGCTGGTAACGCTATTCTTTTAGCAGCACAAGAAATAAAGCAAAAAATAAAAGAATTTCTAGCAAAGCAATGGTCTGTACCTGCCGAGGAAATACAGCTGGATGGTGTTTATGTTAATCATAAAAACAGACGCTTATCAATTAAAGATGTAGCTGCATTAGCTATAAACCAAGGTGTTGAACTAAAGGCTTCAAGTTATTTTGATATGCCGACGGCCGATAAAGGTGTAGAAGGTCTTTATGGAATACCTAGTTTACTTTATGGCGCTACTACCCAAATTGCTTTGGTTGAGGTAGATACGTTGACGGGCTTTGTAGAAGTTCTTGAATCTGTCTGTATACCTGATGCTGGGAAAGTGATTAATTTGCAGGGTTTAGAAGGGCAGGCAGAGGGGGGAACCGTAATGGGCATGGGGTATGCACTTACTGAAAAAGCCGAATTCAAAGAAGGTTATATTAAAACTGATAATTTTGATACGTATCTAATCCCCACTTCTCTTGATGCTCCAGAGATTACGGTAATTCCTGTTGAAGAGCTTGAAAGTTCGGGACCCTTTGGTGCCAAGGGAATTGCAGAATCATTAAGTACGACTATAACATCTTCAATCATAAATGGAATTTACGATGCTGTTGGTGTAAGAATTACCCATTTACCGGCCACCATGGAAAAAGTACTTTCTGGTATTACAAATAAAAATTTGTCTGGGAAATATTAAGAAAGGGGGTTTTTATAGTTGGCCAAATACATATTTAAGTTAAATGGCAAAAATGTGGAATATGAAGGCAATCCGATGAAAACCTTACTTGAGGTTTTGCGTGAATATTTCAAATTAACTGGGACTAAAGAGTCTTGTAATAAAGGAGAGTGTGGAGCATGTACAGTGTTGATTAATGGGGAAGCGGTGAATTCATGCCTAGTACCAATTCCACAGGTTGAAGGCCAGGAAGTAGTAACTATAGAAGGCTTAAGCAAGAATGGACAATTGGATGAGTTACAAGAGTCATTCATTTCAGAGGGAGCTATCCAATGTGGCTATTGTACACCTGGAGTCATTCTTTCTGCAAAGGCTTTACTTTTAAAAAACAACAGACCTACTAGGGAAGAAATTAAAACAGCGATCTCCGGGAATCTTTGTCGATGTACGGGTTATACGAAAATCATTAATGCTATTGAAAAAGCTTGTACCAAGGAGGTGTGATTTAAATGACGAAAGTAAATTATCTTGTACCTAGAGATCTGGAAAAGGCGGCCAAATATATTTCAGAAGGTCCTACAGAAACGAAAATAATAGCTGGAGGAACCGATCTGCTTATTGCCTTGAGAGAAAAAAGAGTTCAGCCATCCTGTATACTAGACATCACAAAAATTCCTGAAATGAAACTTATCAAGGTCGAAGGTGAAGAAGTTCACTTAGGAGCAGCAGTGACCTGTAGTCAGATAATCGAACATGAAATGCTAAGTGAAAGGGTACAGGTGCTGACCCAAGCTGCTAAATCTGTAGGTTCCCCTCAGATTAGAAATAGGGCTACCTTGGGAGGTAACATTGCTAATGCATCTCCTGCTGCAGATCTTGTTCCCGCTCTGTTAGCACTGGAAACTTTAGTTACTACGTATAGTATACGTGGAAAAAGAACATTTAAATTGGAAGAAATTTTAGACCGGCCAGGAAGAACTAAGTTATTGCCTGATGAGATTATTATTAGGCTATCTTTTAAACTACCCAGTACTAATTCGAGAACTTCTTTTGTAAAGTTAGGCAGGCGCAACGCTTTAGCTATTGCACGGATGAATGTGGCATTAGTTGTAGAATTTGAATCTGCTACTTCAGCTCGGATTATTAAGGATATAGTAATGGCACTTGGTGCAGTTGGCCCCTGCGCTTATATATATCACGGTATTAATGAATTTTTACAAAAAAAAGAGCTTAACGAAAGCACTATTGAAACAGCTTGTTTAATGGTTTCTGATGAAGTAGCTTTTAGGTTAGGAGACAGGAGCACAGCACCTTACAAAAAAGAGGCAGTCAAAGGAATTGTATGTGAAGCACTAAATAAAGTTTTAAGATGATGGCAAAGGTTCCTGGTAGTGTTTTTTGGTGATTATTTACTCTAGTAATTACAAATTATTTTAGGAGGAATCTTATGGGACGAACTGCCATGGTCGAGATGAAAAATATTGTAAAACGTTTTCCGGGGGTATTAGCTCTTGATCGCGTTAACTTGACTTTAAAAGCCGGTGAGATACATGCATTGCTTGGGGAAAATGGGGCTGGCAAAACTACTTTAATGAGCATTTTAGCTGGCTTATATAAGCCAGATGAAGGCGAGATTTATATTAATAATACCAAAGCAACTTTTACGTCCCCCCGGGATGCCATTAAAGCAGGGATCGGTATGGTGCACCAACACTTCCCCGCCTTATCTCTCCTTTTACAGTAGCTGAAAATATTATTTTAGGTACCAAGCTTGCTGGAATTACATTAAGCATGGATAAATTTGAAATACAAGTTAAGAAAGTGGCTAATCAATTTGGTCTCAAAATAGATCCCAAAGCAAAGCTTTGGCAATTATCTGTAGGTGAGCAACAAAGGGTTGAAATAATTAAAATGCTGTATCGTGATGTAGATGTTCTTATATTGGATGAGCCAACAGCAGTATTGACCCCACAAGAAGCAAATGACTTATTTAATACTCTAAGGCGTATGGCAGCAGAAGGTAAAGCAATCATTATCATTACCCATAAGTTAAATGAGGTGATGGATGTTGCCGACTATATTACTGTCTTACGAAACGGAAAACTAATAGGGACGGTCAGCAAGCAAAATACAACTAAAGATGAATTAACTAACATGATGGTTGGTCAGGAAGTATCATTGGAAATTAATAAAAAACAAAACATTTCTGATGAAACTGTTCTTAATCTAAAAAAACTAAATGTTCTTGGTGATAAGGGGATTCCTGCTCTTAAGGATGTCTCTCTTACAATCCATGCAGGCGAGATTTTGGGTATAGCTGGCGTAGCTGGTAATGGCCAAAAAGAATTAGCTGAAGTAATCAATGGCCTTAGAAATGCCGTTTCTGGTGAAATATTGTTAAATGGGAAGAACATAACAAATTGCTCTCCAAGGGACG
>JBMNUR010000180.1:0-6238 GCA_050946395.1 Peptococcales bacterium
AAAGCTTGATGCCCTGGCACTATTCAACCGAAAGACTCCTAGCTGATTGGAAGTAGTCGGACAAAGAAACCAAACTTCACTCTCATAACCTAATGTTCCCTGCCGGACGTGATGGTGTGAAGCTCACTTTCGTTCAATATATACCAGATAAATCCCTAATTTGAGCAAACAAATATCATGATTAGTCCAGCGGCTAATTGGATCAATAGGATGGAATACAGACTCGATTTCTCCAACCACAAATCCAACCAAGATGCTAAGATACCATCCCGGCAGGGTTGGCAGTTGCGAGTAAATCAGTAAATGACGATATATTTGTTAGACATAAACGGATATGTGTCATAACTAGCATTATGATAAGATATTCATTAACCAATCGACATGGACAACGAATCAGTCCAAGGTATATTTTCGTGTATAATGGAAGATGTGACATCACTTACCTTCATGATCGAAGGCATACATATGACGGTACATGATTTCACATCCTTTCATACATACCAATGAAGACCTTCGGAATCTCACGGATCGAAAGATTGTTTGCATTGTAACAAAGTGTTAAATTATATCCTTTTGAATATATAAGTACTTTAAATATAATAAGTTGATTCAGTTATATCCTATGTCCCCAAACCATGATCCATGAAATTAATCCTTGCGATATGCAACAAACTCTCGTACTATCAAAGTAGCACTCAACCAGATGGAGAGGTTCAAGATGAAAAAGTCAACTAGATGTTTGATTGTGCTGTTGATCGTTGCGATGTTCTTTTTTATAAGTTGCGATGATACGTTGACTCATGACATGGATGACGATGTGGACGATGACGAGCAGGTGGTTGCCACCCGTACGGTCACATGGATGAACTACGACGGGGAAGTGCTGAAGACAGCTGAGGTTGAAAAAGGCGAAGATCCTGTCCATCCAGATGGCTCTGAACTGCCCACTCCGGCTCCGACGTACCGGTTGGATTTTAAGGGGGATGGTAATATCACCGTAACGAAAGATATCGTGTATCAATACAAGTTCAAGGAATGGTTTTCGCATGATCAAAATAGAAACTATATAGACCAGGTGTTCACTGCGACCTATGATACTTGTGATCTTGAAGGCAACTTGTTGGATTTGGAGGACTTCACGTTTAAAAGCTCATCAGACGTTGAGTGGGACGGCAAAGACACCGCTCATTTCTGTTCCATAACAGGATATACGGGAACCGATAAAGCGGATTTGTACGTACCCAAGTTCCATAATGGTGAGTTGGTTGTCGACGTCAATGTGGGTGGTAAAACCAATGTCGAACGATTGATCCTTCCCGACAGTGTTTTAGACCTTAAGAGCTTTTTTAAAAATAACGTGCACCTGAAGAGACTGGTCGTCTCAGACAACCTCCGGGGAATCCCTGAGAATTCATTTGAAAACTGCACGGCATTGTTTAAAATCGACATACCGGAAGGCGTTGAAACCTCGACGTATGCAAGTGAAGCGTACACTCCCAGAGAGGATGACTACTTTGAAAACGGGATAGGCGATTATGCCTTCGCCGGATGTACCAGCCTTGTCAGTGTCAATGTTCCGGATGCGATGCAGGAAATCGGTGATTTTGCCTTCGCCGGGTGCACAAAACTGCAAACCATCGATATGCCGGTTTTTCCAGATCCTGAGGATCCTGAGAATCCTGAGGATCCTGAGAATAAAACATCCAATCTGAAGAAAATAGGACGGGGTGCGTTCAAGGGGTGTAAACAGCTGAATGCCATCCTCATTCCCGATACCGTCGAAGAAATCGGATGGGAATCATTCTTCGGCTGTTCTTCCTTGAAGCAGATCACTGTTCCTCCAAAAGTCAAACTAATCGATGATATGACGTTCATGCTCTGTACATCGCTCGAAACGATCACTCTTTCCGAAGGTCTGGAAACGATCAACAGCAGGGCGTTCGAGGAATGCAGGGCCCTCGAAGAGTTGAAGATTCCTTCGAGTGTAAAAAAGATCAATATTGGTGCGGTACAGGTCTGGGAAGATACGTATTGGGAGCCTTATAGAGGCGAGGCCGCTGAAGGCAGTGGTGGAATCCTGGTAGGATGCGAATCGCTCAAAAACATCACCGTCAATCCCGGAAACAATGTCTATAAAGATAGAGGATGCAAGGTCATCTATCACGATGATGACCGGACGCTCGTTGCCGGTTGCATGAACTCAACAATACCTGAGGGCACCAAGCACATTGCGAACTTTGCGTTCGATGGGCATATAGAACTGAGGAAGGATCCCGGTATCAGTGATAATCCTACATTGGAATCCATAGGAGGCCGGGCGTTTTGGGGATGCTTGGATATTGAAAATCGGCATATGGCACAAAACATAATCGATCTGCCTGAGAACCTTAAATTGATTGGAGGTGCAGCGTTCTACCACGAGCCTTTTTATCGGACGATCAAGATTGGTGATAAGGAAGAGGAAGTTATGATTAATGCAACACATTTGTTCACAGATTATACATACGAGGACTATGAAAGGGGTTTGTTTGATTACAGTAATGCTATTGGTTATGTTGGTAATGAAAGGGGTGTTAGTTTATATTTGTACAGTTATGACTGGAAACTGGGGGGCTTCCATAGGGACCATGAGATATGGACTATGGATAATAAGCCAGAGGGAAATTAAGCAAAAACGAGAGGGCTTTCTCATTTGCTGATGTAGTTAGTGAATTTGAGATAGGTCTTGACAGAGATTCAGCCGGAGGCGCTTGACAGCCTCCGGCTTCTTGATGGTTGCACATCTTATTGTTTTCCTGATGACCTTGCCCGCTGCTTTCGGGTACACTTGGGGCAAGGAAGGTCATCATGTGGGAACGAATCTTGCCGGCATTGCCGCTTCTGCTGCTGTTTCTTCTGGGGTATCTGCTTCGGAAGATCTCATTCTTTGACGAAAGTGGTTTGAAGGCGTTGAAGCGGGTCGTCAGCGATCTGGCGCTGCCCGCGCTGCTGTTCGGAGCGTTCCGGTCGCTTGAGTTCAACCGGTCCTATCTGGTCCTCATCGCCGCGATCTTCTTGGTGTGCGTCATTATGCTCATCCTCGCCAAGCCGCTGGGGGCGATCATCAAGGTGAAGAACGAGGCGTTCCCGTTCATGATGGGCGGCTTCGAGATGGGGATGCTCGGCTATGCGCTTTTCACCTCCTTCTACGGTGAGGCCTATCTGGGGAAAATGGCTCTTGTCGATCTGGGGCAGGTCCTCTTCGTGTTCACCGTCCTCATGACCCTGTTGATTCGTCACAAGGGACAGCATTTCGATCTCGGAACGCTCGTGCTTCGAATCATCACCTCGCCGGTGATGATCGCGATCATTCTGGGCCTGCTGGCCAACGCTCGGATTCTCGTGCTGAGATCGAATGCGTTCACCCGGCAGCTCGACGAAGTGCTCAAGATTCTCGCATCGCTCACGATGCCCCTGATCGCCCTCTCCATCGGCTATGGAATCCGCATCACCAAGGAGAGCCTCGGCAGTGCCCTGAAGACGATCGTCGCCCGCAAGGTCGTATTAATCGTCTTCGCCGTCGTGATCAACCTCCTGATCGTCCGCCTTGCCCTGAAGATGGATCGGATCTACGAGATGGCTGTGCTTCTCATGTTCCTGATGCCGTCTCCCTTCATCGTCTCGATCTACATCGATGACAAGAAGAAGAACCTCGTCGACTATGTGGATACGACACTCAGTCTTGATAGCGTCATTTCGATCTTTTCCGTGATGGGAGCGGTGCTGCTTTTGGGCTGATCCGATCCTCCTTTTCTTCTTGATGCCAGGTTCGATTCCTGGCGTTTTTTTTTCACATTCTACAGGGATGGATCAATTGACATATCTAATAGATATATGTATCGTTTGCTTAAGATTCTTTTTTAGGAGCTTTGATCATGACGATGTCTGAAAAAATAGAACAGCTATTGCAGAAGAGCGCAAAGAAAAACAAGACACTTCAGTTTGCCATGCATCTGCCGGAATCCAGGATACGGTATTCCTTCTCGAGCACGAAGCCCGATCAGCGCTTCCACAGCGCGAGCGTCGGCAAGCTCATGACGGGCACGCTGATCTTCATGGCGATCGAGCAGGGAAAGCTGTCTCTCGATGCCAAGGTTGCCGGCATCCTGAAAAACGGGATGCTGGACAAGCTGTTCGTCTTTGAGAATGTGGACCATCAGGGGGAGGTTACGATCCGGCAGCTGCTCGGGCACACCTCCGGAGTGAACGATTACTTCGGAAGCAAGACCTTCAACGGATCTTCCTTCACCGAGGACATGATCAGGAATCCCGACACGTTCTGGACGCCTGATATGATGCTTGATTTTACGAGAATCCGGCAAAAGGCGCTTTCCAGACCGGGGGAGAAGTTCTTCTACTCCGATACCGGCTTTGTCCTGCTTGGACTGGTCATCGAGGAGGTCTTCAAGATGCCGTTTTATCAGGCGCTCGAGACATATCTCTTCAAACCGGCCGGCATGAAGGATACCCACCTATGCTTCTACAGCGAAGGCTTCGATCAGAAGGCGTTGGGGCCGACCTACATCAACGGGGTCGACGTGCATCTGTTCAGAAGCCTCAGCGCCGATTTCTCCGGGGGCGGGCTCTCGACGACGACGGAGGATCTCTTGAAGTTCCTCGAAGCGCTGCAGAACGGGAAGTTCATCAGCCAAGCCTCGCTTGATCTGGCTTCCGGCTTCACCAACCGTTATCGACAGGGGCTCCACTACGGACTTGGGATGATGCAGGTCCGCTTCGAGGAGTTCTTCTTCATGCTGAAGCATCTTCCGAGAGTGCAGGGTCATCTCGGGGTGACGGGAGTGCATGCCTGGTACGATCCGAAGAGCAAAGGAATGTTCGTCCTGAATGTCGGCAACACCAAGGATATGGCTTTGAGTTTCAGACTGCTGATAAAGATCCTGCAGATCGTGTATCGATAGGAGGAGAGGTCGTGTCGACGAAATGTGCTTTGCTCGGTCTTCTGAACATCCGAAAGATGACCGCCTATGAGCTGGTGAAGTTCGCCAATGAATCGATCGGTTTCTTCTGGAATGAATCGTACAGCAACGTCCACCGGACGCTGAACCTCCTTGCCGAGGAGAACCTCATCGAAAAGCTGCCGGAGAAGGGAAGCAGAAACAAGAACATCTATGCGATCAACGATCGGGGGCGGCAGGCGCTGTCCGAGTGGCTGTCGAATCACCAGCATACGACGATCTACCGGGATGAGCTCCTGCTCAAGCTCTTTGTCAGCAGCCGGGAAGAGTATCCCGCTCTCCTGGTCGACCTGAAAAACGTTCTTGAGGAACTGCAGATGCAAAGACGGGTGTATGCAGGATTGCAGGAGCTTCTATCGACGAGGGTGGACAATCTCTCATTCGACCTCGTGTTGGAGTATGGAATCGTGCAAAACGAGGTAACGATCGAGTGGCTTAAAAAAACGATACAAACCATTGAGGAAATCATATGAAAAAAGCGGCAACCCATGTAGGTATCACCATCGTTGTGGTGGGATTGATGATTGCAAGCATCATCTATCTGATGAGCAATTCGCTGTTTGCCGTTACCAGGTTCGGAACGAACTATCTCAATCGGGTATTCTCGTATCAGGTGACCACGCTTGCCTTGAGCTTGGTGATCATCCTGATCATTGCCTTTCTGACCCGCTTCCAGTCGCTTCGGCTGTTGTCCGTCACGAGGATCGACGGGGAGGTTCACCCCGAACCTTGGATCGGGATCTCAACCAGGAACAAGGACACCTGGAAGACGTTGGGGCGGAACATGGCCATCGTCATCTCGGTCGTGACGGCGATTGCGATCTATTTTCAGGTGTACCGCAACGGGGTGATTCAGTCCCTTACCCTTGGAAGCTTCCTGCTGATTCTGATCTATGCCCTGACCAACAGTTTCGTTGAAGAGACAACCTTTCGACACACCTTTGCAAGCATTGTCGAGTACCATAACCTCAATCCGTATCTTTCAAAAGCATTGTCAGCCCTTATCTTCGGAAGTGTCCATTATCTGGGAACACCCGGAAAGATACCCGGGGTGTTGTTGGCGGGGTTTCTCGGCTGGTTCCTTTCAAAAAGCATTCATGAGACCAAAGGATTCTTCTGGGCCTGGCTGATCCATTTCCTTCAGGACGTGATCATCATGACGGCGTTGTTCCTGACTTTGCCGTAACGTGATGGGCAAACGGCTTTCCGCCATTGAAGTCAAG
>JBMNUR010000181.1:0-6227 GCA_050946395.1 Peptococcales bacterium
AACTATTGTTGTAAGCTGTATACGCGCCGGTCTCGAGTGGTCCCCAGTTAGCCGCTACCGGTTCATGAATAATTGGATCACCGTTGTTATAGTGGCGAGTTCTTAAATTCTCTACTGTCCATACTTGTTCACCAATTTTCACCGTATGATACATATTACCTTCGTTATCGGCAATATCATAGGTGTACACTACCACTGCCTGACCGTAGGCAACACCAACATCATTGATTGCATAAGCCTTAACATAATACTTAGTATTTCTGTTAAGACCAGTAAGATTAAGAGAAAAATTATTAGTTGCGGTTACACTTACACTTCTTTTATTGGAATTGACATTAACATTGTTAGAGTCAAGCCCCCAACAAAAACCTCTCTCAATGATCTTTGTTCCGCCGTCAGATATAACTTGACCACGAATCTCAGCCTCGCTAAAACCAACACCATTCACCCCAGAAGTATGAACTTGAGGGCTATTAAATAGTGGGGGCGGTGGTGGTGGGGGGGGATGTAGTGGTGGTAGTGGCTCCTTCTCACAAGCAAATAGGCTTGCACAAATAATCAGGAAAGCAAAGGCTTTCCTATAACTGAAAAATTTTTTTGCTTTCATGATTTCTGTTTTTTTAATTGTGAATGTACTTATATTAGTGAATATATTATCCAATATTTTTTGTTTTTTGTCAATAGATGTAAATATGCAAATATATATGGTGGTTTTCTAATCGTTAACCATAAAAAGGTGGGTTGCGGATTATAAAACTAGAGGCGAAAAAAGACTCATTCCAAAATCAGCCAAGTCGTTAAACCAACCAAATAAAACATTGATTAGAATCAAGAAACAGATAATGATATCTAAAAATATACAACAACCTGGTTTATAAATATTTGATTAAATTTTGGAAGAGCTCATTAAAGTAGCGCTTTTTAAAATAAAAGAGATTAAAACTGATAATGATTCGTGCTTCACTAATCGCTATATCAAATATTTAAAATCACGTGATCCGTTTAATCCGAGGTTGCCTTCTCTAGATTCATTTTACACTCAACTAGATATGCCTCATTATCTGGCTGGCCCAGGTAAATCGAAGTAGAATCGCAAAGTTGAACGAAGCTACCGAACCGACCAAGAAATGTTTTATGAAAGAAAGAAATTAAAAATGATATTACACTTAAAGAAGAAAATACGACGATGGAGCCTTTATATAATTTGAAGCACTACGACTTAAATAGCAAGACGTCCAATGAAATGGTTTTAATTAACAAATAAAACCGCGAAATGTGTGTACCTAAAACATTGTATAAAAAAAGAGGCTTCACTCTAGGCGAAGCCTCTTCTGGTAAATAAATTTTTTTACTCTTCCAAAAAAGGAACTACCCCACCTTCAGTAAAGTAACCTCTTTTAGGAACAGATATTTCCGTAGCAATATCTTCATCCTCGTAAATCACTTTATAAGAAATAATTTTTCCGGACTGATCTCGTTCTATTACTTGCAAGCGAAAATCACGTCCGTCAGGAGCTTTAGGAACAATTCCCATTTCGGTTAATTCTTCATCAGTAGCTATTTCTAGCTTAATTTTTCTAGTTTCCATTGTCAGATCATCTTCAGTAGCATTAAAAACTTCCTGAACCTCGCCTTTTTGTTCCGCGGTTAAATTAAGGTCTTTAATTTCTTGGTTATTATTATCCCGACTTAAAAAAGAAACCAGAAAAGCTACAAATACCAAAATTAAGACAAGGGCACTAATTAAAATAATTATTTTTTTGTCTTTTTTCATATTGATATTATTTTATTATTCAACACTAGATATACATGGTTCACCGGGCGGACACCCATACTCATCCACGACAATCATTGTAACATTCTACCTTACCTATTGATACAGGATGTAGCTGTTTCTCGATATTCACAAATACTATTAATAGTAACAGTCCGCAGAACAATTATAATAATCTTCCCCAGAATAACTATCACAATAACCATCACCGCAATAACCGCTGGCATAACAATCAACTGGACAATTATAATAATCTTCCTCAGAATAACTATCACAATAACCATCACCACAATAACTAATACAATCGGCAGGGCAATAAGCATAATTCTCAGTATAGTGGCAAATACCATCACCACACCAATAAGTTGGTAATTTAGCTTTTCCGCTACTAACTATGCTTTCTAAATTAAACCGATGATAGCAATAAATCGTCTCACTGTTTGATCGCTTTTTATTGGTATCCGCCCAAATCTGGTGAGACGGGGGTCCATAAAAAGAATTTTTATTACACCAACTGTCGGTATCATGAGGTGCGTCAGATAACACCGACCGGGGAACCGAATAAAAAGTATAAGTAGAAAAGGGGAAAGAATCAGATGAATTCCAATATGTGTTATAGACATTTGTGCAACGCCAATTGTAAAGATCAGTAGTGTTTGAATGATAATATATATTTCCACTTTTTCCGCGACAACCGGTATAAGTTATTCCGGCCGATAAAGCGAAGTTATTGCCCCCCCAGAAAACAGGCCCATTATCGTAAACTTTAATTTGCACATAATTATATCCGGTCCTAACATTACTGACAGTATTAGTCATTAAAGGTGAGCTCTCAACTGATTGATTTACATAAGCCCCATTAAAATAGACATAGGTATCTCGATCGCCACAAACATTTATGGTTGCATTCATCCTGCAACATAAGCCATAAATACAAGTCTCACCGCTATTACAGGTGCCACAGGAATTGCCACAGTTATCAACTCCACAAACATCAATACCACAACCCGTGGAAACACATTGACAATCACTCGAACAATTAGAATATGTTTCTCCTGAGTCACAATAACCATCACCGCAAACCTTACAATCAGAGACGCAATTGGTTCTAGTTTCGCCGTAAGAGGTATTACAGACACCATTACCACACCTAGAAAGACAGTAATCTTCAGGACAATTATAATAATTTTCGTAAGCTTCCTGACAATAACTATCACCACAATAACGACTAGTCATAACCAAACAATTTGGCATGTTGTTTATGAACAAGCTCCATTCAGCTGCTGTTTTGTTGGGAATAAAAACATCAGCCCCACAATTATTGGTAATGTTGTAATCTCCATAAGATGCTATGTTTTGTCTTGCGCCGCGACTAGAAACAGTTTTAAAAAATTCTTTTACCCCAGAGTTGAGCTTGAAGTAGTAATCAGAAGAAGCAAAACTTAGTAGTGGGAATGATAGAGCGAAAGCTATTAAAACAACTAAATACCGACGTTTAAAAAAATTTTTCGCCATAGTTTAAAAATTATTTTTAAAAACATTATTATTTTAACATATTTAAAGGTATTATTCCAAGAAAAAAGAGGTGTTTGTAACAAACACCTCTTTAGGTACTAATTTTTTACAAGGCGAATACTAAAACCCATCCAACGAGGGTTAAGTCCGCCAACACTAATATTTGGAGTTCCATAGTAACAAGCTGGAGAGTCAGCTGCCTGCGGTAAAGCCGGCTCAATGCTGCTCGCCCAAAATTTTGTCGCTTCACCAAAAGCCTGGAACTTTCCATTATCAACCCCCTCATCATTGTTTCCGCCCCTAATGCCGGCCGGTAAAGCCTCAAAACCACTAGGCTTACCCCAAAGCAAATTTGGTTCTTTCCAGTCGAAAGTATTACTCTTTACTTCTAGTTCATTTTTAATTAAATAAGCACTAAACTTTTTCCATTCCTCCAGAGTGGGAACATGAAAACCTTCAATCAACCCTCGAGGATCAGAAGCGACATACCAATTGTAAAGAGCGCCATACTTTTCACCCATTTTTGAATCATTGTTGTAATAACAATAAGCGGGGGTGACAAGAGCCAGCCACTGGTCATCATTGGTAACGTGCGAAATCGGATCACCATTTAGAAAATGGGTAGTTTTGAGATTTTCTTTCAAAAAAACCTGGTCGCCGATCGTGACAGTACGATACAAATTACCGTCATAGTCAGAAACGGCATAGGTTTCAAGAGACAATTCAATTGGGGTACTGTTTACTTCATCAGTTTTGATACTGATATTATAGACAGTGCTCCTCTCCAGATTCTCCAGTTTAAATTCCAAAGGAATCGGCTGGTTCCCGGTGTAGACCGGTGAGGTAATTACTTTAGCATTCTGATCTTTAGCCTGATAACTGATAATGACTTTAGTGTCGTCATAAGGGGTGAGTTCAAGACTAAGATCAATACTGGTTAAACCAACATCTTTTGAGGCCAACTCCAACATTGCCGTCTTTAAAGTGACAAAATCTAACTCATTACTACTGGTAAGTCGAATCTCAGTCGGACTTAGTAAATAGGCGCGGACCTGATACTTTGTATTAGGGTTTAAATCACCTAACTCTTGTTCTACTTCCTGTTCGGTCACCCCGGAGATGTTTTTAGAAAAAATGCTTTTCCAAACAGTGCCATCAAAGTATTCAAACCACAATCCCAAGGTTTCTTCGCTGCTGCGCCCTTTGGTGCTAGCAACTAAAATTACTTGATTGCGACCGACTTTTTTAAGACTCAACTCAACGACAGCGGCTGTTTTAGGAGTAGTAAATTCTAACTCTAAACTGACAGCTACTGGCTGCTGATTGGCATCTTTAAGATAAGCCCTAACCTTATAATCCGTTTCCGGATTTAGTTTAGTGAATTCTTTTTTGATTATCTTTTTTTCAATTTCGGAAACCGGCTCACTGGCCAAGGTTTCCCACTTACCATTTACCAGTTGTTCAAAGACTACTTGCAGTTCCTTATTACCAGCTTTAACTTCAGCCACTAAAGTAGCGGCTTGCTCTGTTATCCCCTCAACAGTGAGAGTGATGCTCGTTTCATAAACAAGGGGTGGTTCTTCCGGCTCACATGAAGAGCAGGAAAACAACACCGTGATAGCGGCGGCCAGAAAGACTATCGCCCTCCATAGACCAGAAAAGTTTTTTGCTTTCATTATTTAGATTATTTTGTTGTTAATTTACAATCTTTGTATTTGGATTATGTCAAGAAAGACAGATTTTGTCAAGGAGAACGAATTCAGCTCAATAGCTTGGCAACACTAAGCCAACATTTCAGCTGGGGTTTTGAGCCCCAAACTGAGGTGTAATCTCGAAGTATTATAGTATTTTAAATAGTCATTAATCAAAGACAGATAGCGATCATAATTCACTGGTTTCTCCACCCCAAAGCACTCTTCTTGAATAGTCCTGTTAAATCTCTCAATGTGAGCATTGTCATTACACTTCCTAATCCTAGAATGGCGATGAGCTATTTTCATCCTGGCTACGCCCCTGGTAAACCATTGTGTAAATTCCGGCCCATTATCACTTTGCACCATCACAAAATCAAAGTTAGCACGTTTTCTGGCATTTCTCAAAAATCTCACACTTTCTCCCGCGCTGATCTTCTTGACCACTTCCGCATACGCCCATCTCGAATATAGGTCGATTATCGTATAGACATAGAATCTTTTCCCCGAACTAGTGACAAAATGAACCGTATCTAATTGTAATAAATCGCCTGGTTTTTCGGCCTGTGGACGAGGTAGTGAATAATGCCATTTCTTCCAGGGACTGCGATATCTAATCAGGTTAGTTCTCACGAGAGTTCTTTTGACTGACGACAAACTAACATTCATTCCGTCATTCTTCAGCTGTTTCTGGACTACCTCGGCACATTTGTTGTGTTCCAATCGGACTTTCACTATTGCCCTGACTTTCTCTTCCGAGAGAGCCGCAGGATGATGGTGTGGACGAGAACTTCTGGTCGGTATCGTTTTTCGCATATCATCTGGAGCTCTGTTCAGCCACCTTGATACCGTGGAAGGATTATAGCCGTAGTATCTAGCCGTCTGTCTGACACTCCAACCCTCGTTTCTTATCTTCTTAACCGCCTCCATTCTTAGTCCAGGAAGCTTGGGATTAATCGTATAGGCCATATGTTTGATTATTAACCCCGGATTATACCACTTTTTGGCTTAGGTGTTGCCAAGCTATTGAACTATTGCGGGAGAAGAGGGATATAAAAAAGGCCTCCGAAGTGAAGGCCTGTTAAAATTAAACTTTGATAATTACCGGCAAAACCATCGGACGGCGTTTAGTCTGACTAAAAAGAAATTTACCAATATCATTACGAAGTTTCCCTTTAAGCGTTTCATCGCTCAAACTAGCATCCTTATCTTTAATAATTTTTTTAACCCGTTGCCGAGTCTTTTCA
>JBMNUR010000182.1:0-6191 GCA_050946395.1 Peptococcales bacterium
TATTACCACCTCAACCACCTCTAACTCAAATTTAATTGAGAAAGAGTATACTTTAAGTGGCTCACTTTCTAACTAGCGTTTTCGTTAAAAGTGGCTCAGTTTCAGATTAGCATTCACAGTTCTGTTCAAAAAACAATACGATGTAAAATCAATAAGAAACCTAGCGGGTGGGATGATGATTGGTATGGTAATAGCTATGCAACCATTGTTTGGGGGTATTAATAGATTTTTCGATTCGATATGTTTAAAAACAATAGACAATAGCAGCATTAACGGAAAGCAACCGTATTGTGTTGCATTAACGATGGTTTCAATAAAGAAGTAGATTGTCTATTCAATACTCTATTGTGTGGCTATCATTTCTGGTCTGTACATTAAAACAATATAATATAATTTATTTTTCCCATCATCAATAAAAAAAGAGTCTATAGCTTGGGTTATCCCCCCCGATACTACCCAACCTCTCTCAGCATATTTATTGATTTCGTCTTCTAGAGAACCAAGGTCTTGTTTTTTAATTATCATGTAATAATCATCAGCTGCGAAAACACCAACAAGAACAACAGTTAGTAAAACTAGTACTACCAGTAATCTTTTCATCCTTCCACTCCTTTAATTTTTGGATATAATTCACTTAGAGTTTCTTAGTATCGCTCAAAGAACTTACTGCCCAGATATAATAATATGATGCTTAATCTGAAATTGTTTATATTGATTGGTAACAGAGTTCCTGTATACTAAGTCTTCTTCGTCATAACCCAATAAGTATTCCCCTGTATGCAATCTGCGGTGACAGTTAGGGCAGACACATATGATGTTGGAAGCTTTATCTTTGCCTCCTTGGGATAGAGGAGTAATGTGATGAGCATCTGCAACAAGATACATGAATTCTTCATGTTGCTGCATGCCTTCCCTCCAGCCAAGTTTCTTGATTTGAGTACCACATATCTGACACTTATAACCATAAAGCTGCTTGATTCTTTCCTTGAGAATCGGATTGCTTTGATATCTGTTTACTGCTTGATTTGTTTGGGAAGGTCCCTCAGAATCCTCGTTGTCTTTCTCCAACTCTGCAAGAATCCTCTTTTCCAATTCAGTTGAATCATCAGGAGATTCCTCAATGATAATCCTTTTTGAGATATCACTCATCTCGTCATCGTTCATATCGCTCTGAGTTCTGATAGTAAAATGGCAATCATCCTGTCCCATCTCTATGCTGAAGATTCCGGTATGATTGGGATAGAGTAATTCGAATTCGGAGGCTATTGCTTTGTTAAAACCGATACGTTCAAGATGAACATTCTTATCACTTTGATTCTCATGTCTGTATACTGCAGGAAATATCTTTCCATTCAATAGCAGATAAATACCACGAACTTTTCCCCTCTCAACATAAGAAGCGGATTCAGGACTGTTGAATATCGATTGATGGCTCTGGTTTATCCTAACACCATCCTTATACTGCGATTTACCCACTTGTTTATTAAGAATGTCCCCTGAACCAGAAAATATTGGGCGATGAAAAGAGATGAAATCATTGATAGCAGCTGCAATCAGTTGATATCCAGAACCTTTGTGTTGTTTCTCCATGATATCAATTGCACTTTCAACACTAGTACCAGCAAACATTCCTAAATGGGTATTATTAATCCCATATATAGATATGACAGTCTCAACATCAAACTTCACTTGTTCTGACTGCTTATGTAACAAAAGTCGTTTTTCAATTCCCCGAATGTTGTAGTCCGAGAAGAGGAAGAGATACACAATCTCACCCACAATTTCTTTAGAATACAGTATGTCATGGAAGCTGTTATGAGAACCTACCAGCTTGGGCAATGGGAACATTGAACAGTTACCTCCTACACCATAAGCGATGCTTGTCTTGTAGTGTTGATGATAGTGAGTATACCATAGGATTGTGTCTATATGCTAACAGCATGATTAAATAGTAGTTTGCTGTCCGTACAGTTTCATTGATTCGATAAATCATATCGCCTATACTCTAAGCGACAATTGAATCAGGGAGGCAGGCAGAGAAACAGAAAATACTAAAGCACTCAGACATATCTTGAGCATTAGGATGAATGGATAGCCCTGATGAAAGAGACCCTTGGTAGGTTGAGAGAGGTTGAGGAAAACTAACACAGTACGAGGTAAGCGATATGGCAAGAAAATGCAGATGTCCCAGGTGTGATTCAATGAACACAGTAAGAACCTTGTATGGGGTGCCCTTTGTGCCAAAACCAGATATGACTGATGAAGAAAAGATTGCATTTTGCAAGTCTTTGGACATCCCGATTAGGTACATGTATCACTGCAACGATTGCCAGTACTTCTGGAAAAATGTAGAGAGACGAAGCAGATGTCCAAAATGCGGGTCGCTGAATACTGTCAAGATAATCTATGGATTACCAGGGGAAGAACTGATTGACTTGCATAATAGGGAAAAGATATTGCTCGGCGGCTGCATGGTATGGCCGAATAGCCCAAAGCACTACTGCAAGGATTGCCACAACCGTTGGGGCAAGTTGAGAAGTGGTGATATATGAAATTCAAAATCGGATTTAGAGTTTAATCCCAATCTGCTTAATTGACTCCAATTCTTCATCGTAGAGTTTGAACCACGGCATACCTTTCTTTTGTGCTTCTTCATAGGTTATGGGACTACTAATTGGAGCTTTTCCAGTAATACGCAAAAACTCTTCAACGCTAACAATAAAGACATTCACAATCCCGTAGTTAGAATTATCCCAGACAGATACACCATGCGGGTCTTCATAAATTTTCTGTTTTATTTTGCCTCCTCCCGAAATTACCAATTCATTAATCTTGTTTAAATTTCCTAATCCTTTTGCATTTGGAACGAGTTCAAACCTTGTATCATCTTTTGGGTTTTTGGCTGATTGAAATAAAACATCTCCTATGGGATTGGGTTTTTGCATAGGGAATGTGTTTTTCTTTGCGTCAAACACTGATATTTGTATCCCTCTTACACTATCACACCCTTTAATCTTTGATTCCAAACTTTCCCCAGAGTTAGGTAATACTGTAACAAATTGTCTGACTTGGTCATTACCAACATAAATGCCATCCAACCATTCTTGAGGAGGACATACAACATAATCATTTTCGTCAGTTTTAATTCTGGAATCCCAATCCTTCCCATTGATTACATTAATACCCCCTACCCCAACCTTGACTGCATTTGGATGCCAAGAAGTTGAAGAGAACTTTATCCACATTGCCTCGCTTAAAAACATAGGGATAAAGATACCCCCACCTTGTACCATCCAATGGCTTGGTACTGTCTTCCAGAAATCAGCAATTTTATATACCGGAAATCTCCCATACCCATTTGGTAAAGGGTAAGTTTTCCCATCGTCTGGAATTCTAAAAGTTCTGATGAAACTGATGGAAAGATAATCTCCAATACTGATACTGTCACTGGAAATCTTCGTTTTTAACATTTTCTGCCCCTAAAATTTTTCGATTACAATTCTAAACCCATCATTATAAAACACTGAGTCAGGAGGGTCTGCATCACGATGTCTAATTGAGGGATAGTGAATAAGAGAGCCACCACGTAATACTCTCTTTTCTGTTAAATTATACTCTTCCCTACCATCGCTCATGTTGTAAGGATACGGACGAAATGCAGACTGCGTCCATTCCCAAATATTACCGAGCATATCAGCACATCCATAGCGACTGTCCGATTCTGGACTATACATATTTGAAGGAGTAATCATTCCGATATGATTACTGTAATTGCATTTAAGGGGGTCAATAAATTGCGCACCCCATGGCCATTCAGAATTATCCTTTCCATGTGCTGCTTTCTCCCATTCCACCTCAGTTGGAAGCCTAACAGGTGTCTTTATCTTTTGTGACAACCAATTACAATATTCGATTGCATCTAGCCAACTGACTGCAGTAACAGGCTGATGAGGAGAGTAGTGGTATAGAGTTGATGGTCCATATGGCTGAAGCCAATTAGCTCCTTTGACTTTTACAAACTTGATACCATCTTTAGCAAGCTCTGCAACGATACCAAATCCTTGTTTTTCTGCAGTCGTTACATAATTGGTTTCACGCATGAATTCATAGAACTCAATAATGCAGATGGGATATTTGCTTATCCAAAACGACTTCAGTGATACAATGTGTTTGGGAGAATCCTCAGCAGAACCAGTTGAGATATCAGATGCTGTACCAATTTCCACTGGCCCTTCTGGAACAAATACCATCGGGATATTCGAATTCGAGCTGTAGCTGATATATCTTGTCATAATTTCCACACTTTGACTGGGAATTTGACTCTCATTTTCTTCAATCATCTGAAGTACGGCTTGGCAGCTTTTAGGTCTGGTATCCAAATCCTTTGCAACCATCTTTATTAGAATCCGATAGAACCAGTTTGGTATGTCATTTCTGAGTTGTAAATAGATTCGATTAACTACAACATCTTTCCATGGTCTTAAAAACAATAATTCAAATAACGTAAGGCCTAAGCTAAATATGTCTGATGAAGGAGAGAGCGGACCCTCTGATTTCTTCTGTTCGGGACTCATATATAAAATTGTCCCAGGATGTCTGCTAGAAATATTCCAATTTTGGCTCTCTAGTGGTGTTTGAGCGATACCCAAGTCTGATATCTTCGCATGGCTTGAAGCATCAAGGAGAATGTTTGCAGGTTTTACATCTCTGTGTACGTAACCCTTAGAATGAAGTACTGACAAGCCTTTCAAACAATCCTTAAAAATTTGAAGGCATTCTGAAAATGGGATGTATTTACTTTTCCCAACAGCCTCTTTTATTTTCTCATCCAGATTGTTGCCTTTAACATCTTCCATGACAAGAGCTAGTCCATTTGGGAATGCTTCAAAATCGTAAACACGTACAACATAAGGGCTTTCTAATGAGGCACCAATCTGGGCTTCTTGTTTAAATTTTGAGGCATAGAAATTCAGTTGAGTAGAATCAATTTTCTTCTTAATTGGGAGTATGAGCTTTACTGCCCGCTCAGCATTCAAATCCACATGCCTTACTCGAAATACTTCTCCAAAGGCACCTTCTCCCAATTTATTAACAACAATATACTTGCCGAAGAGGACAGACCCTCTGGTTATAGTATCTGAAAGTAAGTTTGGTTTGTGTTTTGTTTTCTTGAAATACTCGATTAAGCTATAAACAATATCAGGGTCGACATTTAAGGGTATCCTGAATATAGGCTTTCTTAGTAAACTTTTATCTGCTCGACTCAGAATTTGAATTTGATTATCTTTTATTACTGTTTCAACATTTTCTTTATGAATAACTGTGGAAGAATTTTGAAGTCTATCTCCTATATAAAACATGATTCCATAGAGGTTGAATTTTCCAGATAAATCTATAGAATCTTGATATTGCTTGATTCTGTATTGGAATGTTCTTTCTAGTAACTTTTTATATCTTTCTTCAAAAAGCGTGAAATCTCTTTCTGTAGCAAAAACCCTAGGACCGTTTTCTCTTAAATTAAATACTAGTATCGAGTTAGAAGCAAAACGAACCTGCATAGTTACTTCACGTTTTGCATGACTCTTTAAAAAAATATTAGAAACATATCGTTTTCTTTCAACAAAGATACTTCTCACTTGGTCATACTTATTCTCATTTTCATATCCAAGATTATTTATTATGAAAGAGTCCGATTTGAGTATGAAATTATCAATAGAGTTCTCAACATCTTGAAATTTACGAGGAAAATCGGGAAATCCAACCATCAGTGCCCCCTTGAATAAACACAACCACATAGTTAATTGAGTATACCACGTAAAAAGTAGAATCCTAAAAATTGATATAATACAAGGTTTACTATCTGCAGATGTAATAATGTTCAATCTCACAAATCGCACCAAACACTGCAAATTACGATTTCTATATAGTTGTGATTGTAGGTTTACTGTTACCACTTTTAAAAGCTACTGTAACCACTATTTGTGACTTTAGTGATTATTATGTGAATTATTATAATCTTTCAATTCTTTATATTGCATGCTTTTATTATTCTCATGAATAATTCATGGTTCATTTTTTGGGGACTTAAAATCCCTTACTCTTCGGAGTGTACGAGTTCAAGTCTCGTTTTCGGCAAACTTAAAACCTTTTAAAATATAGAATTGAAAAATGACCAAGAAAACTCCCTTGGT
>JBMNUR010000183.1:0-6184 GCA_050946395.1 Peptococcales bacterium
AATCTAACAGCGTCTATTAACTGTTTAATAGAAATGCGTTCATTTTCTTTATGAACGCAGGCCAATTCCCCTGGTCCAATTATTACAGCCTCCATTCCCGCTCTCCTAAAAACAGTCCCGTCCGTAGTCCCCAAAAAGCCATTTTGTTTTACGGGCAATTGTAAAGTTTCGAAAGCATCCTTAATATTTTTTATAATTTCTTCATCTTCAGGTGTCTCCCACGGCTCCCTTTCCTCGAGAATATTAATTTCAGCCTCAAAATCGGGTAAATCTAATTTTATCGAATTAACAATATTTTCTATTTCATTCCAAATATCCTTAGGCATTTGTCCAGGTACTAATCTGGCATCGACCGTTATAGTACAGCTATCGGGCACTACTGCCGCTCCAATTCCGCCATTAATTAAAGTAACTTGCCAAAAGAAATTGCCTAAATAATTATGTTTTTCATGAGGAATTTGATGATTTGCAATTTTATTCATTAACACAACCGCTCTATCAATTGCATTTACTCCTGCATTTTGTTGGGATGCATGGGCAGTCAGTCCTTTAACTGTAATTTCTGCCCAAGTTCTTCCCCGACAAAACCTGTGTATCTCTAAATTTGTTGGTTCACATACTACTACTTTTCTTGCATCGGATATTAGTTTCGATCCTAATAATGCTTTTGATCCTCGCATTAAATCTTCTTCATCAACAGTCGCAGCTAATATTATATCCCCAGGTGGACTAATTCCGTTACTTGCTAAATTACCCATTGCAACCATAGCTGCCCCTAATCCACCCTTCATATCTGATGCACCTCGGCCATATATATATCCGTCAATAACTTCTGCACTAAAGGGCTTAGTAATCCATCTTTTTTCTTCTTTTTTGCTAATGGGTACTACATCCATATGTCCAGTAAAAATAACCGGCCCGGCTTCCCCTTTTCCTTTTATGCGAGATATAACGTTATATCTATTTGGTGAAATAGGGACTGTTTCAGTAAAAATATTTCTTTCTAGCATATAATTTTTTATATAATCTGCGACATTCTTTTCGTTACCTGGGGGATTAATGCTTTCGAATTTAATCAAGTCCTGAACTACTTTTATAACATGATTGGTTTCTATTTGTTTTATAGTTTCCAATAATATATCATTTGTCATTTGAAGCACCTCTCTATTAATAACGTATTTCCGAAAATTGAGGCAGACCTTATTTAGGACCGCCTCAATTTTTTGTCATACATCCCTTAAGCTTGTATTCCTGTATCTATCTCATCGGTCAATACTGTTCCTCTTGTCTCAGCAGTTGCAAGATCTTCCCAGTATACAGCTTTTACCTGTTCACTTGGATCATGTTTCGTAGCTAAACTTACAGCTACCAACGCTATTAATGAAGTTGCAAAACCCGCTAAGGTTTGGTCTATAGCAGTACCAAATTGCGGCCAAATTACTGTTATTACTAATGCTGAAAACATACTTACGATAACACCATTTTTCGTTGTTCGTTTCCAAAACATAGTTGCTAAAAAAGGGAATACTAAAGTAGTAGCTGACAATCGTAGTGCCCATTGATACATGTTTACAATATTTGTTATTTTGTAAGATACTATTAATCCCAAAACAGAAATGATAGCAACTGTTAAACGTGATACAAACATCATTCGTTTATTATCAGCACTAGGATTTATTAACCTCTGATATAAATCCCGTGTTAAATTTGAACTGCCTTGCAAAATGAAAGAATCTGCACCGGTAATTAAGGCCGCTAATAAAGCTACATAAATAATGCCTCCCAAATACGGTGGTAACAATTGATAGGTTATATGGGAGAATATTAAGTCGGGGTTCATGTCGGCGGGTAAAAAACCTTTAGCAGTCATGCCGATAAAGAAAGGAATAAAACTAATACCTAAGCAAATAAGGAAACCTACTATACCTGATTTTTTTGCAACCGATTCAGTCTTTGATGCAAATATCCGTTGCCAAGTAGATTGCCATACCAGATAAAACGGGCCTACAGATAATGCATATAACGACACTTCGCCTAAACCAAAAGGTCCGAGAGGTGATAAATATTCTGGAGGGGTAGTAGTAAAAATTGAATCTAATCCACCTGCATAAGTTATTGAAGCAACTAATAACATAACAATTCCCACGATTATTATAATAGCTTGGAGGGCATCAGTAATAATGGTTGCAGGTAATCCACCCAATATAGTAAATCCTAATATTAAAACAAAGGATAAGAAAATACCATAAATAATATCTAGCCCAAAAACAACCTTCCATATTGTTGACATTCCTACCATTTGTAGAGCTAAAGTTGGTACTGAATAAACAAACGCGGATAGTACTGAAGGAATTATACCTACCTTTGTACCATACCGCTCACTAAATAAGTCAGCTAATGTGTATAATTTTTGTCTACGTAAGGGAGCCGCAAAAAAGTAGATTAAAGCAATACAAAACATTATCCCGGGAAGTGCAAATTTAAAGAAACCTGATAATCCAACACCAAACCCCATTCCAACCCAGCCGATAAAAACGGCAGCACCACACCAAGTACTGATAATTGTTCCGACAATAGGCCAAAATCCCATGTTCCATCCGGCAATTAAATAATCATCCGCGTGCTTAACCTTAAAAAAGTAATAAAATCCTATCCCGAACATTGCAGCAAAATACACAATTATATAACCCAGATACCAACCCATAAAATGACACCTCCATTTTAAATAGTTCTTTTATCACTATTGTGTATCTTTTCATTCCCCAATTCGCCCAATTTTCCGACAATTAAGGTCAAAACAGGATTGTTTTAGTTTAATAATTAATTTATAGCATTCGAAAATCTTCTTTATCCAGTTCGACCAACTTGTAAAAGATGGCTGCGTTTCCGGCTATGCTTTTTTCCATGTAATCTGTTCGAACTTTATCTATAGGTCGGTGACAATATTGTTCCTGCATTGGTGAATAGCCAATAGCCGGTTTGCCATCGGAAACTACAACTTTTGATAAATCTGTACCAAAATCCCAATAACCGTATTTTATACTTTGACCAATTTCTTCTAATGCAGTTGCAGAGACTTTAACAACTGGATGTTCCTTTGAAATTTTCCAAGCTTCCTTAAAATTTGGAACTTTTGCTGATTTCCCGGTATAAGAAGTCCTTAAACGAGTAGAAACTTCTACTGATGCTTTAAATTCCGAATCTTCTTTAGATAATTGGTCAATAATATTTTGTATTTCTTGCAAGCAGCTATTACTTGTTTCTTGCGGAATTAAACGACGATCATACGTTATATAACACCTGTCAGGAGTAATAGCTAATTCTCCTGGTGTACATGAAATATTTGTTAATGCAATACTAGCACAACCCAGTTCCGGATCACTGTCAAATTTCTTTATTAGCTCATTTTCAATCTTTTCAATTAGCTTAGTTGCTTTATTTACTGCATTTATTCCTAACCAAGGTGTACTTGCATGAGAAGTACGTCCATAAACTGTAATTAATATCTCCATCTTACCTCTATGGCCTAGATATAGTTTTAAGGATGTTGCCTCTGAAGAAACAACACAGTCATAATCTAAACCTTTTTGGGAAAAAGTTTCTTCGATTAATTTTATCATCCCTAACTGTTCAGCAGGTTCCTCTAAAACAACGCCAGTAAACATAAAATTTCCTTTGAATTTATAGCCCATTTCACGCAATTTCAAGATTGTGGCACCTGCATAAATCTGAGTCGCTCCACCCCCTTTTACATCTGCAGCAGCACGACCATGGATTACCTCTGCCAATTCTGTTTTTATTCTATCCTGGTCATCTACTTCTACGACATCAATCTCACCCCCATAAGGATCATATCCTTCCCACTCACTT
This sequence comes from Peptococcales bacterium, assembly GCA_050946395.1. Lineage (GTDB taxonomy): Bacteria > Bacillota > Peptococcia > Peptococcales > BICA1-8 > JBMNUR01. The sequence continues at coordinate 3,871 of JBMNUR010000183.1, forward strand.
GGATCTCCAGGGTCTACATGATCTAAATGAGAATTGTACATTATTGTTGGGCCAGGTTCTACTCCTTGAATAATACCTACCACATTACCCCAGTCATCTCGAAAGACCTGATCATAACCGAGTTTATTCATCTCCTTTAGATAAAGATCGGCAACAGCTTTTTCATTTCCCGAAAGAGCCGGGGTTTGGATTAGTCGTTGGCAAAAGTCTACTGCTTGTGGTCTTAAATCCTCTGAGTATTTTTTCAATAAATTAAGCATCATGGTTTTTCACCTCGATTATAGTAAATGGATTTTATTCCAAGTAATAAGACATAACATTAATACACGTTTAGCAAAAAAGCAAAAATACCCCGGACTAGGAGAGAGGGAGGTTACCTAGTCCGGAATACAGGGTATTACTTATTTACTATTCTTTTCAAGGGAATTCTTAATTGCGTTTACAATCTCATCTATATCATCCTTAGTTGCGATTAAGGCTGGAGCAACGTTCATAATATTATTTTGGTTTACAAAGCTTCTATTTGTTCTTCCAACTAGAACACCTTGGGCGGTGATATCACCAATTACTTTTCCAATAAAGGCTTCACTTACAGGAGTTTTTGACTCTTTATCTTCAACTAGCTCAATCCCTGCAAACAATCCTTTTCCTCTCACATCACCCACAATGGGGAATGCTAAAAGTTCTTTTAGACCTTCAAGCATGTATTCGCCCAACTTGGCACTATTTTCACAGAGTTTTTCATCTTCAATAATTCTAATATTTTCTAACCCGGCTGCGAAGCCACCTGCACAACCGCCATAAGTACTAATATCACGGAAATAAGCTAGCTTTTCACTTGGATCATTTTTAAACACGTTGAAGAGATCTTCTTTTGCCATTGTTACCGAAACAGGTGCATAGGAACTTGCAGTACCTTTGGCCATTGTAACGATATCTGGATCTACATCATAATGCTCATGACCAAACATTTTACCTGTTCTACCAAAACCACATACAACTTCATCCATAATCATTAAAACATCATATTTCTTGCAAATTTCTTGTAAAATCGGATAGTATTCCTTAACAGGTGGTATTACTCCGCCACCTGCGGTAATCGGCTCAACAAATACTGCACCTACTGTATCCGGTCCTTCTTGGAGAATTATATCTTCTACTACCCGTGCACAATCAATGTTACATTCGGGATATGTTTTACCAAAGTGGCATCTATAGCAACAAGCATGGGGGAATTCGACAAATCCAGGAACAAAAGGACCGAAATCCATTCTTCTTTCTTCTTGGCCAGTTGCACTTAGTGCTCCTAGAGTTGTACCATGGTAATCTTTATTACGATATAATATTTTAATTTTTTCTTTGCCTGGATATTTTAATCTGAAAGACTGACGAACCATTTTAAAGGCCTTTTCATTAGCTTCCGAACCACTGTTGGAAAAATACACTTTTTGTAGTTTAGGCAATAAAGTTGTTAACTTTTTAGCATATTTGATAGCAGGAATATTACCGGCAGAACCAGCATAATATGGCATTACCTTTAATTGTTGATAAACTGCTTCAGCAATACTCTCCCGGCCATAACCCACGTTAACACACCATACTCCGCCGGAAACAGCATCTAAAAACTCTCTCCCTTTTATGTCTTTAAGCCGCAGGCCATTCCCCTCAACAATAACCATGGGGTCATTAGTTTCAAAAATCTTATGTTGAGTCAAATGATGCCAGACATGATCCTTATCTTGCTGAATCATTTCAGCTGGGTCATAGTTAAAAATGTCGTCCAAGTAATCGTTTTTAATATTCAGAGCCATTTTTATTCCTCCTAATTTTTATTTTTTGGGAACAAACATTTGTACACTAAGATAAACAAAGTATCCTTCTAGACTTAGCGAAACGACACAGAGGTCGTTGCCTACACAGAAACAAAGAATCGCTATCGCTCAAGATGGCCAAAATAATAGTCTTTCATATCACTAACACATTACGGCACAAGTAGCTTTCATAATAGTGTTTTTTGGTGGTATGTCATAATGTACGTACCATAACTTGCGCTAAATATTTTTTCACCAAAAAATTCACAACTAAACTGCAATATTTAAATTTTTTACTGTTTCCGCAGCATCCCCTAACATAAGGGTTACGTTTTCATGATCTTTATATAGTGGATTATCTACTCCCGCATAGCCTGGTTTTGTATCGTAATTACAGATAATTATATGTTTCGCCGCATGTGCGTTTAAGATAGGCATACCATATATTGGAGTGCCTTCTGCTGTATTGGCGGCCGGATTGATGACGTCATTTGCACCGATGA
>JBMNUR010000184.1:0-6164 GCA_050946395.1 Peptococcales bacterium
AGAAGGATCTCATCGCTTGAAAGAAAAGACCCCAGGCTTTTCCTGACGGCATCAAAGAGCATGATATCGGAGTATCGATTCTTCGCGCTCATGCAAATTCAATGTTCCACTTCATTTCAGCGACTTTACTGATGGTGGTGTAGATCGAACAGTAGCGCGTGGCGGTTTCGAACGCCTTGGTGAAGCGCTCCTGATCGGAAACCCCTTTGGCCACGACGTCGATCGAAACCCATTCGAAGGTCGTCGGCGGTGTCGCCTTCTTTTCACCGTTCACATCGAAGCTCACGTGTTCCCATTCGACTTTCATCTTGATCGCCAGATCATTGAACGTGGCAAAGAGACACCCCGAAAGCGCCCCCATGAGATAATCATAGGCGGTGGAGGTCTTTCCAATCTGAAAGGTGCTTCCCCCATCAGTGGTGAACTCCCACTTTCCGGGAACGAATTCTGCAGTCACATGTTTCTTTTCACCCATCTATAGCTCCTGTATTCCATCATAAACCAACGGAAGGGGTTTTGCTACAAGAGAAGCTCAGAGCAATCTTGTCCGGTGCCTCGAATATAAGAATTCCAGACGTTGGGTCTTTTCGATTACTCTCGAAATTCCTAAATTCGGGGTACCCATCAGCATATCTTATATCTATAAAACATTTGGCTATTTTAATATCGAATATTATAATAGCCAGATAATATTATGAAATTTAGTATTCAATAACTGGTTCGATCCTATAAATAATAATAAATAAGAGATATATCTTGATTTATAACCAATAGTTGGCTATATTAATATTGAATATTAAAATAGCCAGAAGCAAAGAGGAGTTGATTATGTATCTTCCCCGGCATGCCGAAAAAACCGTTAAAAAGATATCCACGATGTTTGGGGCTGTTCTGGTTTCAGGACCAAGACAAGTGGGGAAGTCCACGATGATTGAACAAGTCCTGAGTGAATTGCCCACCATAGTCAGGCGGGTCACCTTTGATGATCAGCTCCTATTGCTTTCGGCACTGGAGCAACCCGACACGTTCTTGAAAGATCATCCACCTCCTCTTTTCATCGATGAAGTCCAAAGGGCACCGAAGCTGTTTTACCACATCAAGCAGATTCTGGATAAAGACAAAAAGAAAGGGCAGTTTTATCTTTCCGGTTCCCAGCAGTTCGATCTGATGGAAGGGGTTTCCGAATCACTTTCCGGCAGGATAGGTCTCATAAATTTGCTTCCTCTCTCCTTAAGAGAGCAGGCTAAGATCGCATATGATGCACCATTTATACCAAACAATCGATACTTTGAGGAAAGAGGACACGTTGCTAAACCGGTTGACTATGGGCTTCTTTGGAAGACGATTCAGCGTGGTAGTCTGCCTGAGATGGTGGTTGAGGAAGATTTTGACTGGCAACTTTACTATGGCTCCTATGTAGCGACGTATATCGATCGTGATGTCAAAAAACTTGCTCAAGTAGCGGATGAGATGAAATTTACTCGATTTATGACGGTTGTCGCGAGCTATAATGGGCAGCTATTGAATGTGGCTTCGTTGGCACGTGATATCGGCGTAAGCCAACCCACAGCTGAGCGATGGCTGTCAATTCTGGTAAGTTCAAACATTATTTACCTTCTTGAGCCGTATCACAACAACTTAATCAGCCGAGCGATCAAGACACCGAAACTTTATTTTCTTGATACCGGTCTGGCCGCATATCTGACCCGGTGGACCAGTCCTGAAGCTCTCCGTGAAGGTGCGATGGGAGGTGCTTTCTTCGAGAGTTTTGTGATCAGTGAAATCCTTAAAAGCTACTACAATGCCGGTGTAATGAAGCCGCCACTCTACTTTTACCGGGACAAGGAAGGGATCGAAATTGATCTTCTGATTGAAGATTCCGGAACGATTCATCCTTTGGAAATAAAGAAACACGCAGATCCATCGAAGAAAGATATCGCCGCTTTTACTATTCTTGATTCGATACCCACAATAAAGCGAGGCCCCGGAGGAGTGATTTGTACGTACGATTCCCTAGTTACTCTGGTGGGAGAGGATAGGGTGATTCCGGTTTCGTATCTGTAATACATATGATTCCAATCCTAACTGATGGCAAAACAAGTGAAGCATTTCTAAGGGGTTAAAATCTGTTCTTCTAATGCTAACATTTGCGAAATATTCTGTTACAACATATACTATTTGGGTATCAATTAACGAGTTTGATTATTTTTTTGTTGCAAAAGAAAGAGGTGTGTATGTATGCATGAAATATCTTCCGAAGAGAGTTTTATTTCCTTAGATAGTGCAGGTATCTCTATTCGTACAACCATGCCTCATATCCTTGATATTTTGTTGCTCGATCGAACAACTTCTTCCCCCAATAAGTCCCAAAATATTATTTGGGCAAATGACCACTACCAAGACCTTGATGCCAATTTATATGCTCCGACAGCTCAGATAAAACCGGAACTTATTACCGGAGAGCGAAGTTCTATAATTATGCCAAGAGCATTAAAATCTTTCGATACGCAAAAGAAACGAACCAAAACAAGTGCTGAAGTCTTTACTCCGGCTTGGATAGTGAAAAAACAGAATGATGCAGTAGAAGAGAATTATGTCGATGATGATTTGGAGACGTATGTAAGTAGAAAGTGGCTAGAAATCACCTGCGGTGAAGCTCCTTATATGGCCAGTCGTTATGATATGTTAACAGGGATACCGATTTCATTGAACGAACGGGTTGGGTTCGTCGATAGAAAACTAAAACGGATAAATAATGAGGTTGCTGATAAAGCAGAATGGCAACGCCTAGTCGAACTTGCTTATAAGTCAAGCTATGGGTTCGAATGGAACGGAGATTCGCTACTTCTTGCTCGTGAAAACTTGCTATATACCTATTGGGATTATTACTTGGCAAAATGGGCTAAACAGCCAACGTGCGGTCTTATAGAAAATATTGCAAAAATCATTAGTTATAATGTTTTCCAAATGGATGGACTAACCTATACAATTCCATTAACAGAGAGAAAAGAAGAAGTTAAACAATCACAGCTTTTATTGGTCGGTTTTGAAGAACCAGAAGAAGTTGAATGGGTTACAATACCAGGAAAGCGCGTTAGGATAATGAATTGGGAAACTAATAAGATGGAGTATTTTGATAAGGGGATAAAAAAGTATGAAAGATAATACTGTCATTAGAACGACAAAAACCATATATCCACAAATCTATGCCTATATTACTCCGAATTATGAACCAAACGAAGGCTGGGTGAAAATTGGATATACCGATAAAAAAGATGTAGACGAACGTATTAGGCAACAAACACACATCGTAAATATGGCTTACAAAAAACTCTGGTCTGGCCCTGCCAAGTATGAAAACGAAGATGAATGGTTTTCTGATAAGCAATTCCATGCGTATTTAAAAAAATTTAAAAACATTAAGCAATGTTCTGGGAAGGAATGGTTTTATTATAATGGACATCTTGAACGGTCATTCGATGATTTTGAAGATTTCCGCAATCGAAAGTTTGGCCATAAAAGCCATAAATTAGAATACAAACTACGTACTGAGCAGGAAGAAGCTGTTTTGATGACTCTAGAGTACGCATCTTCCCATCCTAGTGGGGAATTCCTTTGGAATGCCAAACCACGTTTTGGAAAAACATTAACAGCCTATGATTTAGCTCTACGTATGGGGGCAAAGAAAGTTTTGGTTGTTACAAATCGCCCAGCCATTGCAAATTCTTGGTATGATGACTTTGAAACATTTATCGCTTGGCAAACAAACTACAAATTTGTTTCAACCACAGATTCCCTTCGTGAACGACGAGTACTCACCCGAGAAGAGTTCATTTCTATTCCCCAGAATGAAGATGGTGAGTTTCCTGACTGCATCACTTTCATCTCATTACAGGATCTTAAAGGTGCGATCAGCTTTGGAGGGACGTATGATAAACTTCGATGGGTAAAAGACCTAAAGTGGGATTTGCTCATTATCGACGAAGCCCATGAAGGTGTAGATACTTTCAAAACTGACGTTGCTTTCAATAACATAACAAGAAACTTCACCCTTCATTTGTCAGGTACCCCTTTTAAAGCGGTGGCTAGTGGTAGGTTTTCTGAAGAACAGATTTATAATTGGTCCTATGCTGAGGAACAGGCAGCAAAGGAACAATGGTCGGTTGAGAACGAGGAAAACAATCCATATGAGGGGCTCCCTCGTTTGAACTTGTTTTCTTACCAGATGAGCCAAATGATTACCGATGAGGTGAACAAGGGTGCTGACATTGATGGAAAAGAAATTGACTTTGCCTTCGATCTAAATGAATTCTTTGAGACAAATGAAAGTGGTAGGTTTATCCATGAGATTGAAGTTCTAAAATGGCTGGAGGCTTTGACTAAAAATGAGAAATATCCATTCTCGACCAAAGAACTTCGTTCTGAACTGAAACATACCCTCTGGTTGCTTAATCGAGTGGCCAGTGCAAAAGCTCTCGAAAGGATTTTAAAAGAACATCCTGTTTTCGAACAATATGGAATAGTGTTAGCCGCCGGAGATGGTAAATCTGATGATGACCAAATTATTAACCAAAGATCACTTGATAGGGTCAGAGAGGCTATTGAAGAATATGATAGAACAATCACATTATCTGTAGGACAGCTAACTACCGGGGTCACTGTACCAGAATGGACAGCCGTACTTATGCTTTCTAATATTCAGTCAGCCAGTTTGTATATGCAAGCTGCTTTCAGGGCCCAAAACCCATGGAGCTTTGAATATAATGGCGAAAAGCAACGTAAGGAAAATTCGTACATTTTCGACTTTGCTCCAGAACGAACCCTCATCATATATGACGAATTTGCCAATAACTTGATTAAAAAAACCGTTGATGGAGGAGGTACAACTAAAGATAGGGAAGAAAATATTAAAACCCTACTGAATTTCTTCCCAGTTATTGCAGAAGATGAATCAGGAAAAATGGTTGAATTGGACTTTAAACAAGTCTTAACAATTCCAAAGACAATTAAGGCTCAAGAAGTGGTTAAACGTGGTTTCATGTCCAACTTTTTATTTCAAAATATATCTAGAATTTTTGCATCTGAAAAAGCTCGTTCTATCTTGGAACAATTAAATCCTGTTGCTCTAGGTAAAATTACTCCTCAAAAAGTGAATACTGAAATAGATACTAAAAATGTTAAGGTTGATTCAGAAGGAAACACTTTTGTTGAATATTCAGTTGTGATATCTGAAACAGACGCTCGATTTGGAAATAAAGTGTATGTGGAAGATGTTGTTGCGAAAACTGAAATGGCTGTAAGTGAATTACCAAATCGCTTAGCAAACGTGGTTGCAAATACTTTCACACAGAACATTCTTGAGACAGCAAAAGAACTTGCTAAAGAACATAAAGTAACGGCTACCCAAGCAGAATTAATTGTAAAACAAAATGCAAATATCATCGCCAGAGAGGTAGAATTTGTAAAAAACCAAGCGGATATAAAAAAAGCTGAGGCCGAGGCTGAGTATAAAAGAGTTGTTTCTGAATCATATGAAGATCCTAATATCATTACAGTAGCTAAAATTAAACTTGAATCCATAACTGATGAAATTGAAGAAAACCTAAAACAAGATCTCGCCAAAACAGTAAAAGAAAAAATTCATGAACTTACCCAAAAATCTGTCGAAGCAATTCTCCAAAAAGGTGAAGAGAAAAAGAAGAGTGATGTAGAGGATGACATACGTGCAAGACTCCGTGGGTTTGCAAGAACAATACCATCCTTCCTCATGGCATACGGAACAGAAAATACGAAACTTGCGAACTTCGAAAAAAATATAAGTGATTCCGTTTTTAAAGAAGTTACTGGCATTACGCTTGATCAGTTTAAGGCTCTACGGGATGAGTTTAACTTCTTTAATGCAGTAGTGTTTGACGAATCAATCCAAGAATTTTTAAGAAAGAGGAAGAATCTATCAAATTATTTTGATGAAACGCAAGTTGAAGACATCTTTGATTATATTCCTCCGCAAAAAACAAATCAAATCTTCACTCCTAAAGTGAGCTTCACACCATTACGTCTATTCTGCAGGTAAGCAACGTGCCCTATGCTCCTTGGTATGGAGGGGGAGCATGGGAAAGATACCTGAAGCCATCAGAAAACTCATCAACGATTACTATAGCAGA
>JBMNUR010000185.1:0-6149 GCA_050946395.1 Peptococcales bacterium
CAGTTAACAGATGCTCAAAAAAAGGAACTGGCTACCCTTCAAAAGGAAATCCTTGAGAAGAAAAAAGAAGTTATTTCTAAGTATGTTGAGTATGGAGTCATGTCTAAAGAAAAAGGTGATAAGATCATCTCTCGGTTGGAAAAACGCTATGAAAGACTTGAACAAAATGGCTTTGTCCCCCAATGGGATAACCATAAGAACAAGTCCAAAAAGTAGCGTGTGAAGAGGGCTGACCCATTATATGGGTCAGTTCTTTACATATGACTAATTTGGGCCTCCCAAGTAATGAGAGGCCTTTTTGTAAATGTAAATAGTCAAACTTATTGGGTTTAATAAGCAAATCCAATAGAACCAAAGCCGCCGTGGGTGCCCATTACCGGACCAAGTTCACCAATGATAATTTCTTGGGGATTAAATAGCTCTCGAATTTTGTTTTCTAAAAAAACAATTTCATCTTTGGGTGCTTTGGCATGGAGAATTACAAATTTGGAATTGGTAAGATCCTTATTTGTTTTTTCAAAAAGCTCCAGCACTCTTTTTAGCTGACGTTTCCGGCCTCGAATTTTATCAACCACATTTAAAGAACCATCGGGAAAAATGTTCAGAATAGGTTTAATGTTTAAGAGATTGGCTAAGGCACCTTGCCAATTAGAAATCCTTCCGCCTTTAATGACGTTATCTAATTTATCAATGGCTATAAAAATATTAATGGTATGTCGATAATCTAACAGATCATCTCTTATTTCGGAAAAACTAAGGCCTTTATTAATTAATTCCTGAGCCCTCATAACCAGTAACCCTGTACCCATACTGATTGATAGGGAATCTATAACCTCTATCTTATAGTTAGGGAGGCTGGTTTTAGCAATAATTGCACTTTGGTATGTTCCGCTAGTTGCAGCGGATATCGTAATACATAAAATTTCTTTGTCCGGCCCGATTTTTTGAAAGGAGTCTATGAATGCTTGGGGCGAAGGTAATGATGTTTGAGGAAGTTTTTCTGAATAAGCCATTTTTTCGTAAAACAACTTAGTATCAATAGTTACTCCATCGATAAAGTGTTCATCTCCAATTTGTATGGATAATGGTACAACTTCAATCATATGTTTCTTCGCAAATTCTTTAGGTAAATCAGCCGCACTATCTGTAACCAAAACAATACTCATTACATACCTCCAAAAGTCAAAGTATCTTTTATTATAGAGCTTGGGTCAAGTTTCGACAATATATTTACTCTTTTTCCTTTAATAGAAATTGTTGGTCTGTATTTTTTGCCCAATTTTCAGTAAGGTAAGCATAAATAATTAACAAACTTCATACTTTTATATGAGGCATATTGTGATATAATATGATGCGTGCGACATTTTTAAATATTTATTTTAAGGTTATTAGTGGAGGAGGTTTAGAATATGGAAAAAAGAGTACATATCAAAACTATTAATAGTAATCAACTTGCCGGTACATTAAAAACAGGTGGCTGCGGCGAATGTCAGACTTCCTGTCAATCTGCTTGCAAAACATCATGTACTGTTGGCAATCAAGTTTGTAAAAACAACTAAAAAATAGACCCTTTTATGGGTCTATAGCTTGTTGACAAAGTAATTCAAAACAAAATCCATATAATTTTATCATAAGTGAAGCATTTGGCGAGTTTAGATAAAAAGAACGCAGACGGCTGAAGACCAGAATTAGCAACTGTTTGAACCGAAGGTGAGTTTTGCTAATTCCTGAAGCCGTTGAGTTCATTCACAATAAAATTGTCTGAGCCAGCGTAACGTTGATAAATATGGAGTTTGTCTACATTCTGCAGACCCTTTTATGGGTCTAGTTTTTTTTAATATATTAATTTTAAGGGTGGTAAAAATGCAGGAACTTAATTTCAATAATATTCATAAATTTTCCTTTAAAGATTTTAAAATACTTTTAGATATTAATAGTGGTTCAGTACATGTGATTGATGAAATAACTTGGGATTATTTAGATGAATTAGAGAATCAAGAAGGTAATTGGGAGAAGAGTCAAGAAACCCTCGGCAAAAAATATGAAACTAATCTTTTAAATGATGTTAGAGGCGAGCTTCAAGAACTAATAGCAAATAACCTATTATTTTCTGAAGATATTGATCTCGACCTTTATCAGCCTAATCCTAACCCTGTAGTTAAAGCTTTGTGCCTCCATGTAGCCCATGATTGTAATCTCCGTTGTGGTTATTGCTTTGCGGGAACCGGTGCTTTTGGCGGTCAACGCTCCCTTATGAGCCGGGAAGTAGGCCAGCGAGCTATTGATTTTCTTTTGGCTGGTTCGCAAAATCGCAAACATGTAGAAGTAGACTTTTTTGGTGGCGAACCCTTATTAAACTTCGATGTGGTAAAAGAGTTAGTGGCATATGGAAACAAGAAAGCCCAAGAACTTGGGAAAATAATTAAGTTTACTATTACTACTAATGGAGTTCTTTTATCTGATGAAGTCCAACAATTTTTAAATGAAAATAATATGAGTGTGGTTTTAAGTCTTGATGGTCGGGAAAAAACTAATGACCACATGCGGCCTTTCCCAAATGGTTCAGGATCTTATGCATTAATTAAGGATAAGTTTCTTAAATTTGTTAAATCTCGTAATCAAACAGATTATTATGTACGGGGCACTTTCACCCGTTATAACCTTGACTTTGCCGAAGATGTTAAGCATTTAGCGGAACTTGGCTTTAAAGAGATTTCCGTAGAACCTGTTGTTGCTGAAGTTAGTTTGGATTATGCTTTTAAGGAAGAAGATTTGCCTTTTTTAAAGGAACAGTATAATGTATTAACAAAATACTTTTGGGATTCTCATGTATCAGGTCGAGGATTTAATTTCTTTCATTATAATATTGACTTAAACCATGGGCCCTGCCTACCTAAACGTCTATCAGGTTGTGGTGCCGGTCATGAATATTTGGCAGTAAGCCCCGAAGGGGACTTATACCCTTGCCACCAATTTGTTGGTCAAAAAAAATATAGGGTGGGTAATGTTTATAAGGGACTAGAACAAAAAGAACTGGCGGTAGAATTTCAAAAAAGCCACGTTTTAAGTAAAGAAGAGTGTCGCAAGTGTTGGGCGCGCTTTTATTGTAGTGGTGGATGTCACGCTAACAACTTAAATTACGGTGGGTCTTTATTAAAACCTTATACTTTTGGCTGTGAACTTCAACGCAAACGCCTAGAATGTGCTATTTACTTGCAGGTGAAAAAGACAGTGGAACAGTGAAATAGTGAAAGAGTGGAACAGTGAAAGAATAAGATTTCGCAGGGATAGATTATTTAGTTGAAAAGCTTGACAGCCGGATAGTCGGAAAAGAGATATTTTTATAAAGCGATTAAGATGCAATGTGTTCATTTGCGTTCATCGGTGACTATATATTATGTTGTTTTCTGTAGAACTGTAGCCACTGTAGGTGCGGGCAAAGCCCTAAAAAGGGGAGTGTTTTGGTATGGTTGAGAATTTAACTACCTTTTTACAAAGTGGTTCTCCTTGGGGCATTTTTCTGGCACTAATTTTAGGGGTAATTACCAGTTTCAATCCCTGCTTTCTTTCTATATTGCCTCTTTTAATCGGTTATATCGGTGGATATAGTGTGGAAAAAAGGCTAAAAGGGTTTTTGTTATCCCTATTTTTTGTCTTAGGATTGGCATTTACTATCTCAATTATGGGGGTAGTAGCCGCTTCTTTAGGCTTAGTTTTTGGCCAAGGCTTGGGTGACTTTTGGCCATATTTGACGGGAATTATAGCCATTCTTATGGGACTAAATTTACTTGGCGTAATTAATTTTAATTTTCCTGGACTTAAATCAGAAGTACCAATATTAACCGGTTTTAGTGGCGCATTTCTTTTAGGGTTAATGTTTGGTTTTGTTGCATCCCCCTGTGCTACACCAATACTTGCGGTTTTATTGACTTTTGTAGCTAAAACGGGTAAACCTTTTTATGGTGGCATAGCATTATTTGCCTATGGTTTTGGTCAAGGTGTTCCTTTAATTATAATTGGCACCTTTACAACGTTCCTTAAAACTTTGGAAAGAGCTAGATTATGGGGTCATCAAATTAAGCTTAGTTCAGGCCTGCTATTGGTTATATTTGGAACTTATCTTCTAATCTTTGCTTAAGATAAAGTAGCAAAAGGAACCAGGTTTGGTTAAAAATGCATATAATGTTTATATAAGGGGAATAATTTTTTATGCATGGTAAAATATAGCTATTACTATAATGGAAATTTTATGATATAATAGCAGTGCTTTATTGGTTGTCCAAAAGCTGAAAGGCAGGTGAAGAACCCTGCAGGCAAGCTAGCATCGACCTGCAGACACACATGTCACAGATAGTTGATTGGCTGGAGATTAACAGGAATAAAAATAGGCTATATATCATTCTTGGTATGCTGGCAGTTTTAATAGTCATTGGTATATGTTGGTCCCTAGCACCCAGCAAAAGTTTTGTAGTTACTATAGATAAAGAACAAGTAGCAGTAATTGATAATCAAGAAGTCTATACTGAGGCACTAGAAACAGTTAAAACTTTGGTGTCCCAGGAAAAAGGACTTAAAATAAAAGATGTGGCAAATAATGTGGTAGTAGAAGAGGTTAAAAACCTAAAAGATAAGCCGATAAATAAAGAAGAGCTTGTTGAAATTCTCAAAGCCAAACTAGGCTGGATAGCCGAGGCTACTGCGATTAATATTAATGGTGAAACTAAACTTTTTGTAGCTTCTCAGGAACAAGGCGAAGAAGTTCTCAATAAATTAAAAGAAGAATTTACAGTAAATAAAGAAGAAGCTGAAGTGTTAGCAATTGATTTTGAAGAAGAAGTTACCTTAAGTTCTGCTGAAGTTAAAACTGATGAGCTAATTGATCCTGGTAAAGCAGTTTCTTTAATTATTAATGGTACAGATAAGATTGAAACTTACCAAGTTAAAAAAGGCGATACTTTATGGGATATTGCCTATGGTAATAATATGACTGTCACTGAATTAAAAGAGGCTAACCCTCAATTGAAAAATGATGTTCTTTCTATCGGACAGGAGTTAAAGCTAGTAAAAACTGAGCCGATGGTCAATGTGGTGACTACGGTTCAATTAACCAAAGAAGAAAATATTCCTTTTGATACCAAATATATTAGTGATTCTAACTTGTGGCGGGGACAAACCACAGTTAAGGAAAACGGTAAAAGCGGTAAACAAATAGTTACATATAAGATTGTCGAGAAAAACGGCATAGAACTAGCCAAAGAAATTTTAAACAAACAGGTATTAGAAGAACCCAAGACGAAAGTCGTCTATCAGGGAACAAAGATGATGGTCGCTTCCCGGGGTGGCGGCAATGGACAACTAGCTTGGCCCCTACGGGGAACTATAAATTCACCCTATGGATCTCGCAGGTCCGGATTCCATACCGGTCTTGATATTGACGGTAATACAGGGGATCCCGTATTTGCTGCAGGTAGTGGTACAGTTATTAAAGCAGGATGGTCGGGCAATTACGGCTATTGTATAGATATTGATCATGGTGATGGCTTATTAACTAGGTATGCCCATCTCTCTAAGATAGACGTAAAAATGGGGCAAAAAGTTTCCCGTGGGGATCTAATTGGCAAGGTAGGTAGTACCGGTCGAAGCACGGGATCTCATCTTCATTTTGAGGTCAGAGTTAATGGAAGCCATACCAATCCTAGAAGATATTTAGATTAAGCTTCAAGCACAGGTGGAAAAACCTGTGCTTCTTTATGGTTAAAAGTCTCAAGACTATCGACTATCGACTTGTTGTAATGTTATACTCTTAGTTAGAATATATTTTGGGAGAAATGAGGGAAAAACCATGTATGATGTTGTAATAATTGGTGGAGGACCCGCCGGTATGACGGCTAGTATTTATACAGCCCGTGCAGGATACAAAACCCTTATTCTAGAGACAGGGGCACCTGGGGGCCAAGCCAGTACTACGGAAACTATTGAAAATTATCCCGGGTTCCCAGGTGGCATTTCGGGCCCTGAATTGATGATGAAGTTTTATGAACAAGCAACAGGTTTAGGTGTAGAAATGAATTTTCAGCATGTTACCGGGTTAGATCTAGAAGGTGATGTTAAAAAGGTTATAGCCGGTGAAACTATTTATGAAACCCGAG
>JBMNUR010000186.1:0-6136 GCA_050946395.1 Peptococcales bacterium
ACCAAGGTAATTTGCCTACTTGTACAGGTGAAGCAGGGTCATATCTACAAATGATTAACCAATACTTTGAAACAGGACAAATGATCGACCTTTCTGCGATGTTTCTTTATAAAATGAATAGAATGATCGACGGTCTTCCACCTGATATAGAAGGAAGCACCGTTAAAGCTGCAGTAGAATCTTTGAGACTAAAAGGCGTATGTAGAGAAATCCTATATCCCAGCACCAAAGCCAATTATGAAAAGCCATTACCAGCAGGTCGCAAAATGGGGCAAATACTAAGAAATGCGTATCAGAATAGAATAGTGGCTTATACCAAGTGTCTAGATTTAAATGATATTTTACTTGCTTTGGCGGAGAAAAAGCCTGTTATCTTTTCTATTTATTTAATGTCTAATTTTTATAAGGGTCGCAGAGGAAGAGTACCGGTCCAGGTTGGTGGAGATAATGTAGGTGGTCATGCTATGGTGGCGGTAAGGTATAATAAAGAGGAAGGATGGGTAAAAGTAGCTCAAAGTTGGGGTCGAGGTGGTTTAACTGACAACGGTTATATGTATATTCCCTTTAGCTGGTTTGAATATGAAGTCAAACCTGATTTTCCCATGCTAATGGAAGCTTATACGGTAATTGATTACATACCTAAGGAAGATGAAAGGCTACCAGAAAAATTTACAATCAATAAAAAATCTCCGATAAAAATTGAGTTAAACGGAAAGACTTTAAACAATTTTGAACTACCGCCATTTTTAATAAATGAACTTGGTGTACCTCTTATTAATACAGGTATTTTAGAAAAAATATTTAATAGCATCACCAATACCAGAGCCAAGGTTACCTGGGATCCTGAAACACTTACGCTAAGGATAAATATTTAGTTAGTGACTAGTGAATGGTGACTGGGGACACACCTCCATTTAGGGATTTATTTCGGGTTAGAGGAATATCCCCAACGAATGGAAGATAATGGATATGAAGCTAAGAATTACTTGATGTTTAAAAAAGGAGGGGGTGGGTTGAAGGCAGAAGAAGCAAGGAGTATCTGGGAGGAAGAAGTTAATTTAAAAGCACAGTTTTTTATAGAATTTATTAAAAATAAAATATTGCAGTATACTTATCAAGAAAGTACTTGCTTTTATACTTTTGAATTTCCGGATTTTTTAAAAACTATCAAGGCCAAAGACGAAGCGGATTGACGGAGGAGTTTATTCAAGGAGTTTTTGCAAGGATTGCTACGTATTTTACTGATTTGGGTTTTAGAGTAAAGGTTGATCCTAAAAAATATAAAATTTGGCTAATTTATTCGAGAAAACAGATATCGGAGAAGCATAGTTTTACGGAGAATTTAACCAATATATTCAATGCGAGAAAAAATTATCGCGTATCCTCGGAAATTGATGGAACTATTAAAGATATTTTTTCAAAAATCAGAGAGAAAGCTCGACGAAATCGTTCTATTAAATATCGGCTTATACTAAATGTACCTAATAAGAAGACTTTACTTTTAGAGGATTTAATTGAGATTATAGGGAAATTGGAAGAAGCCGGGTTCCGAATTACTTTAGACGAGTTTTCATTATCTAAGGTAGATATTTTAGAGAAAGTGCAAGCAAATGATGCAGAAATATATTTTGAAAATTTAGAGGTAAACATAAATATTAGTTGGTAAGCACTTATTTAAATGGAGCTAATGCTTCGATTGAATTTAAAAACTGGGCTTAGCCCAGTTTTTCTAATATCATCCCTTTAGGTAGAGGAACGTTGAAAACCATACCAAATACCATATAAAAAAAGGTGACCACAAAAACTGCAATTCCCAAAGAATATAGAATACTTTTTTTAGTTTTTAAAGGGTCAAATACGTATCCGAGAATCCACAGGAAAAGACCGCTAGCTATATTGAAGCCAATGATAAAGATACCTAGGATATAACCGGCAATGGCTCCGATAAGGATTTTAACGAATTTTAGGTTCTTTTTTTCTTCACCTACATGATCTACTTTCATAATTGAAGCTTGTATTAAAAGCCCAATACAAAGTACGGCTAAGAAAAAGATACAGACTTTAGGGAAAAAGTTACTGATTAAGGGTAAATCTTTGACTTCGAACCACGCATAAACACAAAAAGCTAAAAGAACAAGGGAGGTTATAATATTACGTTTACGCATTTGCATTTAGTCCTCCTTTGTTTGCTTTATTTTTACGCCATTCGGAAATAAAAGGCCAGGAAATGGATATTACTGACAAAATGATTAGGACAATAGATATAGGTCTGGTGAAGAATATTTGCCAAATGTTACCTTCAGCTCTACCCATAAGCATGGATTGAACTAAGCCGTTTTCGGCAAATGGTCCCAAGATCATCCCCAGGACTATCGGGCCGGGGTGAAAGTTAAGTTTGCGGGAGAAGTACCCAATAATTCCAAAAAGGATCATAATAATGACATCCATCATATTATTACGAATACTATAGGAACCGATAATACTCATGAAAACGATTAAAGGAGCTAAGTAGTTTATTGGAATATTAATTAACCGAGCAAAGAATCTTGAACCATAAAATCCTATAAAACCCATAATTATATTGGCAATAAATAAAGATAAGATAAATGTATAGGTTATTTCTCCATATTTAGTAAATAAATCAGGACCCGGTACCATGCCTTGTAACATGATAGCCCCTAAAATGACCGCTGCTGGTGGAGCACCAGGAATACCCAATGTTAGTAAAGGTACGAGTGAACCACCAACTTCTGCGTTATTGGAAGTTTCGGCTGCGGCTACCCCTTCAATGGAACCTTTTCCAAATTCTTGTGGGTTTTTTGACCAACGTTTTGCCTCGCTATAAGAAACTAAGGCTGCAATATTACCACCGGCACCTGGGACAATACCCACAAAAGTACCGATACTAGCAGATCTTAGAAGGAGGACGGGTTTTTTAAGTAATTCTTTGATTACCTGTAAAGGAACACCTTTTTGGGGTTTATATTCGGCAATTTTAAAACGTTCTTTGGTGATTTTCTCCACCATAGCCAGTACCTCTGGGATACAAAAAAAGCCGATTAAAGCGACTATTAAATTAATTCCAGCGGCTAAACCATAAAAACCAAAGGTAAAACGGGAATCTCCGCCAACCGGAGAGAGCCCAATAGTACTAATCATTAAACCAAGAGCCCCGCCGATAAGACCCTTAATTATATTTTCTGAAGAAAGGGTGGTAATAATTGACAGGCCAAAAATAGCCATCCAAAAATACTCGGGGGGACCAAACTTTAATGCAACAGTTGCCAATAAAGGGGTTAAAATTAAAAGACATAATGAGCCGAAAAGCCCACCAAGACTTGAGCCAAAGGAGGCAGTAACTAGGGCATGTTCGGCCATTCCTTTTTTGGTTAGGGGAAATCCATCAAAAGTGGTGGCAATGGCCGAGGGAGTACCTGGGGTGTTAACTAAAATAGCGGAGATGGCACCACCAAACATAGCGCCACAATAAATTCCTCCTAGAGTCATCAGGGCCGGAATAGCGTCCATGGTAAATGTGAAGGGTACAATGAGAGCTAAAGCCATTGTGGCCGTTAAACCGGGAAGACATCCTACTAAAATACCTAAGGTTACTCCAATTGTCATAAAGAGAAAATTAAAAGGACTAAAGATATGAACAACCGCACTTAAAAAGATGTCAGCCATATGCATTCCTCCATAAGATTTAGGTTGATACCGGACCTACTGAGGTCCGGTATCAAGTTTAATGGTATTAAATTATTGTACTTCCTTTAAAATTTCTAAGTATTGTGTTTTAGTTTTTTCAATATAATCTAAGGATTCTTTATGACCCATAGCCTTGGGTACAAACCCTTGTTCGATCATTTGCTTAGTAATTTCCGGGTCATTAGAAATTTCCATAAAGGCACTTTCTAAGACTTGAATGATTTCAACAGGTGTCCCAGGAGGGACTGCAACACCTCTATCGATACTAGGTGTCATATCAAAGCCTTTTTCAATAAAGGTAGGTGCATCGGGGAATACTTCATAACGGTTTGTAGAACCAAAGGCTAATACTCTGATCTTATCTTTGTGTTGTACTAAATCATTAGAGTTAGCCAAAATTGCCATATTATGTCCACCTAAAAATGCTTGTAATTGGGGAGCGGCACCGGTATAGGGGATATATTCCACTTTGATGTCGGCAAATTTCTCCAATTGCATTCTAGCGATATCATGACCGGATAGAGTTCCCGACCCAGCTACGGTAATTTTCCCGGGATTTTCTTTAGCATAGGCTATGAAATCTTCAAGAGTTTGGATTGGACTATCATTTAATACTGCTAAGCCGATAGGTGTGGCTTGGAAAATAGCAACAGGGATAATATCTTCTGTTTTGAATCCCGCATCAGACCTTTGGGCAGGTTGTAAGATTATGTGGGGTAAGTTGATACCGGTCATAGTATAACCATCAGGTTTGGCTCTTGTTAATTCAGTCCAGCCTATGGCACCACCGGCACCAGGTTTATACTCGATTAAGATTTTCTGTCCTAGAATTCTTTCTAAATGAGGTTGTTGACGGCGAGCTTCAACATCAGACTGACCACCTGCATCAAAGGGTATTACATAGGTGATTGACTTTTCGGGGTATTTGGGTTCTTCTTTTTCGGGTTCTTCTTTTTGAGCATCCTGTTTTTGGGTACCTCCACATCCTGCTAAGAGACTGACACTTAAGAAAGCCACCATCAAAACTAAAAACCACTTTCTTCTCATTTTTCCTCCCCCTTAAATATTTTATTTAGTCAAGTAATATTAAACTTCTTCATTTATAAAAGGATTCCTTTAAATGGATAAAGCCAATCATGAGAAAATTCCGACATTTATCGACGTAAAGTGAACTTCTTTACAGAAGTTCTACACCGTTTGCTATTTTGTATTTACTAACAAGCCCTTTTAAAAGTTGGAGAGTACTGTCTTTAAGTTCTAAGCCTTCATTTTTGGCTCTAAGGTTTCTTTTGTGCTCAATTTCTCCTGGTAAAAGAATTTCACTAAATCCTTCAGCCAGTGGACTTTCTTTAACCATTTTCACCAAGTCTTCCACTCTTTGGGCAAATTCATTTTTATCCATGAAGCTTTCAATATTAATGGCCATGATCATATGTCCAAAGCCTAAAGGTTTCGAATAATCGGGTGGCACAAAGGAACCAAGGTTTGTACCATATTGGGCACCTGATAATACTCCACATAATACCTCAATCAAGAAAGCCATACCATAGCCTTTATGGTGAGCCATAGGAAGAACAGCACCTAATAAAGCTTCTTTTGCATCTGTGGTAACTTGCCCTTTATCATTTACAGCCCAACCTTCGGGGATTGGTTTACCTTCCCTTTCAGCTAAAATTATATTACCCCGGGCTGTTACACTTAGCGCCGTATCTAAGATAATGGGTGGGTCATAGGGAATGGCAACACTAAAGGGGTTATTACCCAACACAGGAGCACGACCTCCATAAGGTGCCATAATGGGACTGGTATTTGTACAAGCAAAGCCAATAAATCCATGTTCTTGAATTTTTCTTGTAACATAAGCAAGGGCACCTAAATGATTACTATTTCTGATACTAGCCATACCAATTCCTGTGCTTTTAGCTTTTTCGATAATCATTTTAATGGCTTTGATACTTGCCACAATGCCCATGCCATTATCTGCATCAAGGAGGACTGTTGAAGGTGTTTCATTTAATATTTTTAAATCCGGTGTTTTATTAAGAGCATTGTTTTCAGCTCGTTCAATATAAAGATTTAATCGGGATAAACCATGGGTACTTACACCATTTAAATCAGCTTGAATTAGTGAATCAGCTATAAGCTCGGCATCATCTGGAGGAAAACCGGCTTTTTTAATTATTTCCCCAGTGAGGCCCCTTAACTTTTGAACAGGTATCATTTTTCCACATCCTTTATTTAAAATATTATATAAAAATAAAAAAGGCACAATAATTTTGCAAAAAATTATTGTGCCTGCATTTATTATATAATATTTAGATACTTAAACCAACTCTGTGGATAGCAAAACCGGTTCTTTCTAATAGAATGTCGGCCTTAGTCATTTTACCATTTAAGGTAGCTACAACTTCATTGTAGATTACATCGCCGG
>JBMNUR010000187.1:0-6134 GCA_050946395.1 Peptococcales bacterium
AATATCTTTACGTGATGGGTGTGCCTATTTTTAAACAAATCTCGTATAAAAATTCGTATTTATGAACTGCTGGTTAAAAACTAACAATTATGGCAGCGAATTATTCTGCCATGAATAATTCAGGATAGATGTTATTTATAAAAAGGCATGCGATTCTTGAAGTAAATTAGGATCTATCTTTATTTAGTATAGTTAACTAAATCTTGGCTATTTGATTTATATAAAATCTTAGATTAATTTTTTGTCTATAAAGCAACAGGAATCTTAGACTAAACCAAACATTATAGGACAAAGATTAATCTTTAATCTAACCAAAAAGTTCACAAGCTCCCTTTTACATTGGAGCAACTTTTTGGTAGATATTATCACTTATGATCTATACTACCATAACAAATTATTAATTAGGAGGTAAAAAAATGGTGAAAAAATTGTTCAGTTTATTGTTGGTAATGGTTATGTTGGTATCATTAGTTGCATGTGATGGCAGTAAGACGACTAGTAATTCAGGGGCAGACAACAATGATGGCGACAATATTGAGCAGGTCAGTATTAAAGGCGAAACATTCGAAGTTGCTGTAACTTATACAGGAGATAGAGTTACTGTCTTTGAAGAAGTAATCGCTGACTTCGAAGAAGAGACGGATGCAACTGTCGAACTAGCTACCTATGGTGATGACTATGAAAACACACTCAAAACCCGTATGGCTTCTAATTCGTTACCTGATATTTTCCAAACACATGGATGGTCTATTCTGCGTTACAAGGAATACCTGATGGATCTTCGAGATCAGCCTTGGGTAAGTCTATATGATGAATCCGCACTTGGAGTTATACAGGATGATGATGATTCAATCTATGTGTTAATGATTTCTCAGCTAGCTAATGCGACTCTGGTAAATCTCGATGTTTGTGAGGAGGCTGGCGTTGATCCTTATGCCATCTATGACTGGGATGATTTCACTGAAGCTTGTCAGAAGATTAAAGATGCAGGATTTACACCAATTGCAACTGCTGCTAATAATGCAGGAACATTAGCAAATACAGCTGGTAGCTGGCTTAACTATGAGGGCGCTCCTTATAATGAAACAGAAGCCATGCTAAACGGAACTTATGATTGGGAGTCATACAAAGCTGGACCATTAACTTATTTGGCTGATTGGATGAGTAAAGGATTTTATGCTGAGGATGTTGCCACTGTATCCGATTCCGATTTACAGGAGCGTTTTGCAAATAACCAAATTGCTTTTTTCCTTGGTAATGACCCAGTTTGGCTAATTGGAGCAAAGAAATTGAATGAAGACGGCAATTTCGCTTTTATTCCTACATTTGCGGCAACGGATGACAGTGTTCAGTTTGTAGGTATAGGTGAAGGTGATACCTTTGGTATATGGAAAGATAGCGACAATATTGAAGCTGCCAAGGTTTTTCTAAACTACTTAACAAAGTCTGAAGTCTGCACGAAGATCAATAATGTTACAGGCATGATTGGAGCTATTACTACTGCAACTGAAAATGATGACAGCTATGGCCAGCAGCTCTTCTCTGCAATGCAGGAAAAATATCCAGATGTATTTTATGAAAACCTTTGGGATCGTAAGTATATGCCATCTGGTATGTGGCCAATTTTTGCAAATGGTGCGGAAATGTTATTTAATGATCATTCCGAGGCTGGTGTGGAAGCAGTAAAAGAGTATCTCCATGAGAATTACCTTGATCTATACGAAGCCGCTCAAAACAATTAGTATGAAAAGTAAATATCAATTTTATTAATCTTTAACTTTAAAGCACTATCAGATGCTGGAATAATGATACATTATTCCGGCATCTGATAAAAATTTAAATCAGTAAAATAGAAGGAGTTGATCTCTGCTTGGAAAAAAGAAGAAGAGCAATTCTCAGTCTGTGTATTCCAGCTCTACTTGTGATCATTGTTTTCATGGCATTTCCCCTAATCAATGGTATCTCTGTTTCCTTCTACAAATGGAATGGGTATTCACAGACTAAAAGATTTATCGGATTTGAAAATTATGCGACATTATTTAAAGATCACGTATTTTGGCGTACACTTGGTAATACGCTATTATATGGTTTTGGCTCAACACTGTTGCAAAATGTATTCGGGCTATTGATTGCCCTGTATGTCAATACCAAGTTCCAGGGTCGGAACTTTATTAGGGCTCTAGTTTATTTGCCAATTATGATTTCCGGTTTCATTATGGGTCAAATTCTCTATTATTTCTTTCAGTATGATGGCGGTGTTTTGAACGATCTACTCGCCATATTTGGTATTGATTCAGTTTATTGGATGGAAACGGGCTTACGTTCGGCTTTGATCATTACTTTGGTAAATAGCTGGCAGTATGTAGGCCTTTGTATGGTCATCTATTTAGCTGGTCTACAAAATATTCCTAAGATGTATTTAGAAGCAGCAAGAATTGATGGTGTAAATACATTCCAGGAATTCTTTAAGATTAAGTTGCCAATGTTAATGTCTTCTATTACTACGGCTGTTATAACCAACCTTATAGGTGGGTTTAAGCTATACGAGGTTATTGTCTCATTGTCTGGCGGCGGTCCCAACAGACAGTCACTTTCTTTATCCTACTATATTCAACTATTGTATTTCAACGATGAAAAAGCTGGCTATGCTTCCGCAGTTGGTGTTGCATTATTTTTTGTTATATTCATTATTTCATGGCCTATTAACAAATATCTGGTAAGTAAAGTGGAGGAATACTGATGGAAATATTATTAAAAAATCAAAAACGTAAAACAACAACACCAGTCTGGCGCTATCTTATTTTCGTTTTAATGATCTTGATGTATATTTTGCCGATGTATGTATTGATCAATATGTCTCTACGTGAAGTTACCGATATTAGCTCACGACTTTATCCACCAAAAGTCATAAAATGGGACAACTATTCCGCAGTTTTTAATAAAAGTTTTTTAAACTCTCTAAAAAACTCTGTATTTATTATGGTTTGGACTGTAGTCATTGAAATTTTATTTGGCTCCATGGCAGCCTATGGTTTGGTACGTAGTCAAAGCAAAATAGCTGACCGCTTTGCTAGCATAAATATGGGTATTATGATGATCCCTGGTTTAGCATTATTAGTTGGTACATATTCCTTGATGGTTCGCATGAAACTGGTCAATAGCCTCTGGGGGATAATTTTATTATCAGTATCTGGTGGTCTTCCTGCAACTTCCTTTATGTTTGCTAATTATATTAAATCAATCCCTACGGCTCTTGATGAGGCTGCCGCAATTGATGGGGCTAGTGTATTCCGTACGTATATAAGTATTATCATGCCTCAACTTAAGGCTATCACTATTACACGTATGATTATGACTGCGGTAGGGTCTTGGAATAACTATTTGATGCCTGTTTTCCTTCTTCAAAAGAAGAGTAAGTATACAATCATCCTACTTATTAAGACTGCATTTGATTCGTCAGGTAATGTCGGCAATCTACCACAGGCTGCAGCAACATGTGTGCTTGGCATTCTACCTATAATTATATTATATATTTTCGCACAGCGATATATTATTGAAGGACAGATTGACAGCGCAGTAAAATAATTGAAATATAGCAATTAATCTAAAACAATTTATATCAATATATTTCTAGGAGGCCTAATTATATGTTACTATATAAAAGAAAAGAAAACGATACAGCACCATTGGCTCAGCCAGATCCTTATATTTTTAAAGATGGTGGTCGTTATTATATTTATTCCACTGGTTCTAAAGGCGTTCATCTATTCAGCAGCGATCAACTTAAGACTAGCTGGCAATACGATGGTATCTGTTTAGATATTTCTGGACAGCGAAGCTATTGGGCGCCGTCGGTTATAAAGATCAAGGATAAGTACTTTATGTACTATTCTAGCATGTTGGATAGTGATCCCGATGAACACTCCCAACGTTTACGCATTGCTATAGCAGATTCACCGACTCGTCCATTCCGTTATGTGAAGGATTTACTACCACCTTTTTCAATTGATCCCCATGTTGTTGAAACAACATCAGGACTTTACATGTTCTATAGTAGTAATGATTATGAAAGTGAATTTACTGGAACCTATATTCTATGCGATAAAATGTTAGATCCTTATACACTTGAAGGTAAGCCAGAAGGAATTGTTTATCCATCGCTGGAAGAAGAGATATATATGCGTGATCGGTTTGAGAAGGGTAAGGACTGGTATACTATCGAAGGTGCTTTTTACTTTAATGTTGGAACCACCCATTTTGTAATGTACTCTGGCGCCAATCACAATAATCCTACCTATTTTGTTGGATACGCTGTAGCCCATGGCCCAGAAGACGCTGATTTAAGAAAGCTGGATTGGAAAAAGTGGCCAGATAACAATACGTATAAGCCTGTGCTATCAAGTAACAGCAATGAAAATATCGAGGGTCTTGGACATAACAGCGTAATATTTGAAGATGGACGCCACTGGATTATTTACCATGCACGAGCAGTTGGTGATTTAGAAAAATACAGAGAAGATACACGTTGCGCTCGTATTGATGAATTGATAATCGATGGTGATCAATTAGCAGTTAAAGTCACTGCCTAATAACACGGCAGTGACTGACGAAAGGACTCTACATAAAAAAGTATAATATGAGGTGAGTCGCTATGTATTTAAATAAGTGGAGCAAAGAAAGAGCCTGGCAGTGGTATAATAGCCGCCCCTGGATTATGGGCTACAATCATGTTACTGGTTCTGTTCGGAATCAGATTGAGATGTGGCAGGATGAGACTTTCTATGATAGTCTGCAGAAAACAAAAAGAGAGTTTGAACTAGCTGCTAAAACTGGCTTTAATGCTATTAGGCTGATGCTACCCTTCTTTGTCTGGAAGCATCAGCGTGAAAAGTTTCTCGATCATCTTAAAGAATTTGTGGATTGTGCCGGACAATATGGTCTTGGCTTGATGATCGTGCTGTTCAACGATTGCTTAGTGCCCAAACGGATTGCTGATAAGATGCCGAAACCAGCATTTGGTCCACAACCAGACCCTGATTGGGGCTACCATGGTGGTGTAAAGGCAACCCCATTTGACGGTAGTGGAGAAGTTGGCTGGTGGGATGGGGATGACCCATCTACCTGGCCTGAAAAAGAAGCTTATGTGCGTGATCTAGTAGGTTTACTTGGCCAAGATGAGCGTGTTATCATGTGGGATATATGGAATGAGCCTGGCAACAATAACCGAGAGACCCGCAGCCTCCCCTTAATGGAGAAGGTATTTAGTTGGGTGCGTGAGATGAATCCGATTCAACCTTTGACAGCCTGTGCTTGGGATTTTGAAGGTAACTACCAAGTTCCGCCGACTTTTTATGACAATCCAATGTCGATTAGTGCTATTGAACGTCGAGCTATTGAATTATCTGACATCATTACCTTCCATTGTTATGGTAAGTTTGAAAATGTCAAGTTTGTTACGGAACAGCTGAAAAAGTTTGAGCGTCCGATCATGAATACCGAGTGGCTGCACCGAATTCTTAATAACACTGTTGAAGACATCTTGCCTTACTTTGCTCGCGAGCATATTGGCTCCTTCCATTGGGGTTTGGTAAATGGTTATGGGCAGTTCCATGAACCTTGGGAGTTTATGCGTGGTCTGGCAGATAAGTACGGCTGGGACTTGGATCGATGGCAACACGATATATACAAAAGTGATTTCACACCCTATGATGAAAATGAGATAGCACTTTTTAAAGCTTATTCGCCACGAAAAGATATCTAAAATTTCTAATACGCTTTATGGTCATATAAGACTTATAAACTTAATTCTGGAAATGACATTAAAATTAAGATATATTTAAATGGTATCTGTATATAATCAGGTACCATTTATTTTGCCTTCTCCTATATTCTTCTATAGGGGGAAGTGTGTGAAACGTGTTTTAGGCTGGAGTGAATACCTTAAATAATATAAAGCAAAAGACATTATGTGTAAACCATAAGCCAAACTTATGACTGCGCTCTACTATACCCCTATGTGTTAGGCTAGTTGTCATATAGAAAAATATTGTACGCTAGTATACAATAGAAATACGATAACGCCTAAGGAGATAGATTATGTCTAAAACAAATAAAGGTAGAAGACGCTATACAGC
>JBMNUR010000188.1:0-6131 GCA_050946395.1 Peptococcales bacterium
AACTGCAATTAGCTAATAAAACCTGGCCATTGGCCAGGTTTTTTGTTAGCTAATAATTATCTTGTCATTACGAGCCGATAGGCGTGGCATCACTAAAATGTAAATCGTCATGTCGCTATGGCTTCTCGCGATGACAAAAAAGTAGACTCTTGGTTCGTAGCACCTGTAGCTACTGTAGTTTTCTGTATTTTTGCCTCTTGCCCCGTGCTTCCTGCTTCCTGTATAATATAGCCGACTGGGGGGAAAAGGATGGAAAAATTACTCAAGGAGTTACTAGAAGCTAATCGACATCAAAGACATGATTTTCTGAATCATTTACAAGTGATTTGGGGTTTTATTAAAATAAAAAAAGAGGATAAAGCTATAGAATATATTCAGACTATAACAGATTACTTGCAAAGTTTAAGGGAATTGAATAACATTGTAAATGCAGAATTGGCTGCAGATATTTCAGCAAAGGTATTACAACTAGGCCTACAAAAAGGGTTTAGGGTAAGTGTTCCGGAGCCTTGGAATATTGGTTATGAAAATATTCCAAAGGTTAGGGATTTTCTTAATGAACTTTGGGGAAAACTAGTAGAAACAGTAATAGTCCAGGAAACATATTTAAAGTTAAAATTTACTGACGGTAAAATTATCTTAGATGTACATAATATTAATGAAGAATTCTCGTGGGAAATTTATAAACTAATAGGGGAAAAACACGAAATTAAAACCCAAATACAAGAGAACATTCTTACGTATCTAATTGAAGGGTGAATGCAAATTATGTTTTATGATTATGCTAAGATTTTTGTAAAAGCCGGTGATGGTGGTAATGGTGTAGTAGCCTTTCGCCGGGAAAAATATGTACCTTATGGTGGCCCTTCCGGTGGTGATGGAGGAAAAGGTGGAAGCATTATCCTTGAAGCCGATGAGGGATTAAGAACATTAGTTGACTTTCGCTATCGTAAACACTATAAGGGTGATCGGGGCCAGCACGGCCAAGGTAAGACGCAGCATGGAAAAAATGCTTCAGATACTATCCTAAAGGTTCCTGTGGGAACAGTTGTCAAAGATAGTGAGGATCAAAGAGTTATTGCCGATTTAACTAAGCCGGGTCAACAAGTAGTTGTGGCACATGGCGGTCGTGGTGGTCGCGGCAATGCTCGTTTTGTTAGTTCCTCCCATAGGGTCCCTACATTAGCTGAAAACGGTGACCCTGGTGAGGAACGGTGGATTATTTTGGAACTCAAACTTTTAGCCGATGTGGGCTTGGTGGGTTTTCCCAATGTGGGCAAATCTACAATTATTTCTCGAGTTTCAGCTGCCAAACCCAAAATTGCTGATTATCATTTTACTACCATTACCCCTAATCTAGGCGTTGTCAGGGTAGATGATGGTCGGAGCTTTGTCATGGCTGATATTCCAGGACTAATTGAAGGAGCCGCTGAAGGGGCAGGGCTGGGCCATAGGTTTTTGCGACATACGGAAAGAACTAAAGTTTTAGTTCATGTCTTAGATATTGCAGGGTCGGAAGGTAGGAACCCTTTAGAGGACTTTCGCATAGTTAATAATGAATTAAAAAATTATAGTGCATATTTGGTAGAAAGGCCAATGTTAATTCTGGCAAATAAAATAGATTTACCTGGAGCAGAAAATAATTTAAAATTAATTAAAGAAGAGTTTAAAGAATATGAAATTTATCCTGTTTCTGCACTTACCGGGGAAGGCCTCAAAGAGATAACATTTAGATTAGCTGATATCTTAGATGAAATAGGCGAGATTGATGACACACCCCAAGTAGATGAGGAACAATTGCGGATGGTAAAAGTTCGTGAAGAACCAAAGTTTTATGTAGAACAAGAGGGTAACACATTTATTGTTAGCGGCCCAGAAATTGATAAACATTGGGCTAGGACTAATTTTGACAACGAAGAAGCTGTCAATAGATTTTTAAAGATTATTGAGGCAATGGGAGTAATTAAGACTCTCAGGGAACAAGGAGCTAAGGATGGTGATGTTGTACGGATTAATAGCCTAGAATTTGACTTTGTAGATTAGCTAATTTTATTTAAAAAACTTGGAGGAGGATTTATTACGGCCATGGAATGTATTGGCTGTGGCAACTGTCAACAGGGTGAAGCCACATATTATTGTGTTATGCGTAATTGTTTTGTTGTTACTGAGCAATCTACACCTAAGGAGAGGGTCAAAACTTCTAATTGGAAAAAAGGCGATCCAATGTACGAAAAACATCGCCGTTCCCGCCGTGAATTAGAGAACATAGGATGATTTAAAAAAGCTGGTCCTTACACCAGCTTTTTGTACTATTTATTAGGACTTATGCTATAATAGTATTAATATACCCCCAAGGAGGTGGAGATGCTGGGACTAAATTTGAGTCCTAGCAGATAGATGTTAAGTGGGAAACAGAGGCGCTTTTTGCGCGCCTTAGGAAATGCTTTAGATCCTATTGTCCAGATTGGTAAAGCGGGAGTTACAGAAAGTGTTGTTTTTTCTTTAAACGAAGCTTTAACAGCTCGGGAGCTTGTCAAAGCTAGGGTCCTAAAGAATTGTTTCGAGGAAGTTAAAGTTGTGGCTCAAGAACTTACGGAAACTACTGGTTCTGATTTGGTTCAGATTGTAGGACGCAATATTATTCTTTATCGACCCTCGGAAGATAAACCTTTGATAGAATTACCCAAATAGGTATTAATGTATGGTTAATAGCCGATATGTTATAGTATAATTACTATTAACTATTGGCTATTTTCTTATTTCTGCTATTTTAATATACATAGATTGATTACTTAGAAAGTTTGGTGAAGTATAAATGGTGGGTTGGGGAAATAATACACAGTTAGTAACTGATGCACGGCGGATTGTTGTCAAGGTAGGTACCAGTACACTTACCCATAGTACGGGAAAATTAAATTTAAACCTTATTGAAAAATTAGTACGTCAGTTGACTGATTTACGTTATCAAGATAAAGAGGTACTTTTAGTCACTTCGGGGGCAGTAGGTGCGGGCATGGGTAGACTGGGTTTATCGGAAAAACCCAAAACTATCCCCGACAAACAAGCTGCTGCCGCAGTAGGACAGGGTATTCTTATGCATATATACGAAAAGTTATTTTCTGAGTATGGACAGGTGGTTGCCCAACTTTTATTAACTCGGTCAGATGTAAATGACCGCAGGCGTTTTTTAAACGCTCGCAATACCCTTTTAACTCTTTTAAACAAAGGAGTAGTACCAATTATTAACGAAAATGATACGGTGGCGGTAGAAGAAATAAAATTTGGTGATAATGATACATTAGGTGCCCTTGTGGCTGGTTTGGTTGACGCGGATTTACTAATTTTACTTTCCGACATTGATGGGTTATATACCGGTGATCCCCGCAAAGATAACAACGCACGCTTAATTCCGGTGGTCGAAGAAATCACCGATGAAATCCAGGGACTTGCAGGAAGTGTGGGCAGTAAATTTGGTAGTGGAGGGATGGCTACTAAAATCTCTGCGGCCAAAATTGCCGTCAATGCGGGGATACCTATGATTATCGCCAATGGTAGTCAGCCGGATATTATCCGGGATGTTTTCGCCGGAAGTGCAATTGCAACTCTTTTTATTCCCAGAGAGGTAAGGCCCCATGCCCGGAAGAGTTGGATTGCTTTTGGTTCGAATATAGAAGGTAAACTTTGGGTGGATCAGGGGGCTCGGAAAGCAATTTTAACTAATGGTAAAAGCCTATTACCCAGTGGTATCACTAAAGTGGAAGGAGATTTTACTTCTGGTCATGTAGTAAGTATTGTTGATATTGATGGCCTAGAATTTGCCCGAGGAATTGTCAACTATAATGCTTTAGAATTAGAAAAAATTAAAGGTGTCCAATGTAAAGAAATTGCCAGCATCTTAGGATATAAGGATTATGATGAGGTAATCCATAGAGATAATTTAGCTCTACGAATATGAAAGGTGGGATAAAAATGATTTGTCAGGAGTTGAAAGAGAAAGGTGCTTTAGCTAAAGAAGCGGCATATAGCTTAGGGTTAGTCGAAACAAAACTTAAAGATCAGGCT
The DNA here is from genome assembly GCA_050946395.1 of Peptococcales bacterium. Lineage (GTDB taxonomy): Bacteria > Bacillota > Peptococcia > Peptococcales > BICA1-8 > JBMNUR01. The sequence goes on from JBMNUR010000188.1 coordinate 4,063, forward strand.
CTCCTAAAAATGGCTGAGGATTTGGAAGCTAGATGTGAGGAAGTTTTAGCGGCTAATGCCATAGATATGGAAAATGGCCGGGAAAAGAATTTGTCCAAAGCTCTTCTTGATCGGCTATTATTAACTGAAAAAAGAGTTAAGGACATGGCAGAGGGTCTAAGGGCACTTACCCAACTTAGTGACCCCATAGGAGAAGTAGAATCGATGTGGACTACTAACCATGGTCTCCAAATTGGTAAGATGCGGGTTCCTTTAGGTGTTATCGGGATTATATACGAAGCTCGACCTAATGTTACTGTAGATGCGGCCGGTTTATGTTTAAAATCCGGTAATGCAGTTTTATTAAGGGGCAGTTCGGATGCTATTAATTCCAATAAAAAGATAACGGAAATTATCAGTAAAAGCGTGGAGGTAGTTGGCCTTCCGGTAGGTTCTATTCAATTAATCGAAAATACCAGTCGAGAGGTTGCTAATCAACTCTTAAAATTAAACGAATATTTGGATGTCTTAATCCCCCGGGGGGGAGCCGGATTAATAAAGAATGTAGTGGAAAATGCTACAGTGCCGGTTATTGAAACAGGTGTTGGCAACTGCCATGTGTATATCGAGGCTGATGCCGACCTTGATATGGCAGAAAAAATCGTCATTAATGCCAAAACACACCGCCCCGGAGTATGTAATGCTGCTGAAACATTACTTATACACAAAGACGTTGCGGCAAAGTTTTTACCCATGGTAGGCAAAAAACTTTTAGAACTAGGTGTAGAACTGCGGGCCTGTCCCCATTCCCATCAACTAATACCCGGTAGTGTGGAAGCTAGTGAAGAAGATTTTGCAATGGAATTTTTGGATATGATTCTTGCCGTAAAAGTTGTCGATGATTTTAACGAAGCTTTAAAACATATTAGAAAATATGGGACCAAACATTCGGAAGCCATTGTGACTAATGATTATCAAAAGGCTAGATTGTTTCAGCGGGCTGTTGATGCGGCAACTGTTTATGTCAATGCTTCCACCCGGTTTACTGATGGATTCCAATTTGGCTATGGCGCTGAAATTGGAATCAGTACCCAAAAACTCCACGCTCGGGGGCCCATGGGATTAAAGGAATTAACTAGTTATAAGTACATTGTCTTTGGGGATGGACAGGTGAGGAATTAACGTAGGTGCGCTATTTCGTGGGCGAGTGGGCGCGTTTTGGGGCTTTGCCCCGCGGTTACATTTGCGAACTAACGAAGACGAACTGGCGAATAGACCAATGACGAATAGACGAGTAGACGAATGGACAAACTGACGAACCGACGACAAAGGTGTGATACAATGAGTTTATCAAAAAAAGCAATAGGTATCATGGGAGGGACATTTGACCCTATTCACTACGGCCATTTGGTTACAGCCGAGGCTGTTAGAAGTGAATTTGATTTAGAAAAGGTGTATTTTGTGCCTTCGGGTAATCCTCCTCATAAGAATCCTGATCTTATTACCGATTCCCAACACCGATATTTGATGACAGTTTTATCTATTACTACTAATAAATATTTTGAAACATCTCAAATCGAAATTCATAGGACAGGTAAATCCTACGCTTATGATACTGTTAAAATCTTTAGAGAAAATTTCCCTAACCATGTTATCTATTTTATAACCGGCGCTGATGCCATCAAAGAAATTTTAACCTGGCATCGGGTTGAAGAATTATTGGACATGTGTTACTTTGTAGCCGCCACCCGTCCCGGTTATGATTTGGAAGATTTAAAAAAAGAAGAATTAAAGGTATTGCCCCAGGAATATCTTGAACGGATCACAATTATCGAAGTGCCGGCAATGGCCATTTCCTCAACTGATATTAAAAGAAGGGTGAGAGAAGGTAAGCCTATAAAGTACCTCTTACCCGAGGCAGTGGAACATTACATTTATAAAAAAGGACTTTACAAGGAAGTTTTAGCTTAGGTGAATCTTCGAGAGAACTTTTCCGTACCTACAGTATCTATAGAAGCTACAGGAACTACAGTTTATTGGGCTTAGCCCTATCCCAAAGTTTAACCCCAAGACTGAGTCACCAGTCACTA
>JBMNUR010000189.1:0-6129 GCA_050946395.1 Peptococcales bacterium
CCCTTTATTTATTTAATTCTATACATATACCGACTTTCTTGCCTTCAGAAATTATACACTAACAAAATGTAATACTAAATATGGAGGTGTTTTAATATGAATTTATCTACAAAGGAAAGATTGTTGCTTGAAGACCAAAAAAGTCATGAAGAGCTGTGTATTCAAAAATATAGTAATTACGCAAATATGGCGTCATGTCAAGAGTTGAAGGATATATTCAACAACAATGCTCTGATTGAACAGCAGCATCTAAATTCAATAAATCAGTTACTGAGTGGCCAAATTCCAGATACAAACAGCCAGCAAGGGCAACAACAAGGGAGCGGAAATCAACAACAGCAATCTGGAGGAAATCAACAGCAAGGGCAAAGTTTCATGCCAAATGCCAATCAACAAAATTACACGCAATCAGATAAAGACCTATGTACTGATATGTTATCGACTGAAAAATATGTTTCTGGCACATATGATACTACTATATTTGAATTTCGTGACCCTCAAATTCGTAATGTGCTAAATCATATTCAAAAAGAAGAACAGCAGCATGGAGAAGCAATTTTTACCTATATGAACAATAATGGAATGTATCAGGTTAAATAATCTATGAGCAGGGTAAATATCAAAGTTCATCCGAAGAAGTAAACGTGAGCGAAAATTTTGAATCAAAGTATACCTTACACATCAGTAATAGGTGACGAGACTAACATTGTATCAGCCTACTGTTCAAAAATATATTTAAAAATTTGTGGCTTTGAATTATCTTCAAGGGAAATTTAAAACTGATAAAAAATCAAAGGCTTTTATCATTTAATACAGGATAAAAGCCTTTTTACTTCCTTTTCAAAATATCCTCTATCTGTTCATGAGGGGGAACTTCCTTTAAAATGACGCACAATCTCATTCCAGTTTTTTATAATGGTTTTAACTCTTTTCACTCTCTTTTCATATGTATTAATTCCCTCAGTTTCATTAAGCTCCTTTACCATTATAAAGATCCATTGAATATTTAGTAAACCACAACATTTATAATTTTTTAAACCGCACGCTGAAATAATTAGCTAACCCGTATGGTTTTTTATGTCGCAAAAACAATCTGCAATTTCATTTTACAACATCCAATAGGAGTTTTGTATCTATGGAACACACTATAGCGGAAGAACAGCATTTTTACTTTACTTCAAAAAACTACCCATCCTATCTTTTTCAGTAATCACACTTATACTTTCTCCATCCGATAAAACTAACACATTTCCATCAATAACTGTAATATATACATCACTTCCTTCAGCCCTGTATTTATCATATCTATGCTTGCTGAAACCAACATTTGTACATATTACTGCAATTTTAGGAGAGACGGCTTTAATAAACTCGTTCGAAGATGATGTATCCGTGCCATGATGAGGTACCTTTAATACATCAACATCTAATTTTCTAGGAAATACTTCAATTAATCCCTTTTCACATTCTTCATAAATGTCACCTGGAAACAAAAATGAATTGTTTTTATATGTCATTATCATAACAATTGAATGGTTGTTTACAAATGTATTGCTCTCTACTTTTTCGGGAATTACCCCGTCAGGTATTACCATGTCTGGTGCTGGACTTAGCACCTCAACCTCTACTTCATCCCCTAAATTGAAAACATCTCCAGATTTCAAATATCTTACATTACCATTTTTTCTGTAAATAGCCTCATCGAGTTCTTGTTTTAAATTAGAATTAAAAGGCATCTCACATATCATTACCTCGGCTATGTCAAATTCGTCAATAACAGCTGCCATACCTCCTATGTGATCGGAATGAAAATGCGAAGCTACAATATAGTCCAGTTTTTTTATCTCCAACCTTTTTAGATATTCTACTAGCTGTGGCCCGACTTTCTTGATTCCTGAATCGATTAACATATTAATACCATCAGGTGTTGTAATTAACATAGATTCACCAGTTTTTGAGTCACCTTCAAGATTAAAAAACCTCACCTGTAATTCACCTTTATGTTTTTCTTTGTCAAATATCTCATCCGTTACTAAATCGTCATCTTCTGGTTGTTTTACAGCAACTGTCGGTGTAGGTGTATTCACTATGCTTAATTTCTGTGAATTGGTTGTATTCATTTGTTGTGAACAAGACACCTGTGTAATTATTAAAAGAGTAGCAAACAACAATACAAATCTTTTTTTAAACATAATTATTCAATACCTCACTTTACCATCCATTTTACTATTGTTTTACATAATTATTTAAGAGCGTTAGCTTAACTTTCTTTCCAACAAGAGCACTTGTATGCTTTCCAAATTTGCTTTTTCCCAAAGTTATTATGTTAATTACATAAAATAATTCATATACAGAAGCTCTAGATATCATCCCTTCAAAATTAAATGCCCATAATCAACCTAATGCGGCTGATTATGGGCACACAGAACTAATTTCGATTATTATTTATTCAAATGAGTGTACGTTTCATTTACCTCTTTTTCAATTTTGTCGCCGCCAGCTTTATACCATCTATCTACATAAGCATCCCACTCAGCGTCTACGTCCCATATGCCTGTAATAGTATTTAAGAAAAATTCCTTTTCTATCTTATCTATATCAGCACCATATATTTCTTTTGATTCAATCTTTGTTACAGAAGGTATTAGTTGTTGTACAACATTATACTGCTGCTGGAACTTATCCATATCTTGTACTTCAGTACCCCAAGATAGGCTTCTCTGTTCGCCTACTCTGTAGTTTGCCATAAAGAATCTAGTACCTAACTCTGCTCCTTTTTCATTTCCTGCCCATTCCTCAACTACAACTGCCATACCCGCATCGTTCACTGTGTAGTGTTCACCTTCTACACCTCTCCAAACAAGGTTATGGAAATACATATCAGTTAATTGTGTTTCAATAATTTCAAGAATTTTTTTTAGCTGTTCATCAGAGGTGTTTTTTCCTGCACACTGCCATCTCCATACACTGGTCTGTTTTTCATAAACAGCTTCTTCATTATCAAGTCCCACTAATGGCTTCATAAATTCAGTGGTGGCATTTGGATTTTTTTCAAAAGTTAGAGCAAACCAATCCTTAGGCCTGTAATCAACAATAAAGAAAGTCCAGTCATAGGTTTTTACTCCCAAAAATCCATCTGAGAATAAAGCTTCATCATCTTTTACAGTAACATCAGGATATATATAGCCCTTATCATATAATCTTGCAACATATTTCAAAAGCTCTTTATAGTTTTCAGTCACTTCAGCAGCTCTTAATATTCCATCACTACCTTTTATATATGAATCATCTTTAACTTGTCCACCTGGTAATGAGATACCGAATGCAGCAGCTAAATTAAATACGTCTAAATTACCTGTTACAGTGAAGGCATAAGTATCATCCTTATCGTTTCCATCAGGATCTTCCTCAGTAAAGAGTCTACACACTTCTTCAAATTCTTCAAGATTTGTTGGCATATTGACTCCAACTTTTTCAAGCCAATCAGTTCTCAAAACTGTAAAAGGAAACAACTCTCCCTGACCTTGAGGTATTGCGAGAAATGAATCTGTTTCTTTATTATAAGCAACACTATCAACAATATAAGGGTGATATTGCATAACTAAATCATAATAAGTTGGAGCAACTTCCTTAACCATTTTGGCGGGTATTTCTCTTAATAACTCTTCTTCCAATATCATATTTATGTCTCCACTACGAATAAAAATATGATCTGGTATTTCGCCTGATGCAAATAGTAGATTCATTTCTTCAGGCCTGTTTGAATTTGCCTTTACGATCTCTATGTCAACGTTAAATCTTTCATCTACTTCCTTTACAATTAAGGCATCTTTTTCTGGATACAGCGAACCTGTTGGCATACCCAACCACTTTAGCGGTACAGGTTCTTCTGGCACTTCAGACACATCAGTAGCTGAATCTGAGTTATCACCCGTTTGTGTTTGCGGTTTTTCGTCTAAAGGTATGTCCGAAGCCTGATTTCCACATCCTGTTAGTGCTACTGAAAGCACCAACATCATCACTAACAATATTGATATTGTTCTTTTTTTCATGTCTTATAACCCCCTAAAATATTTAGTTTATACGTAAAATATCTATAAACAGATATTATTACCAAAATTGCTTAACCTTTCACAGAACCGATCATAACGCCTTTAACAAAATACTTTTGAAGAAACGGATAACACAATATAATTGGTCCTACAGATACCATTACTGTGGCAGCTTCCATTGTCTTTGTAATAACGCCATCTCCCCCACTTTGAATAGAGGCATCAGCAACTTCTAAATTATCTTTCTCTATGATCATTCTTCTTAGTATCAACTGAAGGACAATGCGTTCATTTGATCTTGTATAGATACTTGCATCGAACCACGCATTCCAATGCCTTACAGCCACCCATAAAGCAATAGTTGCAAGAACAGGTTTTGATAAAGGAATGATGATTCTAAATAAAATTGTCAAAAAACTTGCCCCATCAACCAAAGCTGATTCCTCTAATGAATCGGGTATAGACATAATAAAGTTTCTCATAACAAAAACATGATATGAACTAATTAGCAAAGGCAAAATTAACGCCCAGAGTGTATCGTATAAACCTAAAGAATTTACTAATAAGAAATTGGGAACTAGTCCACCTGAAAAAAACATAGGAATAAGTAAAAGAATTGTTATAGTTTTTCTCAAAGGCAGACTCTTTTTTGACAAAGGATATGCCATTGTAAAACACAAAAGGACAGACAGAGATGTTCCAATCACTGTTCTCATAATCGTGTTATAATAACCATATCCAATCAATTTTGAACCAAATAATTGCTTATATGCTCCTAGTGTGAATCCTCTTGGTATTATTTTAAGACCTATACGTGATGCTTCGGCAGCAGGACTAACTGATAAAATAAGCAACTCCCAAAAAGGATAGATCATTATTATTGCCAGTAAAAACATTAAACTGTAATTAAAAATATCAAAAACCTTATCTGTTATTTTCCCTTTACTTATCAACTTAAAATCCACCTCACTATCCTTAATGATTACCATAAACCCTGATCACTTACACGTTTTGTTATAAAGTTAGAAATAAACAAAAATATTATGCCTATAAGATTTTGAAAAAGGCTTATTGCGGTAGAATAACTATAATCAAAATCAATTAATCCGACCCTATACGCATATGTATCCAGTACATCTCCAACACGATATACAATGGGATTGTAAAGATTCAATATTTGGTCTCTTCCACCTTCCATAATATTTCCCACCTTCATTAAAAACATTATAATAACAACAGGTAAGATCATAGGAATCGTAATATACCAAATCTGCTTTAGACGTGTTACTCCGTCTATTGTTGCGGCTTCATATAACTGTGGATCTATTCCACTTATTGCAGCTAAATATACTATACTTCCCCATCCCATCCCTTTCCAAATTTCTGAAGTAATTAATATCCCTCTGAAAAGCTCAGGCATCATTAAGAATTTATATGGACCAAAACCGAGAAATTGAAGCATGTAATTTACAACTCCATTAACGGGAGACAGAACATTATGAATAAGACTGGCGATAACTACCCATGAAATAAAATGTGGCAGATAAGTAATCGATTGTATAATCTTTTTATACCGTCTATGTTGAAGTTCATTTAGCAAAATCGCAAATATAATAGGTGCAGGAAATGAAAAAATCAACCTGTATATTCCTATAATTAAAGTATTCCAAAAAACATTGCTAAACTGACTACTGTTAAACAGTCTTTGAAAGTGATTTAACCCCGACCATTGGCTTCCAATGACTCCTTTAAGCAATTTGTAATCCTTAAAGGCTATTGTAACTCCGTACATTGGATAGTATTTAAATACAAGAAACCAAATTATGCCTGGAATAAGCATAATCAACAAACCCTTATGTCTTTTGCATTCCACAAAAAAGTATTTTAGTTTGTTTAGTATACGGTGGTTTAAATTCGTATCAAAAGAAGGAGATGTCAACCCCGATTCTTTCTTCTTCATTATTTCTCTCCTTGTTTAATTGAAATTATTTGCATTCCTTTGTTTACTAAAACTAGACAAGAAATTTACTAGGTTTTAAATATAATAAATTACCCTTCATGTTTATTATACAGTTGG
>JBMNUR010000190.1:0-6113 GCA_050946395.1 Peptococcales bacterium
AAGATTGACATCGATAAATTCCACACCAGCCATAATCTTCAGCTGCTCTTTTACTCGACGACGACCCTCAATCGCGTATTCGAGAATCATTTCAGCATAGTCCTTTGGAATGTTCTCGTCAGGGAAGAGGAGTTTGGTGAGTCCGGAATATGTTTTTCTCACCGCTATTTCATCGCGCTTGTTAAAGTCTTTATTGAGTCGGAAGAATCTATCAAAGTTGTGTGAGAAATCGTACTTTCTCATTTCTTTGCAGAATTCAGCAAGACAGTCGGTGATCAATCCATATTTTCCGGTCAAAAGTTCAGAGCGCATCTTTGGCGTTTCCCAACCGGGCAGATAATAGTGGATCCTGTCAAAGAAGGCACTGTCACAGTTAAACTCCGGCGGGAAAGGATTAAACAAGTGTGTGACTTTTAAAAGGCTTTCCACACTATCGTTAATATTTCCGATGTAGACAATTGATGCATCAGCGTTGATCATATCTCGGCCGCGAGCAAAGGAACCTGATGCCATATAGTCTTTTAGTATCTGGATGGCATCCATGTCGCGGAAATGCATGCCCGCAACCTCATCAAAAGCAACACAATCCCAGTGACCGACTAACCCAACACGGTGCGCGCTCAGGTTATAGAAGAGGTTCGCGGTTGAAGTCTGTCCACCGCTCATCAGTATGGAATAAGGGGATATCTCTTTATAAATGTGAGATTTACCGGTGCCACGTGGTCCAAGTTCGCAATAGTTATAGTTTCTCTCTACCAGCGGAACCATTCTTTCAATGAAATGCAGCTTTTCCTTCTCGGAAAGAGCGTCTGGTTCGTATCCGGCAGAACGAAGGATAAGATCTCTCCATTCCTCGAAAGAGAAATCTTTTCTGCGGGAAACCATATCCTCTAGATCCAGATTGGGCATCTGTATCGGCTTTAAGCTTATGATCTTGAATGGAGAATCCTCCGGACCGCGCTTCTTGCGCTTTGGCTTTCTCTCGTCGTATTCGTAGTCTTCGTTCTCATACTGATAAGCTATTCTTGTAATACACCAAATACCGCCTGTCAGTATTTTCGTATATTCACTTGCATATTCCGCAGGAAGTACAAATGGCTCAATTTCAAGATTAGTGAATCTTGCGACATAAATATCCTTATACTCATCCAAGCGAGCGGACACCTTATCGATTACAGTGTATTCTCCGTTTTCGCGTATCTTGGACTTGATCTTTTCACTTTCATCCGGCCTAACATAGTTTTCTGAAAGGATTCTTCTGATTTTTGAAAGCCCGGCTTCTATTGCATCTTCATCATCTGTAGAGCAATACATCCCTAGCAAATACTCCAACACGAAGGTTGGAACGTTTGCCCCTCTTTTCATTAAAGCGGTTAAATCCTTTCTGACTATTTTCCCAGGGAAAAGATCAACTATTTTTCTGTCCAATGCGTCCATTATGCTTCCTCCAAACTTATTGTTCTGCGGTAGATCAAGTTCTCGGTCTAGTGAGGCCTCTGCCTCTCTGCGTCTTTTCATCGCTTCGACAGGGTCACGGCATAGCTTAAGCGATTTCAGCTTTTTCTTTTTATCCGAAGTCATTGCTCCGACAATTGCTCTTGCCGCAACATCTGCTACAGCATCTGCAAGGATGCCACCACCTTGGCTAGAAGAGTTATGTGGCTTCCCATGTTTCTGTTTTGTTACCCACACGTTGTATCCAACACCCTTAGGCTTGTATTTGAATTTGTAACTCGTTGGCATAACTTAACCTCAAATATCAAAGTCCGATGCAAACTCAATACTGATTTGGTATTGGGTTTTATTTAATATACTTGTTCCGGCACCTTTATATCGTAGAACAACATAATACGCAGACGCCTTGTCAAACTTCTCTTGAGCTGACAGAGAGTATGTGACCTTGTGGGTGAGATCATCTCCAGACTTGTCAGCCACTATTGATTTTATGTTGCTGATAACTTGTCCATATGAATCCACAACGAAAGTTTCATACTCCGCTTTTTCTTTCCCTGCAGATACGGGTCCATTCTGGACAAACCTCAAGTTAAATATGTTGTTTGTGATTTTCCGACTATCGTTCTGTAGTTTGATCGAAACCTTAGATTCGTCAAACGGAATCAGTACATAATCAGTTCTTTCGGGTTCGACAGGCTTTTCTTCCTCGGCTTTCTTCTGAGCAAGCTTTTCACGCCTCATTTCCATGATTACGCGAAGCTCGTCTTCGGAAAGTCCTGACAAACCGTCTCCGATACTGCTCCTGCTTCTTCTTGTTGAGATCCTTGCAGGTTCAGCGGGCTTTTCCTTAGCGATGTATTCACCTGCGATCTTGTTTCGTATTCTGAAAGAAGAGGCGGTACTTCCTCGTGAGCATTGAATAACGAACCCCGAGTTATTCGCAAAAGCATTGTCCTCAATATGGGTTACGGAGTCCGCAATACGAATTGACTTGAGTTTTCTACAATTCGCAAAGGCAAGTTCATCAATTGACACAACGCCTTCCGGGACAACCACGCTTGAAACATATGCATTCCCATTAAAAGCGCTACTGCCAATAGTCCGGATGCCTTGTGGAATAGCCACGCTGGAATCGCTTCCGGTATATGCTTCTAGCAATCCATCATAAATAACAAACCCATTTTCGGATTGTGTTGATAGCCAAGGCGTACCAATAAAGCAGTTTTTCTTGTGCCAGTTTACATTTTCTACGCCCGCTACAGTGGAAAGGTTCACGCATCCAGAAAATACGCCAATACCGAAATGATTAATGGATGCTGGCAGATTGACTTCTTTTATTGAACGGCAGTTTGCAAATGCATAGTCACCGATAAACCTCAATCCATCTCTTAGGTCAAGACCGCTAAATGCAAAGCAATTTTCAAACGCAGACTTTCCGATCCGTTCAAGGGAATCCAGCGCAAACGCATCAGTTTTTTTTGATACAGTACCGGAAACTAAAGCCTCAAAATCCATACCTTTTGAAGTGGCAGTAGATTTGGATTCTCCTAAAAGGATTCTTGAAAGCTTTTGGCAATTCTTGAATGCCCGATCACCAATTTCCACAATATCAGCAGCAACTGTTACTTCAAGTAGCTTTTGCTGATTGTTAAAACAGGCATCAGGAATGCGCTTGAGGCCGCATCCAAGCACAACATGCTCCAATGACGAACACCCATTAAAAACGTTTTTTCCTATCTTGATTACCGAGTTCGGAAGAACAACTCTCTTCAAAGAAATGCAATTCTCGAAAACGTCATCTTCGATAACGGTAACGCCCTCCGGAACGATCATTTCCTGAAGATTGCCACATCCCGAAAACGCTCCTTGTTCTATTTTTTTTACTCCTACCGGTATCTTCAAAGACTTCAGCGAGGAGCATTTTCCAAACATTTGAGAAGTAATGGTTTTTATTCCGCTTGGAATAGATATCTCACTGAGTGATGTGCATCCCAGGAATGCTTCCTTCCCAATATCCGAAACGGTTTTGGGAATAACGATCTTTCGTAGCGAAGTGCTGCCATGGAAGGCGTTCGCTTGAATAGATGTAATACCATTTGGCAGTTCAACAGACTCTAGGTTGTTTTTCCATCTAAAGGCGGTACCAATAGTAGTTACAAGCCCTTCGGGCAACACGAAATATCTGTCATTGCCATACCAGCTGGTCAGGGTACCATCTACGATTGTGAGACTTCTCAAAAAATCTGCTTTTCTTTGCTTTTCACGCTCCGCCGCCTCACGTTCCGCTTGTTCTTTCTCCCGCCTGGCTCTGGCTTTTGCTTCACGTTCAAGCCTGGCTTTTTCCTGTTTTTCCTTCTCAGCTTTTTCAGCGGCTTCTTTTAGTTTTTCAGCAGCCGCTTGCTGCGCCATAAACGTATCGATGTTGCCTGCGGTTGTTAACTCCTCGTTATGTGCAAGTAACTGAGGAATAACGTTTTTATACTTACCGACTAAAAGGGAACGATACGTGTTAAGAGCTTTTTCAAATTCCTCTGTTAAAGATTTATTGCTGAATTTCTGCTCGTACGACAAACCGCTGCACCGTATCGTTGCAGTTCCCCTATACACAAAGGTATAGGAAGGATTGTTTTCCCAACTGTACCGCATATCACGGTAGCCGTCTTTAGTCTCATAACGATACCCAATGTGCTCTATCTCATCGTTCGGCTGCCTTTGTCCATCCAGGATCTCAGTTGTTATCCAGGAAGACACGCTAACATCCTTGTATTGGATCAATCTGATTGTCTGTGCTGGGCCTGAATAATTCATAACATAAGCAGGAGTAAACAACAGAGCCGATGACCCGCCAAGACTAACAGTTTTGATCTGCGGACTCTGAAAGAAATCTCCAATCATGGGAAGCCGCTGGTTGGGGAGTTTTGCAGCGAAGGCAGTGAATGCGTTTTTCACTTCAGCCGATCTATAAAGAACGTTATTAAACTTAGATTCGAATGTTCCTCCGCGTTTTGATTGAGCAGAAGACAGCGCCATCCGTGCCTGGTTGATTTCTGCATCAAGCTGAATCGCTTCGTCAGTTCTGCCCAATGCGCGTAAAGCAGTAGCCTTATTGCTAAGGTAATCCACATGAGCCTGAGCCAAAACAACATCGTTGTTCTTTTTCAAGAACTCCCTGAATGAGGTATTAATATGTTCTTCTTCTTTGCTTCCAAAATTGGTTGCAGAAGAAATGCTTGCAAGAGCAGGCTTCGTTTCTAATGCGTTGACAATTGCGAGGTTTTTTTGCTTCTCTGCTTCAGCCTCCTCCTTTTTCTTGGTTGCATTGTTTATCGCTACAACGATTCCTACTATCGCACCAACAACAGCAACAACGATGAGGATGATACCAATATTCTCAGCTATAAACTGGAGTAACCCTCCAATTAAACCCAACACGATAATAATCGGGAACAGCGCAACTAAGCATCCGTCATTTCCGCTGCTGCTACTGCGTTTTCGGCTCATATCCTCACCTCCTTTGCCATAATTGAATGAATCAAACTGATTTGAATAGTAGCCATTTGTTATTCGTTCACACTTACCGCCGCAAGCACACACTCCTTGTATTGCTGCTTTACATCTTCCGGCGCTTTGATTCTCACTTTTCCCTCAAATCCGAAGATCCAGTTGAAGAAAACTTTGCCGACTGCTATTTCTGCTATTACACGGAAATTCTGCTGGTCGCAGGCGTATGTCTCAACATCCGGGCCGAAGCGGTCAATGATGGCATCCATTACACCGTTATCACAGACCAGCTCCACCTCTCTGCGAGGAGCATTGTACATACGGAAAGTGGTGTTGATGTATTTGTTCACGTCAAAGCCTAGCGGAGCAGGAACCGCAGCTTCGTCCAGAACCTCCGGACGCAGATAAATGCGGTCCACGCGGTGACTACCGATAGACTGGTATTTGTCAGAGAAACCGACGACATAGTAGAAGTCTCCGTCCCATACCAGCGAATACGGACTGAATGTATATGTCTCCCCACCGTGATGGAGTACCCGCTCCTTCTTAACGTTATATTCGATCTTCTGAAATTTGATCTTACGTTTCTGATTGATTGCGTCATTGATGGCGTCGATGGTCATTAGGATCTGCTCATTCTCCATCTTGTACCTGCCATCAACAGTAAGATTGCGCTTCAGTTCACGGGCTTTGTTCGCACCGGCAAGAGCGGTCAGCTTTGCAACAAGCTGATCGCTTTTTGTTTTGGTCATGAACTTCGCAGACATGACAGCATCAATCAGCAGTTTCAGTTCTGCAATATCGAAGTCACGCTCGATGTAGTTGTACTGGTTCTGCGAAGACCTGACAGCCTGGATGCCGATACCTGCCTGCTGCAGCATCTCAATATCGCTCTTGATAGTTGTACGGTGGGTCTCCATACCGTACTCATTCTTGAGAATAGAGCAGAGCTGAGACGTGGTCAGGTAATGATCCTCATCTGTGCGTTCTTTAAGTATATTGATCAAGTATATTGGCCTTAATTTGGCATCTGTATCCATATTCATTCCTCTACACTTTTAGGGACACACTGATCAATAAGGCTTTTGCGTTCCCGATATGCAAAACATGGGGATAAAACCCCAATTATCGAGAATATTTATGCCTTATCACCGCCC
>JBMNUR010000191.1:0-6109 GCA_050946395.1 Peptococcales bacterium
GTGCAAAAAGGGACCCATCTAGCAAATGAATTTGGAGAAGACTCATTAATAATGACGGCCTTTGATAATATGAATGTTATTAAAATTTTGCAAGAGCTGGGGTTTGATGAAGTTAAAGATATCGTTAATACAGAAAAAGGAGATAAGCTTTTCGTCCGCCAGGTAGGAAAATGATAACTTACGATTAGAGTTTTGGGCTAATATATTGGCTTAGTCTCAGTAACCCGTGTTCGGTGACCAAAAAACCAGCCGATAGTCGATAGTAGCGGACGCCCAATGGGCGCCCCTACAACAATTTATAAAGTTAAATTCCATCTTTTGATTACTTGTGTTCGAATTCGCCTAATAGACCAATTTCTGCAGCTACTTTTTGCATGCCTTTAATAGTTTCCTCAATAACATAATCCAATTCTAAACCAAGCATTTCCGCACCTTTGGCGATAATTTCCCGGTTTACACCTGCTGCAAAGCCTTTATCTTTCCACTTCTTTTTTACAGACTTAACTGTTAAATCCATGACACTTTTGCTAGGCCGCATAATTGCTGTGGCATTAATTAACCCTGTCAACTCATCAATAGTATACAATACTTTTTCTAAATCGCTAACAGGTTCTACATCACTGCATATTTGCCAACCATGACTTACTACCGCCCTAATATACTCTTTGGGCCAATTTCTTTCCTGTAAAATTTCCTTAACTTTAACACAATGTTCTTCAGGAAATTTTTCATAATCCAAGTCATGGACTAAGCCGATTACAGACCACTTTTCCTTATCTTCATCTTTATAAATATCACTAAAATGCACCATTACGCCTTCTACAGCTAGGGCATGTTTTAAGAGATTATCATTTTGCATAAATTCTTTTAAAAGCCGGTAGGCGTCTTCCCGACTGGGGATATACTGTTGTTCCATTAAAAACTTCCTCCTTTGTACTGTATGTCCTTACTTGATTGTATTTTACTATGTTGGTTTTTTTAGTCAAGTAATCTCTATAGCTAGCCAAGTAGTGTCATCTCTTAAAGAGGTTTGTCTGGTTAGAACATCTTCTAGATAGTGTTTTTGGTTCTTAATATTACTGGATTTTTTAAACTTGGTAAAAATATCTGGTTCTAAAAGAAGGTCCTCTAATCCATCAGTATAAAAATAGAATTTATCCCCTCTTTTAAAGGAATATTTCTTTTCTTCAAATAAATCAACCTCTAACATACCTAAAAAAGGTCCTTTAATAGTTTCCTGGAAATATGTTTTATTTATGGCACAGGTAAAATTATTAATTCCCCCGCTGGCAATGGTGATTTCTCCTAATTGAAAATCCAAACTAAAACATAAAGCCGCAACATACTCTTCGCCAAGGTATTTTGGTATTTCTTTGTTTAAGTTCTTCAAGATTTCTAAAGGGTCTAAAGTCTCGGAGGCTACCTCCGCAAATAAAACTTCCAGGGCCGAATTGGATAGTGCCGCAGCAATACCTTTACCACTTATATCACCTAATAATCCTACTACCTTATGATCATTTCCTTTAACAAAGTGGAATAAATCCCCACTGATTATATCCGCAGGCCTATAAAGTATCTCTAAATTTGCCCTGTGAGGCAAGGGAAATTTACTATCTAAACGCTGTTTTTGAATTAACGCCGCTCGCTCCAACTGTTGTTTTCTTTCCGTTACATCCCGCAATACGAATTGAATGGCAGGCTGGCCTTGAAAGGTAAGGGGAGCTGAGACAACTTCTGCGTCAATTACTTTGCCATCAGCACGAATAAATTTGTATTCCTTAAGGGTATTTATACCACCGCTAACCATAACATTTTTTAATCTTTCACGAGCCGCGGGTATATAGTCTTTTTCAATATAATCAAAAATTGATTTACCAATAAGGTTTTCAGGTTTTTTCTCGCCAAGTATAGATACTAACCTCAGGTTAGTATCTATAATTTTACCCTTTCTTAAGACACCCATCCCATCCGGGGAAAGGTTAAAGAGATTGCGATAACTTTCTTCACTACGTTTTAAAGTTAATTCTGCCTTTTTGTCTTCTGTAATGTCCCGGAGCTGTTCAATTACTAAAATAACCTTCCCTTGTTCATCCAAAATAGGATTGTACCGGCAATCCATGAACCTATTCATCTCCGGTATAAAACGCTCAATAATCTCTAATTTTTTACTATTAAAGCTTTTCACCACTCCACATGGCTCACAATGCTTGTCTCTACCCAACATCCAATAGCACTTTTTCCCTTCCACTTCCTCCTCCGTAATATTAAAAAAATTATATCCGGCCTGGTTATAAAAAACTACGGAGTGGTCTGGTCTATGTACCCCGATAATATCCGGTACCCCCTCAAGAATACCCTTAAGAAGCCTGGAGTATTTTAAAGCCTTATTTTCCGCTACTTTACGCTCAGTAATATCAATTATTATAGAATATAATAATTCCTTACCATTAATCCAAAGAGGACTACTATGGACCTCCACATCACGAACTTGACCATCAGACAGTCGGTGTTGAAAAAGAAAAAAATTTCTTTGCTCACTACGAGCTAAAGCCATTTCTGCAAAAACTTGCTCACTATTTAAAATATTAAAATCTGTTATCTTTTTCTTACGCATTTCTTCTTGAGTAAAACCATAAAAACTACAGGCCTTGGGATTTGCATCTAAAATATTTCCTGTTTGCGGTTCAATCAAGAGCATTACCACATGATTATTGGCAAAAAAGGAATAAAAGCATTCTTCTCCAGCTAATAATTCCGGTATTTGTGATAAGAATTTAATAAAAAGCCCCCCCTTCGGTAAGTGGCTAGATCGCTACGTCGCTATCGTTCCCGCGATGACAGAAGATCGTGAAACTTTTTCCAACTTTCCAACCTATTTTGACAAATAATATTAAAATTCCTCTAAAGAAAGAAAAATATTATTCAAAAACTTTTAAATCATTTGCTAACATTTAAATTTATTTGTAGAATAGAATTATCTGTTTACTATACTTAAGAATCAGATAAGGGGTGTCAACGTGAGTATCGGAAAAATTAATCGTAAAGCATCCACTCTAAGAGAGCAAGCTTATGATATTATTAAAAATGCTATTATGTCTGGAGAATTTAAACCCGGGCAAACTTTAATCGAGGAACAATTAGCTAAAGACCTGGGTCTTAGTCGAACCCCCCTCAGAGAAGCACTGGTGCTTTTAGAGCATGACCAATATATTGAGATGATTCCTTATAAAGGAACCTTTGTTACTACTTTAACCATTAAAGAAGCACAGGAAATTTTCCATATCCGCAAACTTTTAGAACCTGAAGCGGTTTGCATGGCACTTAAGCATATTTCTGAGGAAGAAATCGACTATCTAAAGGATTTTTTTATTAAAGCCAGAACAAAAGTTAGCCAAGGAGATATGGAAACCTTTTTGGCCAGTAATAAGCTAATTCACGATAAATTATTGGAATATGGTGAAAATGAAACACTTAGAAATCTTATCATTAGCTATCTGGAAAAAATTCAGCGTTATCAAACCATGATTAAGGCTTGGGATGACTCTTCTTTTATGGAGGAATTTGAAGAGCACTGTGTATTAATTGATGAGCTTTATAATAAAGATGAAAAAAAGTTTCGGAAACTAATGATCACTCATTTAGAAAACTGTTGTGAGAGACTTATCGAGCAATTAAAAAAATCTACCTTTTCTTAACCCCACATAAATTCACAAGAAATGTTTATAAAATAACTACCCTAAAGCATAATGGACAGTTATCCCTTTTTCCAAAGGTAAACATTTATGAACATATTTCTATATTTAGCAGGAAAGTGCAAAAGACGGAATTACTTTAAAAGTTGATTTAAATAACAAAATGCTTGGCGGATTTGCCAAGCATTTTGTTATTTAAACTATCTACATTTAGTAAGGTTTTTTGATTTCTTCCCTGAATCCTTCACACTTTCTAAGTATTTGAATATGAAGTAAGTACGAAAAATATTTTGGTGGTGTTAGCTTATGAACTTGACTATTTTCAAGCCTACCTACCGTAACTTAGTAGTAGGTGTTGATACAAAGATACCTCTAAGTGATGGCAGTGAGGTTACAGTTATTAACTTTGATAATGCTGCTTCTACCCCTCCCTTTAACTCCGTTCTAAAAGGTATTCTAGACTTTGCGCCTTGGTATTCCTCCATCCATCGAGGTACTGGCTATAAATCCCACATTTCCTCAGAATTCTATGATTATTCCCGGGAAATTATTGCCGACTTTCTTAATATTA
Organism: Peptococcales bacterium; assembly: GCA_050946395.1. GTDB lineage: Bacteria > Bacillota > Peptococcia > Peptococcales > BICA1-8 > JBMNUR01. The sequence continues at coordinate 4,264 of JBMNUR010000191.1, forward strand.
GTTTAAATGAAAAAACGATTATTTATGTCAAAAATACTACAGAGGCTATTAATAAATTATCCTACCGCCTGTTAGAGGATTTTAAAGATGGAGTGATTCTTTCTACTTTCATGGAGCATCACTCCAATGATCTGCCCTGGCGTAATAAATATACTATTGATTATGTGAGGATAGATGAAAAGGGGAAATTAATACTTACCGATTTAGAAAATAAGCTAAAAAAGTATCAGGGCAAAGTTAAGCTTGTGGCTGTAACCGGAGCCTCCAATGTGACTGGTTATACTAACCCCATCCATCAAATTGCGCGTATTGCTCATGAATATGGAGCAAAAATCCTGGTAGATGGGGCACAACTCATACCCCACGCTAAGTTCCAAATGAAAACGGAAAGTGACCCGGAACACATTGATTTTTTGGCTTTTTCAGCACATAAAATGTATGCACCCTTTGGAATTGGAGTCTTAATAGGCCCTAAGGAGGTTTTTAACAAGGGAGTGCCTGATTATGTGGGGGGCGGCACTATTAAAATGGTTAGCCATGACTATATCAGCTGGGCAGATAGTCCGGAAAGAGACGAAGCTGGAACACCTAATGTACTGGGTGTCTTAGCCCTGGTGGAGGCAATCAAAGAGCTAGAAAAGATAGGTATGAATAAAATCGATAAATATGAAAAGAACCTTGTTGACTATGCTCTCCGTAAGTTAAGAAAAATCCCTGATTTAATACTTTATGGTAACTCTTTGGATAGTAAAGAAAGAGTAGGCATAATTCCGTTTAACATGAAAGGAATAGAACATAGAACCTTGGCCGATATTTTATCTAAAGAGGCAGGAATCGCTGTTCGTAATGGTTGTTTTTGTGCTCAACCTTATGTTCAGAAACTCTTAAAAATTAGCCACGCTGAAATTAAAAAACATATGGAAAACCCCGATTTGCCTCATCCAGGCATGGTCAGAGTTAGTTTTGGCCTTTATAATACCTATTCGGAAATTGATAAGTTGGCAGATATTTTAAGTGAAGTGGCAAGGAATAAAAAAAAGTATCTTAATAAGTCTATTAGTTGGCGAGAAAACAAGACAGTGGAACAGTAATAATTTTAACCACGGGCCCTTCGGGCACACAGATAAACACGGATGGGAAATAGTTAAGCCACAAATCCTAGCCACTGGTCACTGAGCATTGAGCACTCAGCCAAGTCACTAGTCACTAATCTGCATAGTTCTTTTGCCGGTCGGCCAAAATAAGAATATCTCAAATTTAAGGAGGATATATTTTGGTCAAAAGGTTGAACCTTCTCATGTTTAGTGGTGATTATGATAAAGCTCTGGCTGCTTTAATACTTGCTAATACTGCTCGGGAAATGAAAGTAGATGTAACCATGTTTTTTGCCTTTTGGGGCTTAATGTTAGTCAGAGACCCGGAAAAGATGACTTTGGAAGATAAAACAACTTATGAAAAAATGTTTAGTATGATGACTCCCAAAAGTCCTCAAGAATTACCTCTATCTAAAATGAACTTTAGTGGTATCGGCAAATCCATGCTCATCGAAATGATGGAAGATGATAACGCACCCCCTTTAGAAGCTTTTCTCAAAGGTGCTCAGAAAAAGGGTGTAAAATTTTATGGTTGTAAACTTTCCATGGATGTGATGGGCTTTAAACAAGAAGAGATGATTCCCGAATTGGAAATAGTTACGGCAAAAGTCTATTTGGAAGATGCTCTTGAATCAGATATGCAATTATTTATCTAATAATAATCGACTAGCGACAAAAGGCTATTAACTATCGTCGACTATTTAAATATACCTTTTTAACCAGTTGAGAGTAAAGTTTATCACATCTTCTTT
>JBMNUR010000192.1:0-6099 GCA_050946395.1 Peptococcales bacterium
CACTAAAACATCAAACTTCAACTTATCTGACTTTATGCTAGCTTTATCCAGAGAATTATAATTGTAAAGCTCTTCAATAACTTGGTCAGAAACCTTAATCTTGATTATGCTTTTAATAGACGCATTATCCCACCCAAAACCCGCAGGAAACTCGTTTAAATACCGAACAATCTCCCTCAAAGCAAATTCCCTCAGCATTTCTTCGTTCAAGTCCTCAAAGAACATTTCCGTAGTAACCCGACTGACCTTAGTAGCCATAGTATCAACCCCTTTCTAAACTAATTTAATAACCTAATCTTATTATACTACACTCTCAATAAAATTATTAGGTTATTAATTTGTAAAAACTTTTTAAAAAACTTTGCCAGTCTCTCTAAAATACTATATTCTTTTATAATAACACTATTGAAAACAATGAAAATTTTAGACTTTTTCTTTTTTCTTTTTCTTGCTCTCCCTAACCAAAGCAAACCATAATTCGTCTGCTTCGTAGTACTTAGTGCGTTTGTTTTGAATCCAGTTATAGACTTCTTTCCAGTGCCTACCAAATATTTTAGCGCATTCAGCTCTCCGCTCATGCCTGCTCCTAACAAATTTAGGAGGCGGCTCCATTTGAGCAATAAAAGCAGGGCAGTCTTTGCCCGAAGGAAGCCGTATTTTGTTTACCGCCTCCCACTTCTCCGGCAGTGATTTATAAAGCTCCTCTGCAGTGTAAGGATCAAACACGTGGCCCAGCTCAGAAAACTGCTTTAAGTCCTGAGTCTTGTACTGAGTAAACTGGCACCCTCCGGAAGCTACAGCCTGAGCAGCAGGCCCCATCTGACTCATATAATGAGCCAACCATAATAGTTTCATTCTGTACTTACGCAATTCAACAGAAGCATTGTTATATAATTTCCATGCCCTGTTAATAAACCTGTGAGGCTCATCAACTAAGTTTAAGCACGGTTTACGTTCATTCTGAGGAATATCAACTCTTGAGTAAATAGCCATAAGAATCTTGTCTTGTAAAAAGTTTAATAATATCTCTTGGTTTTCTCTCCCCCAAGCATCATAGCTAGCGTGTATGCAGACTAAGTAACCATACCCGCCCTCAGGGTTATCTGCAAACTTTCTGAAGTCCAATAAAGGTTTGCCGTTCTTATCTAATTTACTTGTCTGATAAAATATACTCTGCATAGCCCTAGTAGCAGTAAAAATTTTAAGCCTATTTACAATAGGGTCTGTAATGGAAAGGTCGCTCTCAGACTCAGCCCTAGACTGCAAATTCCCCAAATCCTGCATGATCTCAGAGTCCTGCTGTATTACTGGATCAGTCATACACTCCGTACGGTAAGTAGGTGACCTTAATAACAGCTCAATGTCTAATAAAGACTTTTTAGAATCCTGAAAGACTACTCTAGAACAGCTAGTTAAAAAACGTCTCATACGTTCAGTTAACTCTGAAGCATTCTGGTCTATATAGTCTATAAGCCTGCTAGTTAAAGTTTCCCCCATCTCTATAATTTCTAGCTCATCATACTCCCCATCTAATTTTCTGCTAGCAGAGTCATTCCAGTTAAGAGCAATAGGATAATGCTTGTTATCAAATTCCAAATGTATAATCTTTTCGTCAGGAAAGTCTTCAGGCAAAGAATCTTCTAGCTTTCTTGCCTGCTCCCCGTCAGCAGAGTCTATCATAAAAACAGAGAACCCGTTTTTAAGAAACGCATGAGCAAAGTTGCCTCCCATACCCTCTGTTTTACCAGAGCCAACCTGGCCAGTGACTAAAGTTGCCGTACATAAAGCGTCATAAACGTGATCACGCTTAACCCCAGGGTACTCTACTAAAGGAATCTTTGCAAGACGAGTAATCCCCCTCTCAGTGACCTTACCAATCGAAATCCCAGGAGTATTTTCAAGAAATAATTCGTCCGGTAAGCTAACCTCACGTTTTAATACACATGTGACAGGAAATTCTTCCTGTAATCCAGCAGTAGGTAACTGCATAAATTTCCCCGCTTCCCCCACCGAAGCATAAAAGATTCTCTGTACCGGCATAGAATAGTTGTTTACTTCTTTCATAATTCTTTTAGCGCTGCCTTCCCGAAAAATAAGCTCATTGTCCTGCGTAATGTCTTTAAAAGAGCCAGCAGCTGAACGCATAAGGTACCCCGCTCTTTCTTTAGAGTCCGACTGACAAATCACCCTAATGGAAGTCTTTAATACCTGACTATGAATTTTATTAGATGTAGAATTGCTCAGCCCGTTTAAATATAAAGCTTCCCGCTCAGCATCTATGACCCCAACCCTCTCATCAAAACTGCCACCTAATCCAGTTATCAAAATCTTCTGCACATCCCCAATGCCAGAAATCAAGGAACCAATGCCTATTTTTATTAAATTATTTGGATCAAGATAAGACCGAGTAGGCCGAGGCATCCTGCCGTCCTGAAACCTATTCCAAGCCTTGTTTGCCTCATACTCCCAGCCGATTCTGTCTGTAGCTTGAAAAACACTGTCTATTATAAGTGTATCAGAGTCCTTCATGTCGTTGACTATAGCCAGTAAGCTGGGCATAGGGGCAGACTCGTCTTTATTAGTGTTTAGTGAGAACATGTCGTGACGTTTATAAAACAGCTCACAACACCTAGTCCGGCTCAAATCAAACCTAATAGATTTAGGATTAACCCGAATGACAGTGGCTTTTTCCCAGACCGAACGTGCCTTTTGAAAAAAGTATTCATAGAGCCTTTCAGGAACAAACAAGAAATAAATAATTTCTTTCTTGGTCAGTATACTTCTAAAAACAAAAGTGTCAGGAGCAAGAATCTTAAACTTACTAAATCTCATAATAGGCTTTTTGTAAAACTCCGACATTGCGAGAGCCAAAGCCCTAGTATTATAATTTCTAAGGCTCTTATCAGGAATAAGCTGTAGAGCTTTAAAAGGCTCTCTTAATATAAACTTACTGTAAATACTTTTATCAGAAACCATATTACTAAAACCAGCCAAGTAAACCCCCCACCTTTCTTTATGCCCAACATATAAGCAAAGCACCCGCCGAGCATTAAATAAATAGCTAAATAGTCTACAGCCTCAGTTAAGCCAATCTTAACAGTATTAATAGACTCAGCCCACCAGTTCTGTAAATATTCACGTGGGCTAATCGCAAGTATCTGCGCTACAGTCTGAAACCTATAAGCCATAATTATAAACCCCCTATCTAGTGAGGAAAAGCCTTCCAAATGCCTAAAAAGATCTCAGGCAATATAAACAATCCCAAAAACCCCAATAAAGTCTGCCAGATCATTTCTTTGCCTCCGGAGTCTCCCATAAGGATTCTACAGCAGCACCATAAACCCATAGCAATAGAAGCCCACAATCCAAACTCCTGTATTCTACCCAACAGAGGCCACAACTTCTCAGTTAAACCCGTACTGCCTACAGGAGGGACCAAAGCGCCAGCATAAACGTAAGTAGAATACTTAAGAGCCATCTTACCAGCGTATTCAAAAAACTCTTTGCACTCTTTAATCACTCTTTCCAGCACACTGTTAGAGCAAGGAATGTAAAAGTTATTATTGTCTAAAGTACCAGCGTTATTCTCTACAGGATCTAAGTTTAAAATACTGCCGTTAATCCTGACTAACATAATTTACCTGCCCCCTTTTTTAAAATTCATACGGAAATAGGAATATTTTAAACATCCTTCCGCATATAGTCGTAGTGAGTAGCTCACTACGAACAAAGACTACTTAATTTTTTGCCTAAAACCCTTTCCAAGTTATTAACTTCCTATTCTCTTCAGCAGCATTGGTTGATTCAGTTGCTTTAACTACACTGTCCTGTTTAATTCCTTCTTCACTACTACCTAATACCATCCTCAGGCCTTTACGAATGACTTTAGACACCTGACCAGAGTCCAGCCGGCTTAAAGCAACAATAATGTCACGATCCCTGTCTGGCCTCAACCTAGCAGCGATTACTTTCATCTTCATAAAAACCCCCCCCATTAAACTAGTTAAACTAGTTAAACTAGTTTAAGATATTAATATTATCGTCATACAAAAAATATAACCTAAAAAATAAAATAACTGGTTAGAAAATCTAACCAGTTATCTAATAATAAATAAATTATTTAAACTAATTTGTTAAGATCAAATACTACTCAACAAGATACATGTTACCAAAAATATCTGAGGTTGAACAGCCAATGTACACGCTAATTTTATAAACATCTTTTATATGTTTATCAGGAACGTCATGCAAAGTTTTCCATTCATGCTCAATCTTTCTAATAACAATCTGCTGAGCCCCAGTTTTCTTGGACAAATCTTCAATAGATAAACCCTTAACAACACGGTAAAGACCAAGCTTAGATATCGTTCTGTAAGGAATCCGTCTATTAAATTTCCTCCGAACCCTTTGGAAAACCTTGGACACAGGCTGACCAATCAAATCACAAATCTTATTAGCCTGCTCAATAGTAGGTACTTCCCTGTTATTCTCAATGTTTCCCCAGGAACTATAGGATATGCCAGCCAGCCTCGACGCCTGTTCTTGAGTCAAGCTGTTTAATAAACGAAACGTAATCATATAAACATTCTTCATCTCACAAACAGGAGTCCTTATAGCATCAAAGTTAAAGCAAGAATCTTTCTGGCTATGCTCCCCATCCAGCATTTCACAACTAATTAACCCTCTCACCTTTCTACCCCTCCTTCAAATTAAGTAAAACAGCTCTGTTTTATTATACGACAAAGAACTATTAAATTATTGTTGTTATTAAAATTATTTAAGTTAAGTTAATTTAACTTAATTTTATTTAACTTAATTTTATTTAACTTAATTTTATTTAACTTAATTTTACCATACCTAAAAATTAACTTATACAAACATCTGTACTAGTTAAAATAAGTCTCAAGTATATGTTTCTTTAAGACCTCCCCAACCCCATAGTCGTCAACCAGTACCACAGACTTTTTCTGTATTAAAGTGTTAATCAATACTTGTATTACTTTAACAGACTCTTTTGACTTAAGAGACTCTAAATACTTGCTTATAAAAACAGGCTTTAGCTTAGGAGAGCTGACAAGTAAGTCATAAGCGTCTTTGTTAGGACACAAAACGTCTAGCCTTTTAGTACAGGGCTTAACATCTAAGTTAATTGGGTTTAAGTCTATATAATATTCAGCAATCAGTTCTTTGTACTCATCGCCAGAACAGCATATCAAGTTATTGTTAACCATCCGTTTATTCTTTCTCTTTTCTTTTTTGTCCCCTCCCTTATAATGCCATAGGAATCTATCTTTTAAAGCTTTCATATTCTTTTTATCTAGTAATTTTAAATCAACAGGCAACGACTCTCCCCCAAACAACTGCTTAATTAAATAAGCGTTGTCATTAAATAAAACGTACTTATACTCATCAATAGTGTCTTTCATGTAGATCATAGCTACATATAACTTGTTATGCTTTGTGCTTAGTCTAGTTATTCTGCCAATAACCTGAATCATAATACCAACTGAAAATGCTATGTCATAGAACAGTAAGCAGTTTACTTTTTCTAAGTTCAAGGACTGTGATCCAGCGCTGGACATTAAAATTATGTCTCTTTCCCCAACGACCTCACGGATCCTTTTTCTTTCTTCTATGCTAACGCCGCCAGTAATTAAAAATAAGTTTCTCCAATTTACTTCTCCACTTTCTTTAAATGCATTAAGTATTTTATTTAATCTGTCTATTGTACTTCTATGCTCAGCGTAAATAACCACGGGATTATCTCTTCTAACCACTTCTTTTAAAAATTTAAGCAACAATCTTTCCTTTGAGCTATAAGAAAGATCCATATCAGAGTAATAAGAACTATCCACCACTCTCTGCAAGTCATGCAGTCTAGCCCCAAACGTCCTCTCTTCGTTTTGAAGGATACCAGCAGAAGCCTTTTCGTACAGCTCTGCTTCTTCATTTCCTAACTCCCCGCCGAAACAGCCAAAAGTAATATCGTAATGCCTCTGCCGAGTAATGCATATTTCTTCAAGCCTGCTTCTAAGTTCTTCTAAATTCTTATAGCCAAGAATGTTACGGACTTTTCTTTTCTTACCCCCTCCACCTTTA
>JBMNUR010000193.1:0-6070 GCA_050946395.1 Peptococcales bacterium
TATTTTAAATATTTTCTTAATTGGTTTTGATTATAATATATTTTTTACGACAAAATTGTAACCTAAGTTACAATCATAAGTTTTTTTTATTTGTTTGTTTTTGATGAGCAGCTATTGCCTAGATAAGACAAACTTATAAAATGTTTAAAACATTAAGCATTTATTTAGTAACAAAATAATTTTAAATTTATTTTGAAGATTGTAACTTATGCTACATGTCCAACTTTTATTTATATGATATGGTATTTACAGATGCAGTTCATTAAAAATTTTTATAAAGGAGTGTTGTTTTATGGGTCAACCTTTTGTTCATCCAACAGGTGTCACTATTTATGATCCCGAAAAGGCTTGGAATGGCTACACTATTATGCCAGTCCGTAATCAAGGCTGTACTGTAATTGACATGAATGGTAATGTTGTTAGAGTCTGGAAAGACTTCCAAGGCTTCCCCAACAAATTATTACCTGGTGGCCATGTACTGGGTAGTTTAGGTGTTAGAGATCCCAAATTCGGCTATCAAGATCAGACTGATTTAACTCAGCTTGACTGGGAAGGTAATGTTGTCTGGACATTTGATAAGAAAGAATATATAGAAGATCCAGGACAGGAACCACGTTGGATGGCTCGTCAGCACCATGACTACCAAAGAGAAGGTAACCCTGTCGGTTATTATGTACCAGGTATGGAATGTAAAGTCGATGGTGGTAATACTCTAATTCTATGTCATGAAAACCTTTATAACCACAAAATTTCCGACAAACGTTTATTAGATGATTGTTTCATCGAAGTAGATTGGGAAGGTAATATTGTTTGGGAATGGAAATGTAATGAACACTTCCATGAGTTTGGATTCAGTGATGCAGCTAGAAATGCCCTATTCCGTAACCCCAACATGCATGAAAATGGTGGAGGTATGGGTGACTGGATGCACATTAACTCCATGAGTGTTTTAGGTCCTAACAAATGGTATGATGCTGGTGATGAGCGTTTCCATCCTGATAACATCATCTGGGACGGCCGTGAAGCTAACTTTATTGCAATTATAAGTAAACAAACAGGTAAAGTAGTTTGGAAACTTGGTCCTGACTACTCTGCAACTAAAGAAGAACGTCGTATTGGCCAAATCGTTGGTCAACACCATGTTCACATGATTCCGAAAGGACTTCCTGGTGAAGGAAATATTCTTATCTTTGATAATGGTGGTTGGTCTGGTTATGGTAGCCCACATAATGGCTCCTATGATGGCACTAAAGTAAATATTATGGATCGCTCAAGAGTTATTGAATTAGATCCTATTACTAAGAAAGTTGTTTGGGAACTTAAAGGAAGCGATTTATTAGGTTATGGACAACCTGGTATCGTTGACTATCGTTTCTACAGCCCATTAACTAGTTCCGCCCAAAGAATGCCTAATGGTAATACCTTTATCACTGAAGGTGTTGGCGGAAGATTCTTCGAAGTAACAAAAGAGAAAGAGGTAGTTTGGGAATTCTGGTCTCCATTCACTGATAACCCAGCTCCACTATTCTATCGGGCATATCGTTATCCATATAGTTATATCCCACAACTTCCGGAACCCAAAGAAGTACCCGTTCCAATGCTTAATATTAAGACTTTCCGCGTGCCTGGTGCTGCACCTTGCGTTGTTGAGAATGTCGTAGATGTTGCTGGTACAACTGGTTATCCACAAGTACAACAGGCTTGTGTAGCTGCTGATGACCAAGATTTATCACTTAAAGAAGATGAAGACGAAGTTATCAAGAGATTCTAAAATAATTAAAGAAGCAGAGCTTTCCTAAAGAAGGCTCTGCTTTTTAATTATTTATTTTATCGCTAAAATACACTAACATTCCGTGATGGTTGAACCCCCAAAAGGAATAAAGCCTCTTCACTCTAAAGCAATTTCTTTTAATTTATGTGGATTTTTAATGATTATTTTCTCATATTTATAATCTAAAATACCTTGTTTTTTCAAAACATTCAAATTCTTGGTTACAGTTACTCGATGGGAAGCCACCATATTAGCTAAGTCCTGGTGGGAAAGATTTAAAATAATTTCCTCGTTTCCTGCTCCATTTTTCGTTTCATAACAACATAAAGTATATAAAATCCGTGATATCGACTGGACTATCGTCCGTAAGCTGGTATCTTCCAGTTGACAAGCCAATGCTCGAGATCTAATGGCTAGATACTTCATAATAAATTCAGCAATCGCAAAATCCTTTTTCATTATCTCATATATAGTTTCTTTATCAAAAAAATACAATTCAGAATCCTCTATAACTACTGCTTCAAATAATGAAGGCTGATTATGAAAAACAAATTGTGTGCCAAATAAGCAGTGTTCACCTACAATAGAAACGGTTTTTATAACACCATCACTGCCTAGTAAGTTGGAAACTATCCTTCCGTGATGAACATAATAAAGACCTTGGAGATTTTCACCTATATCTATGATATAGTCACCCGACTTCCTGTTTTTTTTAATACCAAGGGAAAGATACGGTTCCCAGATAAGGTGGGACATTCCTTCACTTTCCAAGATAGATTCTTCAAAAACAATGGAAGTTGTCATATGTTCAACTAATTCTTTCGTTTTCGTATTTATATCTTCACCTCCACTTTTTCTTATCTATTATATTAGTATATCATAGTTGGTGCTAGTTTTGAAAAAAAATGAACAAGTCAAGGTGATTATAGCGCAGACAGCAGCAAGTGGGAAGCAGGCTGCTCCCCACTTGCTGAAAAAAGAATTCCGATCAATACATATTTTAAAATTATCTTACAATAACCCTATTATCTTCCAGTATGGTACTAATATAGCTAAAAGGAATACTATGTTTAATGCCATCTTAATACTAAATATTTTTATGAAATCTCTTAAATGAATCAGGCCAAAGGAAACAAATATAAGATACAGTGCATACTCATATGGGAAAATTATCTGGTCACAACCTTGAGCAATTGTGTAGAAAAATGGTAGGGGATCAATTCCTAAGGATAAAGCAATTTGAGCCAGAGGTGCACTAAAAGATGCCATAATTGCCAATGGAGTCATTAGGAAGTTAGCCACTACGCATAACAACCATACGAGACCAATAACCACGAAACTACTGCTGCCTTCCATATATGGCAGAACAGAATCAGCTAATAACTTACCCAGCCCTAAAACATTTGCTACTGAACCAATAGCCATACATGCTGTAATAAAGAATACAAAGGGAAAGGGAACTCTTTTTATATCTTTTTCTGTACCAATGTTTATGCCGGGGAAATAAAGCATACAACCTGCAATGACAAAGCCCCAGGGGATTTCAATACCATGTAAACTACCTGTCATCATAAAGGTCATTAAAAATAGTGTTACAAAAGCACCTTTTTTTTCTGCTGTAGACATTGGACCAAGTTGTCTGTATTGTTCTGCAATATAATCCTTAACATCAATAGGTTTGCTTGGCTGAAATAGTTTAGTGGCTAAAAATACCATAAAGATCATCCATAAGAAATTTGGCCAGTTATGAAATAAATATTTAAAATAAGTCATAGGTACATTTATAACTGGTGCAGCAGCACCTGTAATTACAGCAAAACCTGGATGGTAAAGAAATAATGTAGGTAAAAGTGCGGCAAATGCTCCGGTAAGCATAATACCAGCGCTTTCTTTAGATTTACCTAAATTCAAAGCCATGCATATTCCATAGGTAAAGGCAGCTAAGGGTATGACAGCCTGACCAGGAATAAGCAAATTCAGGATAACGCCGGCAAGCAATACACCATATAAAATGCCGTTATAAGTCCCACCTGTTCTAATAATGCTCCAATAAGCAATTCTTTTTAATAAACCTATCTCCTCTAAGCAGTTAGCTAATAAAATACCACTAATCATCATCCAAGGAATATATGTAGACCATGGACCAAAAATTGCAGGTGCCGGAGCAATCCCGGTTAATACATAGGCAACAGGTAACATAATGGCCGGAATCATTTGTGGTAAAATTTCAAAAGCAAAAAATAAAATGCCGCATAGTGTTATTGCTAAAAACAACCTCATTTGTGCAGTAAATGTTTCACTTGTAGGTATAAACATTATCAGTAAAGGTAATCCAAGGGTAAGAATCCAATAAATTAAATTTTTCTTATCAATAGACTGGGGGGTTGCATTTACGGATGGTTGCATTATACCACACCTCTCACTTTATGATTATATATTTTTTTTGAGAGGGGGTAATGCTACCCCCTCTTAGATTAGATGCGAATTACTCCACCATATTCATCATCGTCATCATCTTCTACCGCTGGAACTTCATCTGTAGTAACACAGAATCCGTCTACTTCGCCATATCCCATTGTTCCTGCAACTTTTACTATATCATCACAACCAAGAGGTGCAGCACCTGGCATTCTAAAGCTATTAACATCGACACGTTCGATTGCTACTTCTTCTGGCTTTTCTACTTGCGGTACCCACTCGTAAGGTAAGCGATATGCACGATAAATCATATTTAATGGAAACTTTTTACCCCAGTATGGAGAGATGTATTCCCATACTAATTCATGGTCAGCTGTTACTTCCATTAATCTACCACCAGATCCTTCGGTAATAAAAGTATTACCATTTGGTAATCTTTGAGCACTACTGATAAATGGACTGTAGAAATGGTGAGAATGGAAAGGTTGTAAATACCCAGCTTCAGTTGGAGTATGTTGCCATACAATTTTTAATGTAATTGGGTCAATTTCCAAAATTCGAGAATGGTCTCGCCGATATGCTTTTGTACCATAAGGTGAAGTCTGGCTTGGTAGGCCATAACCTGCCCAACCACCATTATCGTAAACCAGGATATTACCTGCACCAGGTAAACCTTGAGGAATCATATGAGCATGGTGCTGGCCGATAATGATACCCATTCTTCTTAATTCTTTACTAGCATTGTAATCCGGACCGATTCTCCAAACGATTTTGCCGGTTTCTTTACTAATAATAGCGATAATATTTGTTTCTCTAGCATCCCAGATAATGTTGTCTGGATGGAATCTTTCGTCACCTTGGTCATACCATTTGTTAGGCCCTAGTACACTCATGGAGTTAATATGCATCCAGTCACCCATCCCGCCGCCACAAGCATGCATATTAGGATCTCTAAATAATACGTTCTTTTCAGCTTCAGAAAATCCTAATTCGTCAAAATGTTCATTACAATTCCATTCCCAAACAATATTACCTTCCCAATCAACTTCGATAATTGTATCGTCTAATAAGTTTTTATCGGAGATTTTCTTGTTATATACGTTTTTATGAGCAAGAATTATAGTATTTCCACTATCAGTTTTGGGCTCCATGCCAGGTACATAATAACCTACTGGGTTCCCTTCTCTTTGATAATCATGATGTTGTCTCGCCATCCAACGGGGCTCATTACCTGGATCTTCAATATATTCGTGTCTATCAAATTCCCAAACTACATTACCATCCCAGTCAACTTGGACTAAATCCACCTGATCCTGGTAACCAAATCTGGTATCTCTTTGGCCTCTACTTCCCATTACAAACCCACCGGGAAGCATTTTATTGGGGAAACCTTGTAAATCCTTCCACACCTTTACTTCTTTACCATTCATGTTTATTAACATTGCACCATATTCAGCAGCTTGGAAAATGGTATAACCATTAAAAGCTTTTTCTGGATTGTACAGAGTAGCACCTGTTGGATAAATTGTTGGATGACCCATCTTTAAATCTCCTCCTTAATAATTTGTTTAAATTTAGTGTTTTTGACTAAATAATAGCCTTTTTACACCCCCTTAATTTGGTGAATTACTTAGCATGTTATGCAAATACAAAACAAGATTATAACTAATAACATTTCATTCAATGGATATGTTCCTATTTTCTTTTTCACTTTATTAGGAGTAGTGTTTTAGTACCATCTATTTAGATTATTATTATTATTAAAAATCAATTTATCCTTAAGATGGCGCTTTTTGTTATGTGTATTATAATATAAAGTTTTTTCGAGTTTTGTAGTTACAGTTACAAATTATAAGTTTCTTTTATCAAATCTAGATACAA
>JBMNUR010000194.1:0-5949 GCA_050946395.1 Peptococcales bacterium
GTTTAATCGGGGCCATGTTGATGCATCAACATGAAGATTGGATAGGTGCTACAAGAACTTACATAAAACTTTAGAAAATAGCAAACATTGTACTAGGAACTTTTACACAAGATTTTGGACTTGACTTATCTTTGCCTATGGAATAATTCCTAATAACTTAAATTTATCAAGTAAAGGTTTAGAAATCTATAAAAATAAAAGATATATAGCACTTACAGGAGATATAGGGGATGGGAATTTATTCCCTATTAGTAATAAATTATTGGACAAGGACCAAGAGATAAAAAGACTTTATAGGAAATGGACACAGGAGAAACCATCGACCCTAAAGCAGCTTAAGGAATACGAATACAAGACACTAAATCAAGTTTATAGCTTAGATAAACTATCCTTAGATGAAATACTATCTACTATGGAAAGAACAAACAACAAGGCCAGTAGGCTTATCTCAGGGGATAGTATAACAGGTGACCATAGTAGGGATGATTTTATCTTTCTAGTCTTAGCTAGAAACTATACAGGTGGAGATCACAAGTTAATGAAAGACCTATTTCTAATGACCCCTTTAAGCCGTCTAGGAAGCGGTCAAAAGAGAAGGGATGATAGAAAGTATCTTGACTATGTAGAAAAGACCATAGATAAAGTCTTAGGCCTTGGAAATTTTGTAGCCTTTGACTGGAGCAGACATTTTGAATATAAGACAAGGACTAGGTCCTATGAAAGAGTTTAAACTGGTTTTCCCTGAGATAAATCAGTCTTATTCTATAATTGATTTACAGAAAACAGTCAAAGGTGATGTAAAACAGATTACAGGAAATATTGTTACAGTACTTCTTAATCCAAAATATTGTAAGGCTAAGAAAATATATGAAGGACAAATCTTCTATGATAAATTTACCAATGAGATTAAATTTCAAGGCAAGATTATAGGCGAAAAAGGCATAAAGCCAAAGCAAATTAGACTATGGGATGACTCACTAAACAATAGGCTAGGACTTGAAATAGAAAAGTATTTTGGACTTAATTACAATGCCAATAAAATGTGGGATGCAGTTCGCTTTGTTGCTAATCAATATGAAATAAGTCCACCAGAACAGTATCTCAAAAGCTTAACTTGGAAGGGAGATAAAAATGCAATAGCTAAACTTCTACCTACTTATCTAGGAGCTGATGATACAGAATTAAATACCTGGATCATGGAGCATATGATTTTAGGTTTAGTAAAAAGAGTCTTTGAGCCAGGGTCTAAGTTTGATGAGATGATGGTCTTAGTAGGTGGTCAAGGAATAGGAAAATCTACCTTTGCTAGATACTTGGCTATTAAAGATGATTGGTTTTGTACTATAGAAAATATTCAAGGTAAAGATGCTGTTATGAACTTAATGGGGAAGACGGTTGTAGAAATTGAAGAATTTGTAGCCTTAAGAAATGCAAAATCAGCTAATGAAGCAAAATCATTTTTATCTAAACTAAGTGATAGGATAAGAATTCCTTATGAGAAATTTTCAACTGATGTTCCTAGGACTTGTATTTTAATTGGAACATTAAATGAAAGAACTTTTCTTAATGACCATACTGGAGAGAGAAGGTATTTGCCAGTAGAATGCTTTAAAGAAAAAAGAAAGAAGGCTATTTACTCCGACAAGGATTATCAAGGGAGGCAATCAGAAAAAGATTATTTAGATTCTATTAGAGAGGATTTTAACCAAGCCTTGGCCTATGGATACAAACTTTATAAAGAAAAGAAACATTCTTGGACCATGCCAAAAGAGCTACTTGAAGATTTTTATCAGGAACAAGAAAAGTTTAAGTATCTCAATCCAGATGTGGAAGATATTCGCTACTTTTTAGAAGAGTATAAAGCAAAAACACAGGAACCAAACCTAACTTGTTTTAAGGAATTATCCATGCAAGGTTATCAGATAAAATCAAAATCTTTTTCTGAAATTATGGATAATTATTTTCCAGAATGGAAGCCAGTTCGCTCATCAAAGACTAAGAGAATTTCCCCTAGTGGAGTATCTATACCTGTTAAACTTTATTATGAAAGGCAAGAAAATAAAGAAAATGATTTTATAGAAGTAGATAATAATAACCTACCAATAGAATGGCAAGAGCCAGAACAAATAAAAATGGACACAGGAGAGAATAAGAAAGAGAAACTGTAACTTTGTAACTATGTAACTTGTAACCGAGATTTTAAAACCCTTAGAATTAGGCTGGTAGAAATGGAAGTCTAGTAATATCAAGGCTTGTAGGAATCAAGATAAGAATCAATGCCTTATTTGAGGACTTTTGAAATAGTAGGTTACAGTTACAAATCTCCTGTGTCTATTAAAACTTTAGTAGCAAGCACAGTAAGTGTACGGACACTTACGAAAAAATTGATAAAGCGGACCTTAAGGTTCACTTTCTTCAAATCAAATTTTTTACTTGTTCTTATCAGAAAGATTTAGGGGAAACCCCTAAGACCCCGTTAAAAATATAAAAGAAAAGGAGAAGAATATGGCCAATAGATACAGGAATGAAAGGATAGAAATTAAATTAACCAAGGAAGAAAAAGAAATTTTTAAGAAAAAACTTGAACTTAGTAAATCAAAATCAATGGGACATTTTATAAGGAAAAGTGTTCTTGAAGCTCCTATATTTGTAATAGATATGAATGAGTTTAGGAAGATGCAGACCCTTATTGGGAGGAATGCAAACAACCTTAATCAGATTGCAAAAAGAGTAAACATTACAGGAGTAATCTATAGGGAAGATATAGAAGATCTTAAAAAAGAAAATGATGATATATCAAGAGAAATGATAAAAATTCAGAATATCCTAGCGAGAAAATATATTTAAAACATCTTACAGATGTAAAAAGAATGCAAGTCTGATATAATAACATTAATGATTCAATTAATTAAAGGAGATAAAAATATGCAAGATTTTGGAAGAGTTGTTTTTAAAATTAATGAAGTCTTGGAAGAGAAGAATATAAGTAAAAACAAGCTAGAAAAAGAAGCAAATCTTCAAAGAACTCAGCTTAATTCATATTGTAATAATAAAGTTAAGAGGATAGATTTAATTACCTTAGCAAAGATTTGTTATGTTTTAGATTGTGAGATAGAAGATATTATGGAATATAAGAAGATATAAATGACAAAAGTAAGACAAGACAGGGAACTAAATAACGCAATAAATAAAAGGATGATAAGTAATGGCAACAACAAGAGTAAAATTAAAACCTTTCACTAAATGGACAGGCGGGAAAAGACAGTTACTACCAAAACTAATAGATTTAATGCCAAAGCAATTTAATAGATACTATGAACCTTTTGTAGGTGGTGGCGCATTATTATTTGAATTAACCCCATGTAAAGCAACTATTAATGATTATAATACAGATTTAATTTTAGCATATAGAGAGATTCGGGATAATGTAAAGGAATTAATTGAGATACTTAAGATTCATCAAGAAAATAATACAAAAGATTATTATCTTGATTTAAGGGCTACAGATAGGGATGGAAGAATAGAAAAGATGACAGATATAGAAAAGGCAGCTCGTTTACTTTATATGTTAAGGGTAAACTTCAATGGCTTATATAGAGTAAATTTAAAAAATCAATTTAATGTTCCTTATGGAAGATACAAAAATCCTAAAATAGTGGATGAGGTTTTATTGTACGATATCAGTAGATATTTAAATAGTAATGATATAGATATACTTGAGGGGGATTTTGAGAAAGCAATATCAACAGTTGGTTCTGGAGATTTTGTATATTTGGATCCTCCATATGCACCAATATCATCTACAAGTAGCTTTACTTCCTATACAAATGAAGGCTTTGATGAATCTGATCAGATACGTTTGCGAGATATCTTTATAGAACTAAGTAAGAGAGGAGCTAATGTTATGCTTTCTAATTCAGATGTTGAGCTTATTCATGAGCTATATTCTAATATACCTAATATAGACATAAGGGTTGTAAAAGCAAATAGGATGATAAATTCAAAAGCAAGCAAACGTGGCGAAATTAATGAACTTATTATAAGAAGTTCAAATTGGTAAGCTGAAATTTTAATTATAGGGAGGATGGAGCTATGGAAAAAAGACAGTTAATATTAGAAGAAAAAGTTTTCTATCATGATAAGCAAAGCACTTCATTTTTAATAAAAGATGATACATTTAAATTTTTAAAGCAAATGAAAGAAGAAAGTATAGATATGATTTTTGCTGATCCCCCTTATTTTTTAAGCAATGATGGAATTTCTTGTAGTGGTGGAAAGGTAGTTTCTGTAAATAAAGGTGATTGGGATAAGGTAGACTCTTTTGAGGAAAAACATGAATTTAACCGGGAATGGATAAAACTAGCAAGAAGGGTTTTAAAGCCTAATGGAACAATATGGATTTCAGGCTCACTACATAATATATATTCAGTTGGCATGGCCTTGGAACAGGAGGGTTTTAAAATTTTAAATAATATAACCTGGGAAAAAACTAATCCACCACCAAACTTATCATGTAGATATTTTACACATTCAACAGAAACTATATTATGGGCTAGAAAGAATGAAAAATCAGCTAGACATTACTTCAACTATGATTTGATGAAGGAAAGAAATGGTGATAAGCAAAAAAAGGATGTCTGGAAAGGAGCCTTAACGAAGCCAAGTGAAAAGAAATATGGTAAGCATCCAACACAAAAACCAGAATACTTATTGAAAGAAATTATTTTAGCATCAACTAAAGAGAATGATCTGATCTTAGATCCATTTGTGGGGAGTGGAACTACTTGTGTAGTAGCAAAGCATCTTGGTAGACGCTATATTGGGATAGACAATGTTGAAGAATATTTAGAAATAGCCGTAAAAAGATTGGAGAGTGTGTAATGAGAGAAATTACTTTTATTGATTATATCAATAAAAATGCAGTTGAACGTTTAGCCTATTTTATGGAAACCTTATCTATAACAAATAGGACACCAGATTATTATGTAAATTGGGAAAAGGTAACTCGTGAGACTAGAAAATATGAACTAGAATTAAATACCTTAAATTATTTAATAGGAAAAGATGATGTATATAGGGAAACCTTAGAGTTATTTAAGAAACAGCCAGATTTAATAAGGGCCTTACCTAGTTTAATAGCTAGTAGGGATAAGATATTAGATATTTTAAATATCGATCAAGAAGATAACATGGACTTTCATAAGATGAATTTTATTAATATAGATAGAAACAATTTGGAATCATATGTAGATTTTGCAGAGGAATCAGGGCTTTTACACTTTTTACAATTCGATGCTAATAGATCATTAGTAGATTATGTTTATGGGGTTGAAGCTGGCCTAGATAGTAATGCCAGGAAGAATCGTAGTGGTTCAACAATGGAAAAAATTTTAAATAGGAATATTATAAAAGCTTCCAAAAAACTTGAAATAGAGCATCAATCTCAAGCAACAGCAGACTTTATAAAAAATAATTGGGGCATTGATATCCAAGTTGATAAATCTGCTAGGAGATTTGATGAAGCTGTTTATTGCAAAGCAAATAATAGCCTTTGGTTAATAGAAACAAATTATTATGGTGGTGGTGGAAGTAAATTAAAAGCAACCGCTGGAGAATTTATTATGTTAAATAATTTAATATCTGAACCAGGTAAAAACATCAATTTTGTATGGGTTACTGATGGACAAGGTTGGAATACTGCAAAATCACCATTACTGGAAGCATTTGGATATATAAAGTATGTTTTTAATTTGAAGATGTTAAAGGATGGCTACCTAGAGGAATTATTTAAATAGTTATAGTTCTATGAGCTAAGAATCGTTAAAGTCAAGTCCAATAAGTGGTGTAAATTTATTTCTACTCATGTAAGGTAGTGATTTCAAAGGCTAAGGAGCTAAGGGTTAAGCAGCTTGTTTTACTTCAGCGCTTTCATCTTTCGGTATTAGCTCT
>JBMNUR010000195.1:0-5898 GCA_050946395.1 Peptococcales bacterium
TTAGTTGACATTTGGCAGGTTCAAGCAATAGGAGCACTTTATTTATTGTTTATTTGTGTGAATAATCTTTATAAGAAATACCTATGTAATAAGGAAGATAACCAAGAAGTATGCCAGGTAGGACGGGGTTCGGGTTTTTGGATGACTGTATTAAAAGTTGAATTGGCTGATATAGCATTTGCTGTAGACTCCATCCTTGCTGCGGTAGCTTTAGCTGTGACCCTTCCGCCAACCAATCTTCCACAGATTGGAGGTCTCGATGGCGGTCAGTTCTTGGTAATATTTACCGGTGGCTTTATAGGCTTAGTTATTATCAGATTTGCAGCAAATTTATTTGTAGGGTTATTACATAGTAGACCCGGTTTGGAAACTGCAGCCTTTCTTATTGTAGGCTGGGTGGGTGTAAAACTGACAATAATAACTCTTTGCCATCCAGAAGTAGGAATTCTACCCTATGATTTTGCCCATTCTACACTATGGAAGGTTACCTTCTGGTCTGTATTGGTATTAATAGCAGTATTAGGATGGTTTTCATCTAAAAAAAGAGAAATACAAGTGGCCGAATCCTAAAAAGATTTTAGATTTTATACTCCCCCTCTATTCACCGAAATAGAGGGGGTTTTTAAAAGGCTGCCTCGATAGCACATAGGATTCGTCTCTACTTATCGAGGAAACTTAAAATTGCTTCAATAATAGACTCTGGTTCAGGAGGACAGCCTGGAATATAGGCATCTACCGGGACTATGTTTTCCACTCCATAAACCGCATAATTATCCTTAAAAATACCATTACCACAGGCACAATCCCCCAGGGCTATGACTATTTTAGGCTCCGGTGTAGCATCATAAGTTTTCTTAAGTGCTTTAGCTAAATTTTTGGTAGCCACCCCAGTTACCAAAAGAATATCTGCATGACGAGGGGAAGCCACAAAATCTAAACCAAAACGCTGAACATCATAAATAGGGTTTAAGAGAGTATTCATTTCCCAGTCGCAACCATTGCATGAGCCAGTATCCACCTGACGAATATGTACGGAGCGCTTGCCATTTGATGTAAGTTTTTCCGTGACTATACCTGTCTCTAAAATTTTCCAAAATTGTTTAAGCATCTATCCCCCTCCTTAGCGATCCAAACAAGCATAACATAGTTCGAAACTTTTATTAATCAAAGGAAAATCAGGTACAATATTACCCCGTACCGCTAAAGGTACTACTGGCCAGTTGGGATATGAGGCCGAACGAATGCGATAACGGAAAATTGTATTATTTTCTCCAGTCATGAGCCAATGCATATTCTCACCTCTGGCTGATTCGGTAAATCCTAAAGCAAATTGATAAGGAGTAATATCTCCCAACTCTATACTAATGGACCCTAGTGGTATTTTCCTTAAAATTTGCCTAATTATTTTAAAGGATTCAATTGCTTCAAAGTAGCGTATTTTAAACCTAGAGGCTACATCACCGGTTGTATGAGTAGGTACTTCAAATTCCAAATCCTTATACACACCATAAGGGTGAATCTTACGGCAATCTCGATTCCAGCCTGCCCCTCGGGCCGCCGGCCCCACTACTGCTAAATCACGCACATTTTCCAAGGTAATAATTCCGGTGGTATTAATCCGGTTTAAGAAGATTACATTTTCTAAAAGAATCTCCACTAGTTCCTGAGTATCCTTTTCTATTTCTACTAGTTCCCGATTTAATTTAGCCTTAAATTCTGCCGGCAAATCAAATTTTAACCCCCCTGGCTTATTAATACCTCGTAAGAAACGGTGTCCTACCAGATATTTATTAACACGCTGGAGGCGTTCTTTGATCCTTGCCCCGTTGCTGGAACCAAATGCTAGCCCCACCCCGGCACAAATATTGCCTAGGTCGCCAATATGATTATAAAGTCTTTCCATTTCCATTAAAAGGGTGCGAATGTACTGTGCTCGCGGTGGGATTTCTACTCCGGCTATTTTTTCTAAGGCTTGACAATATGCCGTAGAATGAGAATAGGCACAAACCCCACATATCCGCTCGGCTAATTCTAAACCTTCGAAAAAATTTAGACCTTCAGCTTGTTTTTCTATCCCCCGATGGGTATAAAAGAGCCTGGCTTCAAGACTCACTATTTTTTCCCCGGCCGTAGCAAAACGAAAATGTCCCGGTTCAATAATACCCGCGTGAATAGGCCCTACAGGTACATAAAAGCTTCCTTCACCATCCACTTGGTGAAACCGATGTTCTGCTTTTTCCTCTGTTAGCTGGTTGATTTTTTCTTTGGAAAAATCCTTACGGAGTGGTCTAACCCCTAAAGGCCAGTCATGATGTAAAACCAAACGGTTAGGCTGCGGATGACCCTCAGGTCTTAAGCCCAACATATCCATGGCTTCTCTTTCATACCAATGAGCAGCTGGAATAAATGGTGTAATTGAAGGGTAAGCCAAATCCGGTTCTTTTAAAGTCACAACAAGAAAGATAAAAATATCCGACTCATCTATAGAAAAACCATAATATAAACGAAAATAACCATCTAGACTACGCTCGTCAGTTCCGGTCATGATACTTAAGACCGCGCCTTGGCCTTCTAGATCCTGACTGACTTCAACTAATGATTCTTTGGGAATACTAAGATAGTATTCATTAGAAATCTTGCGGTATAGCTCAATCCTTGGAAACTTTTCTTTAAGAGTCTTAACTATTTTATTATTCACTAAGCTATCCCCTTTCCGATAACAGCTACTACTTGTTCGATAATTTCTATTACAAAATCAGGCAGGGAAAATCCCAAACCAACCACAAATACTAAAGGAATAGCCATGGCAGTTAACATAACCGGATTTTCGTTCTTTATAACTAATTCTTTAGGACCAGGACCAAATGCCATGTTAACAATATGAAACCCGAGACCTGCAAAAATCAAAGCAATAAAGATTAAATAAAGAGTCCCGACTAAATAGTGCCCCGCCTGAAAAGTTGCTCGTCCAATAGTAAACTCACTTAAAAAAATGCTAAAAGGAGGCAAACCCGTCACAGCAAAAGCGCCCACAAGTAGAAAGACTACTGTTTTAGGCATTACTTTTGCAATGCCATGAATTTTCGGAATTTCCCGAGTCTTAAAGTGTTGACTGATACTACCTACTGCCATAAAAAATAAAGACTTGGCCATAGCATGATTAAATAAATGTAGGACTGCACCGAATATTGCTAATTTAGTACCTATTCCTAAACCCAAGGCGATAATCCCCATATGCTCCACACTGGAATAAGCTAGTAGCCGTTTCACATCTTCTTGAAGCAAAATAAAAGGAACCGCAATTCCCAAAGATATAAGCCCAAAAATAATTAAGAGTTGATTACTAAAAGTATTGTCTAAAGTAATTTTGCTAATAGTGTAAAAGCGTATGATTCCATAGAGAGCACAATTTAAAAGTACTGCCGATAATAAAGCACTCACCGGGGTAGGGGCCTGGCTATGAGCATCAGGTAACCAGTTATGCATAGGAGCCAACCCCATTTTTGTCCCATATCCTACCAGGATAAAAATAAAGGCAATTTTTATAATACTAGGATCAAGTATTGGTGCAATGCTCACTAGTTTTGTCCAATGAAGAGCATCACCGGCATGTCCTAAAACACTCATTGCAGAATAATAAGTAAAGACTGTACCCAAAAGACCAAAGGTAATCCCTACAGTGCAGAGTAAAATATATTTCCAAGCAGCTTCTAAGGAATATTTATGATCATAAAAGCCAACAAGTAAAGCCGAGGCTAAAGTAGTAGCTTCAATAGCCACCCACATCAAACCTAAATTATTCACAACTACAACACTAAGCATAGTGGTAACAAAAATATTTACTAAAAGATAAAAGAGCCTGGTTTGCTTTTTTGTGATTAAGCCATTGTTTTTTTCCTCCCGTAAGTAATCAGGAATAAAGAGACTAACAGCAAAATTCACAATTATAATTACGGTAATAATCAAAGCACTCAAAGAATCTACATAAATACTTTCCCCTAAGGCCCAATAAGGTCCACTTTGAAAAACATTTTTTACCAGAAAACCTCCCCAGAATAGAGTCACCAAAGCACCGGTAAAATGGACTTTACCCTGGATTTTTTCTTCACGTAAAAGAAAGGTCCAGGCGGCTATCCCCAAAGGAATTAATAATAATATTAGAGCCTGCATAGTCCTCATCCTTTCAGTCGATTTAATTCATTAGTGTCAATAGAATCAAAGTTTTTACTAATACGAAAGGTCAAAACTCCCATTAAAAGGGCACCTACAACCAGATCCAAGAAAACTCCCATTTCCACTAAAAAGGGCATACCGTATGTAGCTGACATACCTAATAAATACAAGCCGTTTTCCATAACTAAGAGTCCAATAATCTGAACCAAAGCCTTTTTCCGGGCAATCATTAAAAAAAGTCCGATTAAAGCCAAGCTTACAGCAATGGGAATAGTGCCATTGGCAAAACCCTCCTGGGCCAAAATATCAGGTGGCAATATTTCAAATGCCAGAAAAACCAAACATAGACAAATTAACAGAGATTTTTTTATACCTATAAATGGCTCTACTTCTTGGCTCACATTGACTCTATTAATGGTAAAAAGCAAAATGTAAGGAATCAATAAACCTTTCATAGTAAAAGTCAATATAGCGGCAATATAAAATTCCCTAAAACCGGTAAAGTAACCCATCAACAACCCTAAAAGAGCCAAAGTTAAAGACTGGATTGCCAGAAGCCGTACCATACCTTTAATTGAGGTGGTGGCCACCATAAAGAAAGCTACAGCTAACATCAAATATATCAACCAGTTCATCTATCTCCCCCCTATACTTAGGTACATAATGATAGCCAAAAAAGATATTACCAGAGAACTGGTTAAAAATTCAGGAATCTGGAAGAAGCGCATTTTGGCAAAAGATATTTCTGTAAAAGCAATAATAACCCCTATAACCGCCATTTTTATTAGGAAAAATAAAGAATTAGTAATTAAGGCTAACAAAGTAAAGTCGGTAGAAATGCCCCAAGGTAAAAACACATTAGCCATAATACTAAAGAGTATTAATTGCTTAATGGCTGATGCCCAAAGCATAAGACCTAAATTCTTTCCGGAGTATTCTAAGAGCATTCCTTCATGAATCATAGTCAATTCTAAGTGAGTATCAGGATTGTCCACAGGGATTCTCCCTGTTTCGGTAATTAAAATAAGATAAAAAGCAACTAAAAGCAGTAAAAACCCAGGCGTAAATATTTGGGAAGGATTATGGGCTAAAGATACCACCATACTACTTATATCCGTAGTTTTGGTTAAAAGGGCCAAAGCCGCAACTGCCATAAATAAAGCTGGCTCCACCATAGAGCTAACTGCCATTTCCCGGCTGGCTCCCATGCCCCCAAAAGAACTACCTGTATCTAGAGCCGCCAAAGCCATAAAAAAACGAGCAATAGCCAAAAGATAGATGAAAACTATCATATCACCAAAAGAGGCTAAAGGACTTAATGGGTAAATTGTCGGCACCAATAAACCGGCCAAAAGAGTACTCGACCAGACTATCAAAGGTGTAGCCTTAAATATCCAAGAAGTATGCTTGGAAACAACACTATCTTTTTTCATGTATTTGTAAATATCTCGATAAACCTGAAAAATACTAGGCCCTTTTCTATTTTGTAAGCCAGCTTTTACTTTCTTAATAAAACCAGCTAAGATTGGAGCTAAAAAAATCAACACTAGGGTTTGAAACACAATATAGGCAACAACCTCCATCAGATCCCCTCCTACCTGGCCACAGCCAAAAGTACAATTAAAGTAACAAAAATATAAGCTAAATAGGTATGCACACTACCGGTCTGTAATCGCCGGACAAGTTTGGAAAAACGCAAAAATAATGCCATAAATGGTTGGTAAA
>JBMNUR010000196.1:0-5852 GCA_050946395.1 Peptococcales bacterium
CAAAAAAGTTGTAAATTTATTTGACAATGCTGGTTTTGAACATATTTTTAATCCTGATGAATATACGGCAATTAAAATTCATTTTGGCGAAAAAAATAATACGGGTCACATTAAACCAGAATGGATAAAGCCTTTATTAGAAAAAATCAAAAACCTTGGTACTTTGCCATTTCTAACTGATACCAATACATTATATAGAGGAGAACGTTTTAATTCCATTAACCACTTGCTCCAAGCCGATAAGCACGGTTTTAGTATTAGTAATTTAGGTGTGCCCGTCATAATCGCTGATGGACTTTTATCTAAGAACTATTCCGAAGTAGAAATAGATGGAAAACACCTTTCTTCAGTAAAAATTGCCAATGATATTTTACACGCTCACTCCTTAGTTGTTCTTAGTCATATGACTGGTCACATACTTTCTGGGTTAGGAGCAAGTATTAAAAACTTAGCCATGGGTTGTGCTCCTAGAAGTGGTAAACAAATTCAACACGCTGATGTTAAACCTGAGGTAGCCCAGGATAAATGCAAATCCTGTGGTCTATGTATTAAATGGTGTCCGGTAGACGCTATCCAAATTTATGATGGAGCAGCTCACATAGATTCAAAAAAATGCTACGGTTGTGCCGAATGTATTGCAACCTGTCGCTTCCAGGCTATTACCCATACCTTAAGTAAGACTAGTGATCTCCTTCAAGAGAAAATGGCGGAGTATGCCTTAGGTGCCATTAAATATAAAAAAGATAAAGTTTGCTTTATTAACTTTTTAACCCATATTTCCAAAGAATGTGACTGTGTTGGCAAAGCTCAAGAAAAAATTATACAGGATATAGGTATTTTAGCCTCTTATGACCCTGTGGCATTAGATCAAGCCTCGATTGATCTTTTAAATGAAAAAGCAGGTGAGGATCTTTTAAGTCAGTTATGGCCTGAAAATGATTATAATATTCAAATCAATCATGGGGAGAAAATTGGATTGGGCTTCAAGGAATATGAATTAATTTATGTAGAATAAATAAAACTCGTTTTATTTATTCTACAGTAGCTACAGAACCTACAGTAGCTAAAAACCTACTGAATCGAGTAGGAGGTAATTAATTATTTTAATTTCCGTCCTCTCACACCATCAAGCATACCGTTCGGTACTTGGTGGTTCATTAAGACAGTCTAAATTTCTCATACTGTGAAGATAAACTTTTAAAACCGTGGCCGCTGACTTCCTTCAGATTCCACCTCACGATGGACACCCTTGTCTTAAGCTAACGGTTGGCACTATCAACCCCGTATCGGACTTTCACCCATTAGATTACGCCCATGCTGGGCGCACCATAAAAGATGGTGGGGTATTTTCCCACCATCTTTCCTTCTACTACTAACTTCTAATCACTATTAGGGATATTTCGGCTCAGATTGCTTCGCTAACGCTCGCAATGATACGTTGCACAAATTGCTTTTATGAAATGAAAAGTGTTTTCGCGCCCACGCACCCATGAATTTTTTCCTTTATGCAATGACTTTTACGTTTATTGTGGTGTGTCCCCTCTCCCTAAAAGCCCAAATTTTCTCCTACTATTACAACTTCCACATCGGTTAGTGAAGGTCTTCTTTTAATAATAGAATAAATATTACAAATTCTTGTGCTGCCTTTGCAATCTGCACAAACTCCTGAAGCTGTACAAGGATTGGGTATATTCAGTCGTTTGTTGTTTTGAGGAGCTGTTACAGTTTCTATTCTTTTAAGAGCAGAATCAACATCTTGAGAGATCTTATTTACTCCGGCAATGATAATCACTTTTTTAGGACCAAAGGTCATAGCTGCTACCCGATTTCCGGTTCCATCAATATTTACTAGGTAGCCGTCAAGGGTAATACCGTTGGTACTACATAAGAAAATATCACATAATAACTGCTTTCTTCTTAAGTCCAACTTTTCCTCAGGCATTAAATTAGGTATATTGTGGTTTAAAACAATGGCTCCTTTTTCACTTGCCTTTTCCGGTAACTCCAACTCATTTAAGGTAATAGAGCCCCCTATTCCTACCTCCATATCTTCCTTAATAAATTCTAAGACATAATCTCTTGCAGCATCTTTGGTAGGATAATAACTTGCTTGGAAACCATTTTTTTTGAGTGCTGCAACTACTTTCTCACCCAGTTTTTCTGCATGCCAATTTCGTACATTCATATCTTTTCCTCCATTCATCTTTATATTTTTTTAAACAGTTCTTTAATTTTTTGTCCTTTTATACCCATATTAAAAGCTAGCATTAAAAGTAAACGTGCTTTAGGACTTGATAAATCTTCGGCGAAAATTACGCCTAATTTTTCTAGTGAATTTCCCCCACCCAGATAGCCATATTGGGGCTGAACACATCCTAAAGGACTTCTTGAAGTAATTACTACCTCTATACCTTGCTCTCGGCAAGCTTTAATACCCTCATAATAAGCTCGGTTAACATTCCCTAATCCTACTCCTTCTATCACAATACCTTGTGCCCCAGCCTCAATTGCAGCTTGAAAAAATTTATTATCTGCACCGGAATAAAATTTAATAATATCAACCAAAACATCAGCAAATTCCTGAATCTTTAAAGTGTTTCGTATATTTTGCCGATAAAATTTGACCCTATCACTATATACAAAGCCTAATAAACCACGATCATCTGAGCTAAAAGCGTCAAGACCTGTTGTATGTATTTTTCTAACTTCCCTAGCCCTAAATATTTTATTACAGAATACTACCATTACACCTTGTTCTTTTGCTTCTGAAGAAGCCGCAACTAAAATAGCGGTTTCTAGATTTTGGGGGCCATCCGGCCAATTATCTCCAGCAGGTTTTTGGGCGCCGGTAATAACTACCGGTTTATTCGACTCAATAACTAAATCTAAAATAAAGGCGGTTTCTTCCATAGTAGATGTCCCATGGGTAATAACCACACCGGAAACTTCATCTTGTATTAATAAATTTTCTACGGCCTTGGCCATGCTAAACATATCTAGTGGAGTAAGATAAGTACTATTTACCGTACTGAAGTTTTGCACCTCTACTTGAAATTGACTGCTAATCCCTTGGAGCAATTCTTCCCCACCTAATTTTGCCATTAACCCCCCTTTATCCTTGTCCTCTAGAGTTGCAATAGTACCACCAGTTGCTAATAAAACAACCTTTTTCAAATTTTCTTTCCCCTTTCTAGACGAGTCAATTCGTTTCTTCGTGAGCACATGGTTACGAAATTATTTTAGTTGTTGCCTCTTGTATCCTGCTTCTTGTAAAAATACCGCTACCTTGGGATGGTAACGGTATTTTACTTCGCTTTTCTTTAGTTATTTTCCTCTTCTTTTTCAAGAATATCTAAATTTTCTTCTATTTGTTCCAACTCATCAATTGATTTTTCAGAAAAGACTTCCTCTAACTTTAATTCTTTTCCATCTATTGCTGACGGATCTAAAGAATTAATCTCACTTTCGCCAACTTGGAAGTATTGTAGTAGCTTATCCAATTCTTCCGCTAATTGTTTTAAGCCATTTATGGATTGTGTTACTTCATTCATTGATGCTGTCTGCTCCTCCGCAGTAGCGGCGATTTCCTCAGCACTAGCTGAAACTTCCTCAGTAACAGCACTTACATTATTCATGTAACCCTGTACCTCATCTTTACTTGCTACTAACTTGTCCATAGCTTGTGAAACTAAGTAAATCTCTTGGGTAATGCTATTAACTGCACTATGGATTTTAGCAAAAATATCTTTTGCTTCTTTTACTGCCTGACTCTCTTTGGTAACTACTACCTCAACCTCTTGCATTTTTCCTACTACCTGTTCAATATCCTTTTGGATTGCTTTAATAATATTATGTATTTCTCTAGTACTTGTCGCACTTTGTTCAGCTAGTTTTCTTATTTCTTCTGCTACCACAGCAAACCCTCGACCCGCTTCTCCGGCTCGGGCAGCTTCAATTGCTGCATTTAAGGCCAAAAGATTAGTCTGTTCGGCAATTGTATCAATAGTAACTACGATATTTCCGATCTGAGAGGATTTTGCAAAAAGTTCATGAATATCTTGGGCAACAACCTTCGTTGCTTCAGTGCTATGAGTATTTGAAGTCTGTAAATCTTCTACAATCGTTACACCGTTATTATTTAAATCTGCTATTAATTTACTCTGATTTTCTACTTGACGCACTATATTTAATACATCATTTACTTTATCGCCTACATCAAAAAGAGCATGACTAGTTAATTCCACGTCTTTGGCATTATCACCGATACCAGCTGCTACTTGGTCAATACTAGTAGCAACCTGCTCGGCACTAGCAAGGACTTCTTCCCCAACGGTACTTAAAGATAAGGAAGCACTGTTAAGTTCTCTGGATGTATTTGCTATATGGTCTAAAAGATCTTTTTGATTTTCTACCATGGTATTAAAGGAATTAGCTAATGCGCCAAGTTCATCATTGCGTTTGAGATCTGTTGTAATCATATGACCTTGAGCAACTTTATTTATAGTAGTTTGAAGAATATTAATTGGTTTGATAATTAATCGACTTTGCCATATACCAAAAAGGAAAGCAATAATTGCCACAATAAAGCCTGAAATGAGCAGGCTCTCTCTTAAGTCATAAACCCCCTGAAAAAATTCATCTGTAGGTTCCTCGGCAATCACCAACCATTCCAATCCGGGAATCATTGTATATGCAAAAGTTATATTCCCATTATCATATGTATCTAATTTAGATTCCGTAATTTCTTCCTTAGCTAGTTTAATATCAATTAAAAGTTTTTTAATTACTTCATTTTCTGTTGGTTTACCAATTAAATTTTCATCATTATGACTAAGGACTTGCGAGTTATTATCTAATACAGAAAGAAAACCAGTTTCCCCCAGTTTTTCGGCACGTAAATCAGTAAAAAAAGAATCAGTATAAATGGCATTAACAGTCATCCCTATACCTTCATTAGTTTCCGGGTCAACAATCGGAGCAGCAAATTGAACTACATTATTACCGGAATTAAGTGATACCATATTTTTGGAAACATTTAGTTCCTTTTTATACATCACGTTATAAGAATAACTACTTAAAGAAAAATCATTTTCAATAGCGTTTCCTATACTATCAACAATTACTTTCCCCTTATTATTAATTAGATAAATTTGCTCTAAATTATCCCGACTGTTACTGACTCTTTCTAATTCTCTACTAACACTAATTAAAGAGTCTCCATGGGCATTTCTTAGATCAGCATAGGATTCATATTGATTGGCTATTTTAACTAATTCTATAAAATCCACCCTATTACTTAAACCATTTACTACCTGTTTTTCAATTTCTACAACCAATTCAGTGGATTTTCGATAATCATCAACTATTCTTTTTAATAAATTCCCATCACCTTCCAAAACCATTTCAGAGCTTTTTTGGTAGCTTAGCACAGCCAAAGCAATATTACTTACTAAGATCAAACCTACCAATAGAAGAGGCAGCCTTACTTTTAAACTTAACTTCACTTTCCCTCCACCACCTAAAATATTTTTCAAAAAAAGCGACTCTAACTATAGAGCCGCACATGTCCGTTTTCACGAGCAGCTTGGCAATCATAATCTTGTAAAGATCTTAGACCCATAGCTTTGCGTCCCTATCTTTCGAAAGGTTTGCCGAAATATTAAAATCCAATATTTAATATAATTCTACAATTTATGCTAAAATCCTCCACCATAGGGAAAAATTATTTTTTACAAGAAATGCGTGCATTTTCGGTACCCTTAAAGGGCCCATTCCAGTACTGTGTTCCTTGACACTTTGCAAAATGGCAAAGTATATAAATTGATACCTACAGCATATCGAGTAGGTAGAAA
>JBMNUR010000197.1:0-5846 GCA_050946395.1 Peptococcales bacterium
GTTACCCAACATTCACGGAGCAATATTTGAAAGTATGTGAAAACTAAAGAACCGCCGTGTACCGAACGGTACGCACGGTGGTGTGGGAGGTCGGGAAAATTATTTAATTTTCCCTCCTACCCGATTTATAAATTGCAAGGAGGAGCGTTATGAAACAAATCAGAGTAGGAGTAATGGGTGCCTGTGGAAAAATGGGCCAGGAAATATGCAAAGCAGTTTTTGATGATCCCGATCTAGAACTTATAGCGGCAATAGATGTGATTAATCAAGGTTATAAACTGGGCCACTTAATAGGTAGACCTATAGAGGTTTGTATTGAAACCAATTTAAATGAAGTATTACAAAATCAAAATTTAGATGTAATTGTTGATTTTACTAATGCCCAGGCTTTATTAAATAACGCTCCAAAGGTTATAAAAAATGGAGTTAATCTTGTGATAGGTACAACTGGACTATCAGAGGATGAAGTTAATAATTTAAAAGTTTTGGCTGAAGAAAAGAAAGTGGGAATATTTATTGCTCCCAACTTCGCCATTGGTGCTATTTTAATGATGAAATTTGCCAAAGAAGCAGCACGATACCTTCCTAATGTAGAAATCATTGAAAAACACCATGACCAGAAGCTAGATGCACCTTCCGGAACTGCAATTAAAACTTTAGAAGAAATAACCAAAGTTCGTCAACCTCAACAGCAGGGTAACCCTAAAGAATATGAAAAAATCTCAGGAGTAAGAGGTGGAGATTATCAAGGCATAAAAATACATAGTATGCGCTTACCAGGATTAATAGCTCATCAAGAAGTAATTTTTGGTGGAATTGGCCAAACTTTGACCATCAAACATGATTCATTAACTAGAGAATCCTTTATGCCCGGGATAGTCCTAGCCTGTAAAAAAGTAATTACTTGGCAAGGGTTGAAATATGGCTTGGAAACCATCTTGTAGAAGTGTTACCTTAGAATTCAATTAAAATAGTAATAGTATCATAAACCTTATAGCTTCCATCAAAATAAAGTTTTTACCAATATTAATGCACGCAATTTCTTCCTACCTCATATAATGACTGTAGCAAAGAGGTAGGGAGGTTTAAAAATGGCTGAGCAACTTATCGGGATTACTATTGGAGTGGTTGGTGGCGATGAAAGGCAAATCTTCTTAATTAATAAACTTTTGGAGCTAAAAGCGGAGGTCAAAGTTATAGGATTGCCGGAGAGAAGGGAATTACAAGGTTGTAAGTTTTATCAAGATTTAAGTGAAGCAATCCAAAATGTCAATTCAATCATATTACCAATGGCTGGAACTGATTTCGAAGGAAAAATTATTACAACCTTTTCGAAAATGAAAATTCAATTAACAGAAGATATTTTTCAAAGCATACCTGGGAATGTGCCAATTTTCCTAGGTGTAGCAAAACCCTTTCTTAAAGAGTGGGCAAGATTTTATCAAAAAACTTTAATTGAAATTGCTAATTTAGATGAAATTGCTATTCCTAACTCCATTCCCACTGCTGAAGCTTGTTTGCAAATAGCTATGGAAAAACTACCCATTACCATTCATGGCAGTAATACAATCATTATCGGGTTTGGTAGATGTGGTAAAACTTTGGCCAGAATGTTTCAAGCATTGGGAGCAAGGACTACTGTAGTTGCCAGGAAACTTGCTGATATAGCTCGGGCAAAAGAAATGGTCCTTAATGCTTATACTTATGAAGAGCTACCGGAATTGTTACCTTCGGCTGATTTAATAATCAATACCGTTCCGATTCAAATTTTGACCGAAAAACGCTTAACGAGAGTTAATAAGGATGTATTAATTATTGATATTGCTTCAGCACCGGGGGGCACTGATTTCTCAGCTGCAGAGAAATTAGGTATCCAAGCAATATTGACGCCTAGTTTACCTGGATTAGTCGCTCCGAAAACTGCTGGTCTTATATTAGCTGAAATTCTGCCTAAGCTCATTCTAAAAGAAATCTCCTTACCCGAGAAAAGTGAGGTAGGAGGTAAAATTTCATGAAATTACAAGGTAGAAAAATTGGTTTAGCTATTACTGGATCCCATTGTACCTTTGATAAAATATTGCCTCAAATTGAAAATTTAAAAAATGCTGGGGCAGAGGTCTTTATTATTCTTTCCGATGCCAGTCTAAACACAGATACTAGATTTGGAAAGGCGGAAGATTGGTATGAAAAATTTAAAAATACTTCTGGTAATCCAATAATTACTTCTATCACTGAAGCAGAACCTATTGGTCCTCAAAACTATCTTGACTGTGTTGTGATTGCACCCTGTACCGGGAATACCCTGGGTAAATTGGCTAATGGAATTACCGATGGACCAGTATTAATGGCAGTAAAAGCCCATTTGCGTAATATTAAACCAGTAGTTATTGCTATTTCCACCAATGATGGATTAAGCAATAATGCAAAAAACCTCGGGGCACTTTTAAATACTAAAAACATTTATTTTGTTCCTTTTAGTCAAGATGATCCCATACGAAAACCTAATTCGTTAGTTGCAAATATGAATCTATTACTGGAAACCATAGTAAAGGCCCTAGAAGGTAAACAAATTCAACCTATCCTTGATAGGTAAATCATTCCTTCTAGTGGACCAAAATCCATTTAGGAGGAGTTAAATTATGAAAAAACTTAATGTTGCTATAGTTGGTGCTACAGGAGCGGTTGGCCAAGAAATTTTGCAAGTAATGGCTGAAAGGAATTTTCCCTATAAAAGTTTAAAGTTTTTAGCCAGCAAGCGTTCGGCTGGAACAGAGATCGTCTATGAGGGACAAAAATTTATTGTTGAAGAAACAACTGAACAATCATTTACAGGTATAGATTTAGCCTTATTCGCTGGAGGGCCAGCAAGTCGAGCTTTTGGTCGTTTAGCTCAAAAAAAAGGTGTTGTCGTCATAGATAATAGTAGTACTTTTCGTATGGATAAGGATGTTCCTTTGGTTGTTCCGGAAGTAAACAGTAATGCATTAAAAAATCATCAAGGGCTTATAGCTAATCCTAATTGTTCGACCATTATAATGGTAGCAGCCCTTTACCCCTTATATAAATTGAGTAAAATTAAAAGAATTATTGTTTCTACCTATCAGGCGGTTTCAGGTGCAGGAAAAGAAGGATTGGATGAACTAGAATTGCAAAACTCGCAGATTCTTAATAAGGACAAAACAGAACCTAAAGTATTCCCTTATCAAATAGCCGCTAATTTAATACCTCATATTGATGTTTGGATGGAAGATAACTATACCAAAGAAGAAATGAAAATGGTTAATGAAACACATAAAATTTTTGATGATTATAATATTGGAATTACAGCAACAACAGTGAGAGTTCCTGTATATCGCAGCCATTCTGAATCTATCTATATTGAAACTGAAGACCCTATAACTCCGGAAATTGCTAGAGAAGTATTAAGTAATACTAAAGGAATAATTGTTCAGGATAATCCTCAAGAAAATATTTACCCTATGCCCCTTTATACTTCCAATACTGATGAAATATATGTGGGTAGAATTCGTAAAGATTTATTTATACCCAATGGTTTAAATTTATGGGTCGTGGCGGATCAAATCCGTAAAGGAGCTGCCACCAATACTGTACAAATAGCAGAAGCATTACTCGTCAATAATCTTATTTAATAGAGGTGGAAACTTGTGAATATAATTGTTCAAAAATTTGGCGGCACGTCGTTAGCTACAAATGAAAAGCGTTTGCAAGCAGCTAATAAAGTAATCGCCGCCAAAAAGATGGGTTATAGTACAGTAGTTGTTGTTTCTGCTATGGGCAGGTCTGGTGACCCTTATTCCACTGATACCCTAATTGATCTTATTAAAAATGTTAATAAAAATGCAAATAACAGGGAATTAGATCTTCTGTTAAACTGTGGTGAAATTATTTCTGCAGTGGTTCTTTGTCAGGTTTTTAATGAATTAGGCTATCAAGCTACTGTTTTAACAGGTGCACAGGCAGGAATTATTACTGATGATTCATTTACCGAAGCCCGAATACTAAAGATTAAGCCTGATAAAATTATTGAAAATTTAAAAGCAGAAAAAATTGTTATTGTCACTGGTTTTCAAGGAATAACTGAAAAAGGTGATTTAACAACTCTAGGTAGGGGTGGGAGTGATACAACTGCAGCTGCTTTAGGTGTAGCTTTGGATGCTGAATTTGTAGAAATATTTACGGATGTGGATGGAATAAAAACTGCTGATCCGCGGATTGTTAAGGATGCTAAAACTTTAAAATCATTGACATATAATGAAATATGTCATTTAGCCCATCAGGGTGCCAAAGTCATTCATCCCCGGGCAGTAGAAATAGCAATGCAGAAAAATATTCCCATAAAGATTAGATCTACTTTTGAAGATTCTCCGGGAACCTTAGTTACTTATAATGGCAATTCAGGCAACACTGTTGAGATTAGTGCCGACCGTCTTATTACGGGAATCACTCATATGCCTAGGATTACTCAATTAAAAATATCCACTTACAAATCTGAAAATGCGAAAGGTTTGGAATTAAAAATTTTCCGAGCTATGGCTTTATCAAATATAAGTATCGATTTTATTAATGTTCATCCTCACCAAGTGATTTTTACGGTAAAAGACGAAGATGCGGAAAAAGCAATAAGAGTTATTGAAAATCTTGATTTAGAAGTAGAGATCCTGCCGGGATGTGCGAAGGTTTCGGCGGTGGGAGCAAATATGGCAGGTGTCCCAGGTGTAATGGCCAAAATTGTAGAAGCCTTAACGGAAAATAATATTCAAATTTTGCAAACCGCAGATTCTCATACAACTATATGGTGTTTAGTGAAAAAAGAGGATATGGAAAAGGCTGTGATTGCTTTGCATAAAAAATTTAATTTAAGTTAGGAGGTTTTTTAAATGGTTTTTGGTCGACTATTAACCGCAATGGTGACACCTTTTGACAAAAATTTAGAGGTGGACTACAGAAAAGCGCAGGAGTTAGCAGAACATTTAATTTCAAATGGTAATGATGGTGTAGTAGTTGCTGGTACTACTGGTGAATCACCCACTTTGTCTAAGTCTGAAAAAATCAAGTTATTTCAGGCTATAAAGGAGGCGGTTGGGAATAAGGGGCAGGTTATTGCGGGTACCGGCTCAAATTCAACCAAAGATAGTATTGAGTTAACTAAGGCTGCCGAGGAAATAGGTGTGGACGGAGTAATGCTTGTAGTACCCTATTATAATAAACCACCCCAAGGTGCCTTGTATCAGCATTTTGCAACTATAGCAGAAAATACAAGTTTACCTATTCTTTTATACAATGTTCCCGGACGTACCTCAACCAATATGCTACCTGACACAGTTTTTAAACTTTCTCAGATTCCTAACATTATAGCCATTAAAGAAGCCGCCGGTGATATGGATCAAGTAAGTGCAATAAAATCTTTAGTATCTGATGAATTCTTGATTTTTAGTGGAGATGATTCATTAACCTTACCTATACTTTCTTTAGGTGGACACGGTATTATTAGTGTTGCCGGTCATGTGGTTGGTAAAGAAATTAAAGCAATGATTGATTTTTATTTAGAAGGTAAAATTCAAGATGCCCAAAAGGTACATCAAAAATTATTTCCTGTGTTTAGAACAATGTTTATCACCACTAATCCTATCCCCGTTAAAACTGCAGTTAATCTAATAGGTTTAGATGTTGGTGAACTACGATTACCTATGATTAGTGCAACTGAAGAACAAAAATCAAAAATTAGTGAAGTTTTAAAAGCTGTAGGGAAAATTTAATTACTAAACGCACCGATTGGTGCGTTTTTATTTTGTGCGCCCAGCATGGGCGTAAACTAGTCGGTGAAA
>JBMNUR010000198.1:0-5801 GCA_050946395.1 Peptococcales bacterium
GTATACGTAAAAGCGTGTTTTTAAAAGGATGCCCTATGCGATGTGTCTGGTGTCATAATCCGGAGGGACAGTACTTTGAACCGCAGTTAATGGTTAGAACTGCTTCTTGTATCAATTGCGGGAGTTGCAAAAAAGTTTGCGAACATGATGCCTGTATTGTCTGCGGTAGATGTACAACAGTGTGTCCTCTAGGTTTAAGGGCAATAAGCGGTAAAGTATACAGAGCGGACAAACTTGCGGAGAAAATTTTACAAGGCGGCGAAATTCTGAAGGCAAGCGGCGGGGGAGTTACGTTTACAGGGGGAGAACCTTTGGCGCAGCCTGCGTTTTTACTTGGAACAATCAGAGAACTACAGTCAAAGCTGCATATTGCCATAGAAACGTCGGGATGCGCTGCAAGCGAGACATTTAAAGCGGTTGTGGAAAAAACGGATTTAGTAATTATGGATGTGAAGCATACGGATACGGAAATACACAAGCGTTATACCGGGATCGATAACGTTCAAATATTGAAAAACCTTAGTTGGCTCTGCAAAAGCGACCGCGAATTTATCATTCGTGTTCCGTTGATCCCCGGAGTTAATGATACGGAAGAGAATATGAACAATCTTGCGGAACTATTGAAAGGCTCCAGGCATCTGCAAAAAGTTGAATTATTGCCGTATAACAAGGCAGCCGGGGCGAAATACCCAATGATCGGGAAAAACTATAATGTACCTTTTAGTGAAAATACTGCCCCGAATATTCATACAAAAGCATTTTCCAAATATGGTATTAGGAGTGTTGTGTTATGAACGCAAGAATTGAAATGCTTCTAAAGCAGATTAACGAAAAAGAACACCATAAATTCAGGCAGGAGATATATACCTCGGAATATACCGATTTTACAAAACAGCTTGTCTTAGATAACGATTCGCATATGATACGCTCGGCAAAGAGGCTGAAATGGGTATTAGAGAAGGAAGAGCCCGTTTTGCTCGCCGGGGAAAGAATTGCATTTACGCGAACTGTATGCGGATTACCGGAAATACTAAGCGACAGCGAGCGTGAAGCTATAAGGAAGACGCATTACCTCCATGAAAACGGTCAAATAAATAATCTTACACCGGATTATGATTCCGTCATTAAAAGCGGACTCTTAAAACTTCGCGGCCAGGCGGTCCACAAGTTGACCAAAATGCCCGACGATGATAAAAGAGAATTTTTGGAAGCGGTAATTATCTGTATAGACGCGGTCCTGGATTTAACAAGCCGCTATGCGGACTATGCCGAGAAAACTGAAAATTACGAATTGGCGGAAATTCTTAGGCGAGTACCTGCTTACGGTGCCCAAACATTCCGGGAGGCGCTGCAATCATTTCGAATCTTTCATTTTGCATTGTTTGCCGCTTATAACTATTCTAATACAATCGGAAGATTTGACCAATACAT
This sequence comes from Peptococcales bacterium, assembly GCA_050946395.1. GTDB lineage: Bacteria > Bacillota > Peptococcia > Peptococcales > BICA1-8 > JBMNUR01. The sequence continues at coordinate 1,432 of JBMNUR010000198.1, forward strand.
GTGGCCGTATCTAAAAGCTGACTTGAAGGCGGGTCGGCTGGATGAAGACCAAGCATTTGAGCTGTTGGAGGAGTTTTTTCTTACTTTCAATAAAGACGCCGATCTCTACCCCGGAATGGTCCAGGTCGGCGATAATGGGCAAAGTATCGTATTGGGCGGCGTTGACCGGAAGGGTAACAATGCGGTCAATCCGCTTACTGAGATGTGCCTGAAAGCTAGTTGTGAACTAAAACTGATAGATCCAAAAATTAATTTAAGGGTTGATAGAAATACACCGATCCAACTTTATGAGCTTGGATCCCAGTTGACAAAGCAGGGTTTGGGTTTTCCCCAGTATTCGAATGACGATATAGTTATACCCGGATTAGTTGCACTGGGGTATGATCTTGAGGATGCAAGGGATTATTCCGTTGCAGCATGCTGGGAATTTATAATACCTGGAAAAGGAATGGAAATTCCAAACATTGGGGCTCTTTCACTTCTGGCAGCAGTTAACAAAGCAATTGAAGAAGATTTACAGGATTGCAAAGACTTTTCTGAGTTTATGAGTTTTGTTAAAGAGCAGATTAATGCTTGCATAGAAACTAAGGTTAGCGCAATTAGTAATGACACCTACATAGAAACTGGAATTAGCACATTTAACAATATCTATCTTGAGCCGGCACCGTTTTTATCACTATTTATGTTTGGCTGTCTTGACAACGCTGTGGATATTTCAAAAGGCTGCATATATAATAATTATGGTTTGCATGGTACCGGAATTGCGAATGCAGCGGATTCTCTTGCAGCAATCAAGAAATATATTTTTGAAGAAAAATCGATTACGGCAGATACGTTGAAAAAAGCATTAGAAGCTAACTTTGTAGGCCATGATGAACTTTATATAAAGCTAAAACATGAATCACCAAAAATGGGGAATGACGATGATTACGTGGATTCCATCGCGGTAAAACTTATAGAAATGTTTGCAGATATAGTAGCTGACAAAAAGAATGATCGAGGCGGTATCTATCGAGCAGGTACCGGAACTGCGTCATACTACATTTATCATGGTCGGATGTTGGGGGCTTCGGCGGACGGAAGACGTGCCGGGGAATATATACCTGCTAACTATTCTCCAAGTTTAGGAATTAAGACAAAAGGACCTATTTCAGTAATTCGCTCTTTTACAAAACCAGATCTTAAAAGGGTAATTAACGGAGGGCCACTTACTATTGAACTACATGATACTGTTTTTAGAAATGATGACGGTATCACGAAAGTTGCATACTTAGTTAAATCATTTATCGATTCCGGAGGACATCAGATTCAATTAAATACGATAAACAAAGAAGTGTTGCTGAAGGCGCAAAAAGAGCCGGAGAATTACAAAGATCTTGTTGTGCGCGTTTGGGGTTGGAGCGGCTATTTCGTCGAACTGGATAAAGAGTACCAGGAGCACGTGATGCAACGGGCTGAAATGAAATTTTAAAATAAATTAATAAACAAAAATAATTATTGCAGGAAGGAAGAATCATATGGATGAGTTGCGTTACGCGGATTACTGTAAGAATCACATCCTTAACGATATTATGCCGTTTTGGGATAAACGATGTATCGATAAGGAATATGGCGGGTATTTCACTTGTTTTGACAGGGAAGGCAACCTTACTGACGATAAAAAATATATTTGGTTTCAAGCCAGACAGCTTTATGTTTATTCGCTTTTATACAATCGTATTGAACAGCGGGCCGAGTGGCTTGATATGGCTAAACATGGGCTGAAATTCCTGCTTGAAAAGGCTTATGCCGGCAAAGGACGCTGGAATTACCGCCTGACAAGGGAAGGTAAGGTTCTTGTCGGGACGACTTCAATTTATGCTGACTTCCATGCAATTCAAGGGTTGGCGGAATATTTGCATGCGGTTAACAATGATGACGAGGAATGCCTGAGGGTTCTTAATGAATCCTATGATACGCTTGAAGTGAATATGTTTGATCCATATTTTAAAGACATATATGAAAATACATGGGATGAGCGTTATATATGGCATGATATGTATATGACCTGCTTGAGCGCAGTAGTTCCCTGTATTCCGGTGCTTGGTCCGCATCGTACAGAAAAGCTGCTTAATGAGTGCCTCGAAAAAATTTGCAACTGGTTTGCCAGGGATGAAGAACAGGTCGTATTTGAAGCTGTTACTCGCGATAACAAGGTTGATATGAGTACACCGCTCTCCCGTTTTGTTAATCCCGGCCATATGATGGAGTCCGCGTGGTTTATGCTGTATATTTGCGAATCTCTCAACTATTCGAAAATAAAGGAGAGAGCGCTTCAAATTTCTGATTGGGCATATCAAATTGGTCATGATTTTGAAATGGGCGGTATGTTTTCATATGCGGATGCAAGCAGGATTGAACCTGTTGCTGTCGATTGGTTTAAGGAAACGAATTCGCTATGGGACGATAAGGTTTGGTGGACGAATGCCGAAGCGCTGTGCGGATTTGCGCTCAGCTATGAAAAAAGCGGTGAAAAAAGGTACTATGAACGCTTTGTTGATCAGATTGAATATTGCCGCAATCATTTTTATGACGAGCAGTACGGAGAATGGTATGAAAGATTGTGGCGCGACGGCAGCATAAAGAATCCCGCCAAGGGTACTGAATGGAAATGTGCGTTTCATCTTGTAAGAGCATTGGTGTTTGTTCAAGAGGCACTCGGAAAGATGGCTTGAAGTTATTGTAACACATTGATATCAATACTGGTTTTGAAGGGGAAAAGAAATGGATGGTTTCAAAGCAAAGTTAAGATCAAGCAGCCGTATTGTTACACTCATAGCATTGAATTCTGCAATCGTTGTATTTATGACGATTGTAAAGGGAGAAGCATTTTTCTCTTCGACTAATTTTGAGGCAATCTTGATCAGTATGGCTTGCGATTTACTTTTAGCATGCGGAATGACGTTTGTTTTAATATTGGGCGGCGTTGATCTGTCGGTGGGCGCAATCGTCGCTTTTTCCAGCGTTGTGGTTGCCCTGCTGATGCGGGCGGGTATACCGGTTCCTTTGTCGATCGTAATAACTTTAATATTTTGTATTGCAACGGGTTTTTTGAACGGTTTAATGGTTGGCTTGGGAAATCTTGCCCCGTTCGTTTCAACTCTTGGTATGCAAACCGCTCTTAGGGGTATGTGCTATGTGCTTACGCTTGGATACCAGGTTACCGGGCTTCCTAAAAGCTTCCTGAGTATCGGTCAGGGAAAAGTTCTTGGAATTCCGGGATTAGTAATTATTTCGATTGTTATAACTGTTATTCTCGGTTTTTTACTTCCGCGCCTCAAAGTGTTCAAACAATTGTATCTTGTGGGTACATCCAAACAAACTGCGTTTATGTCAGGGATACCGGTAAATAAAGTTATAATCCTTGGATTCGCTTTATCCGGATGTTTGGCCGGAATATCCGGGATCCTGATGTCCAGCCGTTATGCTCTCGGATTTGCAGGGTTTTTCGTCGGAGCGGAAACACGCGCGATTGCTGCAGCTGTTACGGGAGGCGCGATTATGAGCGGGGGAGAAGGCAGTATGTTTGGCACGGCTTTGGGGATATTGCTGGTTGCGCTGGTAAACAATGCATTTGTCATGTTTAACGGACGTTCCGAATGGCAAAATGCGATAAGCGGCATTATTTTAATTATCGCGTTATTTGTTGATGTTATGCGCACTCGAAGAGCGTTAAGCAAGGGGTGGATTTGATGGACAATATTCTTAAACTTGAAAATATCAGTAAAATGTTTGGCGGGAATTATGTGCTGAAAGATATTTGCCTTGAGTTTAAAAGAGGCGAGATTCACTCTGTTATTGGTGAAAACGGAGCCGGAAAATCGACGCTCATTAAAATACTGGGCGGCGTTTACAAGCCTAACTCCGGAGTTATATACAAAGACGGACAAAAGGTGAATATCAATAATCCTACGGATGCATTTGTGCATAAGATCGGCATCGTCCACCAGGAACTGAGTTTATCAGGTAATATGAGCGTAGCTGAAAACATATTTGCCGGGCGGCAACCGGTGAACAAAATCGGACTGATAGATGAAAAGAAAATGAATTCGATGGCGGCCAGTGTGGTAGACAGTATGGGGGTTATCCTGGATCCAACCGAGAAAGTTTCAAATCTCAGTATGGCTTTACAACAGATTGTTGAAATAGTTCGAGTAGTATCAAGGAATATTGATGTCCTGATACTTGATGAACCTACCAGTTCACTGTCAAAAAATGAAACGGATCATTTATTTGAACTAATCCGCCGCATGCGTAAAGAGAGAAATCTGACGGTTATTTTCATAAGCCATAAGCTCCATGAGGTTATCGAAATATCTGACCGAGTGTCC
>JBMNUR010000199.1:0-5799 GCA_050946395.1 Peptococcales bacterium
TACTTTTTTTTCTTTTTCATTAGTTCTCGCTTCGTTGCATAATTCTTTATCACGAATAGACCCCTCCTGACTTTCTATATGTTTATGTAAATACATATTTAAAGATCATTGCAAAATATATTGTGGTTATGTATAAAAACTGGTCGCCATAGAAATTTGTAGTAAACATTCATTAAGGCTGCATGGTAAAACCTTGAGTATACAATGCTGTTGGAAGGAAAGTTAATTAATAAATTCTTATATTAATAAGTAGGCTAAATAAAGCCTTCACCTCTTACTAATTTTGAAAGACTATTGGTAGCAACTAGAAGTACAACGCTGACGAGACTTTTTAGAATACTGATTGCAACTGAAAGAGAATAGCCACCGCCACCCATTGCCAGGTTATATACATACAAATCTAAAACCTGAATGTATTCTTTATTGAATGCATTTTGGAAAACATAAAACTGCTCCATTCCATTCGAAAGAAAGTTTGCAAGGTTTAGCATAAGTAATACAAAATATGTAGGTAATAAACTTGGAAGAGTAATATGCCATATAATCTGTATTTTTGATGCACCGTCTATCCTGGCAGCTTCATTCATCTCTTCATCAATACCGCTTATAGCAGCAATATACATTATAGCTGCCCAACCAGCATTCTTCCATGTGAGCCATACCCACATCTTAAACCAGATGTGCTCAGAAGACTGCAAAAACATCCTAGGCGTATCAGCAAGCCCCAAACCCATTAATACAGAGTTAACTGCTCCAGTGCTTGATAACACGCTATAGGCTATGGAATAGACGAGAACCCAGCTAATAAAATTTGGAAGAGTGGTAACTGTTTGGACAAATTTCCTGTATCGTTTGCTTGTGATTTCGTTAAGAAATATGGCAAATGCCATAGGGAACCAGGAAAAAAGAGTGCTGAGTCCACTAATTGCAAATGTATTTCTAAGAACATTAAGAAGTTGTGTAACTTTGGTAGGAGTGTCGACCATTGATTTAAACCATTTAATCCCTACAAATTTATCCATAGTCAATGGGAATGGAGGTTTATAATCAAAAAATGCATAAACCCAGCCATAAAGAGGGTAATAAGAAAAAATGGCTACTATAATTAAGAAAGGTAAAATATACAGAAATTCACGATAAGATCTCAATTTCTTTTTGTTTTTTAAAAAGTTCATAAGCCGTGCCTCACTTTACATTGTTCTATTAATAAGGTGAGGAGCATTCATAAACGAAGATGTCGGTATACTCTTGGAAAATAATGAATATTCCACATCCTGAGCTATTAGGTAAAACCTTTTACTATATAACGAAATTATACATTAACTAATTATGGATTGTCAATTAAAATTTTAAATTAATTGTGCATAATGCACCTAAGATTATGTAATATGCAAATTAATTTGTAGGTTATGTAGAGTAACAAGCTGTAGATTCCTGTATAAAAACGTTTTTATAAAATATTATATTCTTTTGTTGATTAACAATTAATAATAAAGTGTCATATTTTTTTTACAGAGTCTCGAATCACTAACCGACATGGTACTTTAATGACGTTGTTAGTACTACATTCCCAACAATCATCCTCCATCATATTCATTATCATTTTTGCAGATTCAGCGCCAATTTCTTTTAATTGAATTTCGTTGGTGGTCAAAGCAGGTCTAATATATTCTGAAATCTCCTTATTGTCATAGCCCACCAGTGAAATATCATTTCCTACTTCTATTCCGTGCTCATAGAAATAATTATAAACGCCTGCAGCCATTAAATCATTCAAGCAAAGAATTGCTGTTATATCTTCTTTTATCAGATTCCCAGCTTCTCTGAACCCCGATTCACTCATCCAGTCCCCATACCTTATAAGGTCAGGATTAAATAAAATCTGCTCTTCAAATAATGCTTTTTGATAACCCATAAGTCGCTTCATGGTATGCAAATTATCAGGTGTTCCTGCCATTACACCTATTTTTCGATGTCCCATTGATATCAGGTATTTTGTTGCATCATATCCACCTTTTTCATCGTCAATTACAATTGAACTAAACCTTGGTGACTTAGAAATACCATATGCTACAGCAGCAGGTATTTTGAAATCATCGGGAAAACAATTTATTACCCTACAGTGCCCTGCCACATAGATAATACCATCAACCTTAATAGATACTAATTCTTTGATTGATGGTTGTAATACAGATTGTAGTTTTTGTTCATCGTTATACCATGTATCCTGCCATTTAGAATAAAGACGTAGGTTTATAAGGATTGTCCGGTAATTTTGATCTTCACAATAGGCCATAATGGCGCCTACAATAGGTGCAGTACTGAAGAGATCTAAATCTTCAACAATGATTCCAATGATACGGGTCTTCTGTTTTCGCATACCCTGGGCGAAATAATTGGGTTTATAACCAGTACGCTCAATAACTTCAAGAACCCTCAGTTTTGTAGCCTCACTGACATTTGACTTACCATTAATTATATTAGATACAGTACTAATTGATACGCCACACATTTGAGCTATTTGCTTTAGAGTAATCAATTTTATTCATATCCTTTCAGGTATGGTGAAACGTTTTATTAGTATTATAACTGAAAAGTCATATTTTTTACAAGCAAAAAATAAAAAAATATACCATTATTTAAATAAGCACCAAAATAATGAGAAAATAAGTAATAATTTCGCATATTTATCTGTTCAAAAATTACGAATTGAGTTAGAATATAATTAATGGGACAATCCTATGCAGAGAAATAAAACGTTTTACTAATAACATAAAGGGTGCTCAGGATAAATTTATTTGTAATAAATCAGGTATATATTAAGAAAGGGGTAATGAAAATGATTAGAGTTGTAAAAATTGAAAATGGTATGGTTCGCGGATTACCTGCAGCTGATCCTCGCATAACAAGTTTCAAGGGGATACCATTTGCAGCCCCACCAGTAGGTGAAAACCGTTGGAGAGCTCCACAGCCAGTTGAAGATTGGGAGGGGGTATTTGACGCTTTAGAATTTGCACCCATATCAATGCAAGCAAAAACAGTAATTGATGTGAACAACATCTATACCAGGGAATGGTCAGTTGATCCGGAGATTCCAATGGATGAGGATTGTCTGTATTTAAATGTATGGACTCCGGCAAAAAGTGCAGATGAAAAATTGCCAGTGTATGTATGGTATTTTGGAGGAGGACTTCAGGTTGGACATACAGCTGAAATGGAGTTTGATGGAGAGCGTATTGCTCGCAGGGGCATAGTGGTGGTAACGATTAATTATCGATTGAATACATTTGGTTTTTTGTGCCACCCCGAAATAACTGCTGAGTCACCCGAAGCACCAGCAAATTTTGGTCATCTTGACCAGCAAGCAGGTACACGTTGGGTAAAACGCAATATTGCAGCTTTCGGCGGTGATCCCGATAATATTACAATTGGTGGGCAGTCTGCGGGTGCTGGAAGTGTAATGGCCCAGCTCACTTCACCTCAGAACGAAGGTCTTTTCCAACGGGCAATAATTCAAAGTGGTGCTATAGCTCCTCTATATCCGGGTAACCGAGTACCAATGAGGGGTATAAGCTTGAAACAAGCAGAACAGGACGGTATAGAGTTTTTTAAGTTTCTTGGGGTTTCATCTTTAGAAGAAGCTCGTCAGTTGGATGCCGAATACATACGTGATAAAACAGTGGAGTATAACAGTTTCTGGTGCACAGTCATTGATGATCTTTTTTGCGTTGGAAATGCCTTTAAACTGATTTTAGAAAACAAACGTTGGATGGTTCCAGTGCTTTTAGGTCACACTTCATCTGAGTTTTTCAGTATTCCTCAGGTAGAAACCATAGATGAGTTTAAAAATATGGCCTCTGAATTGTTTGGAGAAGATGCCGATGAGTATCTTGAACTTTGTAAAATACAGTCAGGGGATATAGATGACATCATAAAAAGGGCTTCGGTCAACACAATTGAATATGCAATTCGTATCATAGCAAAGGCTAATTCTGATACCGGTGCAAATATACCCCTATATTATTACAATTTTGATGCAGAGATCCCGGGGTGGGACAACCCTGGAACATTCCACTCTGTAGATCTGTGGTTCTTTTTTGAGACTCTGGCTAAATGCTGGAGACCTTTTGTTGGAAAACACTATGATCTGGCACGACAGATGTGCAACTATTGGGCAAACTTTATCCGGTCAGGTGATCCTAATGGGAAGGACTCCACAGGAGAAGAAATGCCGTATTGGGAACCTTATACAGCCGATGCCCCCTATGGAATGCTCTTTGGAGATAAAGCTGAGTTTAATAGGGAGCAGCCAAGTGAGTTGATGAGTTTTCTTGTTAATCAATACTTTAAAAGATCGTAATATCATAATGTTAAAAAGAATAGCTCTCTCATAGCTACAGGAACACTGAAACATCGATATTATTATATGACAGATTAAATGGAGCAGAAGATAGTTAAGTGTCATATTAGTAAAAACTTCGGTTGTTTTCAGTGTTACCTGTCAAATTAAAACAATAAACAAGGTGAAATTATATAGTAGATTTATTTATACTCCGTACGATGTTAATGCCAAGTTGATATTTATATACTGACTTATGTTGCGTATTAAACTTAAACCGGTAAAGGGTATCCTTATAATAAAACTCAAACTTATTATTGTTTTGGATATTCATGCCGGTTATTTCACTTAGTGGGAAAATATAGTGTTCTCCTTTTTCTGGAATGAATTCAAACCTATCGAAATATAAAACTACATCTCCAAGCCAAGTATACTGTCTTAGCCTGCCTCGTCGTTTACCTGTAAATAACTTGGCCTTGGTATCGTCAAATAAAGGCATATGACATAATTTGTATTCATCCTTTGAGAATAATTCATGCAAATATGAGTTTTGCCATTCACTCCATAGTTGTGGATTGTCGAAATATTTCTCATCTTGGGTTGTAAAATACCCATACTCATTATATTGCACGGTATATTCACACTTAGTGCATGAAAAAGTGTCTCCATGGCTGTGGAGAGTGCAAAGTGATTTGCATTTAGGACATACTACGAGAAATAGATCAAGATATTCGGCTAGATTCTTACCTTTAAAGCGTACCATGTTTTCTTTCTGCCATTCATATTCATTCATATAAATGCCATCAGATATTTTTTTATTTATTTCATCAATAGTCATATTTCTAATATCTTCTGCCTCAAAAAGGACACTATATTTTACATTGATGATTCCCTTTCTTGAACTTCTAGCCCACCTTGGTCTTGTAAGACCTGCACCTTCTATAATGGTATTTACCAAAGGTATTTTTAGAGATTTTATCAGTTTAGATGTGGCATAAATAACAGAAATATTTTTTAAATCCCAATTGCGTGCACCTTCAGGATATAATCCGATGACACCGTTATTTTTCTTAACATATAAAATAGCCCTTATGGTTCCAGAATCTGCAATTTGCTTTGATTTAGGTATGCCACCTACAAGTTTTAAAACCTGTCTCAGATAAAAATTTCGAAAGAAGTTATCGGAAATAACGAAGAAAATTGGTTCTGATATCCCAATAGACATTAAAAAAGGATCCCATGCACCAATATGGTTACCAATAACTAAATATGGTGGTTTTATATGTTTTATGCTTTCGTTATATATTTGAACATTAAATCTTTTTTCTAAGTATAGACCAAATGTTAGCTTTAGTAATTTATTAAACCATTTACTATAACGATAATGTCTTTGCTTCATATTTTCACCTAATATTTACATATTTTTTGCAAAAAAGCTTGAAAAACGAAAAATTTTGCCC
>JBMNUR010000200.1:0-5786 GCA_050946395.1 Peptococcales bacterium
ATCATCAATATTTCTTTTAGTTAGATTAGCTGACCCACCTATTAAGATTGCCTCCGTATCTTTTTCTATCATTACTAATTTTGTATGATATTGCTCACCATTAGTGTTATACCACTTAATATTAATTTTATTATTTGACTTGCTTCTTAATTCATGAGCAACGGGTCTGTTTGGAATACCGTTTTTTTCCCTTCCGAAAGCATCTTTATTTGCATCTAGGACTATATTAATAGCCACATTACGTTCAGAAGCTTTTATTAGTTCCTTTATAATATCCCGGTCAGAAAGATAAAAAACTCCTATGTTAATTGTATTTGCGGCTTTAGTATCTCTTATCTCTTTTAATAAATGTTGTTTGATTTTCCCTTCTGTCAATAACTGAACATTGTAACCTAGGTCATTTGACTGTTCCTGTATAACCGTGTTAACTGTCAAGGCCTCAATGAGATCAATATTACCGCCTGAAATATTGGCAACTGCTCCCTCGGTTCTAAGTAAATCCTCTATTATTTTGCCTTTTAGAACAAAAGCAATATTGGAGTGATAAGCACTGGCATCATGGGGGTTAGCAGATGTTACCATAGCTTCTTTTTCAGTTATTATCACCTTTCGATGATTGGCTTTAAAATTTATTACTTCTAGGTAAGAACGTAGTGTAACATCTGGTGAATTAGGGCTAAAGGGATTAGGAAGCCACCCATTACCGGAATTACCGAACCACTGCATTGTGGAGCGCCATAACCCTGAAAAAGTAGGATTTGAATCGGGCATAAATTTCATATCAGTAAAAATTAGTTCAATTCCTGCTTCTTGTAATTTAAGTAAATGATTAGGCAAATAAGAACCATAAAAGGTATTAATTTTATCAGTTATAACAACAATATTAATATTTTGATCTCGCTTCTTTTTTCTTATCAAAGAATCTGCTAAATTATTAGATAGACTTGGATAATTAACTGTACGTTCATATTCATCATTAAACAAAAACATATCAAGAATAATAAAATCTTCAGCATCATTAATCATGGAAAATATACGATCAAATATTACTTGCTCCATTACAATATTACCATCTTTCTGATATGTTAAATCAAATAGAAATTCAACTTCTCCATTTCGCAGTTCCCCTTCAAAGGATGTCCCCCCTGGGAGTGGTCTGAGGTATCCGTATATGGAGCTAGCAAGTATGGTTATAAATATTAAACAAAATAAACTTATAATTATCCTCTTTTTCTTTTTAGACCCAAAAGGGCTGTCTCGATTAATATTACTAGCCGATGGAAAAAACATCATACAACTCCTTTAAAAATTAATATTTTCTACTAAGCATTTAATACTTTTCATTATATCCTATCTTTCTACAGCTGTGCATCATTTACAGAATCTAACACACAAACCAAATGGTGAGAAATATACCCGCATTAAATCCAATAGCCTTTTTACAACCGTTGCCACAGGCAAATTGAACAGCTCTAACCTCCTCTTGTAAGGGATTGATTTCATCTAATTCCTGGGTAATTGTATCTTTATAAATATAAAGTTTATCTGACATCTTAGTCCTCCTGCAATTAATTATCGATTAAACTAACACTCTATTGCATTTTATGAAATGTTTACAAAATCAGTTCTGTTTTAACAACTGCTTATTTTCAAGGCAAAAATTTATAAAACATTTATCTGAAAGTTTATATGCAATATTTACTACATGGCCAAAAAGGTATTGGTGTCGATCTCAGAGATATTACCAAAAAAGTAGAGTCTAGAAGCCGTATAGCTTATATGATGTTTTATAAAAAAACTGCACTAGCCGATTAAGGCCGTGCAGGAAAAATTTGTATTAATCTTCTGAATTGCAAAATATAAAACAATAACATTTTATTTTTATTAACACTTAAAATTAATAATTTTCTTTCCTTAGTTCAAAGTTAGCTTGAGAATATTTACACACTGGGCATACTTCCGGAGCCTTTTTGCCCATCATAAGATGACCACAGATCCGGCATTCCCATATGGCATCTTCACCTTTTTCAAAAACCTTCTTCATCTCTACATTTTTTAATAAAGCGCGATAACGCTCTTCATGTGCTTTTTCAATGGCAGCAACTTTACGGAAAGTTTCTGCTAACTCAGTAAAACCTTCCTCCTCAGCATCCTTTGCAAAACGGTCATACATATCTGTCCACTCGTAATTTTCCCCTTCAGCAGCCTGTAACAGATTTTCAGCAGTATTTCCTAAATGCCCCAGTTCTTCAAACCACAGCCGAGCATGCTCCTGCTCATTTCTTGCCGTGTGTAAAAAGATCTCAGCAATTTGCTCATAACCTTCTCTTTGAGCTATCTGGGCAAAATATGTATACTTGTTCCTTGCTTGACTCTCTCCTGCAAATGCTTCCATAAGATTTTTTTCTGTCTTGGTTCCCACATACTTATTAACCTTTTTTTCCTCTTCTTCAACTAAGGCAAACACTGATGCAGGCTGTTTACATCTTGGACATATAAAATCTTCAGTCAATTCTCCCTCATGAATATACCCACACACTGTACAGCGATATTTTGCCATTTTTATATCCTCCTTTGATTTTATATTATTATTAAAAAGATTTAATAACTTCTGCACTGTCCCAACTGGAAAACCCTCCGGCTGTTTTTTATCCACCAAGGACTGTAAAAACTCCTTTGTGTTTTCACTTTGGGGCAGCAGATATCCAGCTTCCCGGATAAGGTCTTCAGTCATAATACGATTGGATTTTTCAATTGCTCTGGAAAGCCTACCCGGTAGCCCGGAAGCAATTTTTTCTTGTTCAGATTTGCTATGGATGAGTACTCCCATTGCATTAATAACTTGGTCAGTTTTGGGCTGTTGTAGAGGGTATTCTGCAGGAACCAAAGAAATTGCTCCCGATGGACATGCATCAGCACAATCTCCACAGCCAATGCACTTGGAAATATCTATGATACTATCTTCTGTGTCTGTAGCACCGGTAGGGCAGACATATAGACACAGACAATCTTTGGTACAAAGACGTATATTCCTAACCGCATATTTTTTACTCATTGGATTACCTCCCTTCAATTTTTTCAAATTTCCAATTAGGCACCTTGCAAACCGGACAGAGTTCCGGTACATTATCCCCTACATAGACAAATCCACAGATAGTACAGACATAGACACCTGTATTTTCCAGCATAGTGTCTCCTTCTTTTTGATATCTGTTCAAAAGTGATTTTAAAATACGTGTTACCTTCTCACTCCAAACAAGGGCACGCATTGCACCTCGATCCTTTGCCTCCGATGCTACTGCGTTTACATAAGAGAAATTTTCTTCCAGATCCTTTTCAATTAATTCTATAAGCTTGTCTACACTAGGAGCATCTGCGGGACCCGCCGCATTCTTAAAATATACAGCCAGTTCATTAAAAAGTGCTGCTTCCTCTGGTTTATACTGCTGTTGACAACCACGGGCCAAATTTGAACAAAGTGCACTTACCTCCAATAGAGATAATTCCTTAACATTTTCAGGTATTTCCGGCATAGAAGTGACTTTTCTTTCCACAGTCCCTTTCGATTCATCCTGTAGTTTAAACTCTGACTTTGTTGCACCGCAAAGTGGGCAGACCCAATCTTCGGGAATTTCCTCCCAGGCTGTACCAGGTGCAATGCCGGCTTCCGGAATGCCCTTTTCTTCATCATAGACATATCCGCAAACAGAACACTCATATTTCGCCATTTTTCTACCTCCCTTTCTAATTAAGTCTCCTCTAAAATAGATTAATACTAATATTCTAAATGTGGACCGATAAAACCTTCTGAGAAAAATGTTATTATTTGTCGAAATGAAAAAATCTACCGTAAAAATGGTAGATTCATATCAAAGGGTATTATTCGTCCAGGCTTCTGGTTAGTAATCTTAAAATTAGCCTTACTAGCTTTTTTTCTCCTTGTTTGTGATACCATTTAGCTTCTTCCATATTACTCAGCTTTTCGGAAACCCCGGCTATTAAATAATGGGCTTCTTAATTATCAGGTTCTATTTTAATAACAAACTAAGCATTGTGATATGCTTTTTTCCATTCCTTTTATTGTTCATATACTTTGGCAATAGCTAATAAAAGAGGAGAATCTTCCCAGTCTAGATCGAAGCTTTTAATAGGCTATCCAGAGCTTCCTCTTCTTGATAAAGTTTTAAATAAATATGGGCCATTTTTTCATAAGATTCCTTAACATAAAAAAATGTGGATACAATATGGTGCCAAAGTGTCCTAAACTTCTTATTCCTGAGGAGTATTCTTCTTTTAATTCTCGTAACCAAATCCAATACTACTTGATAGGTATTTAATGCTTCTTTTAGATAACCCCACTCTAAATACATATCCCCTTTAAACTTATGGTTTAATGCCTATTAGGATTTATTTTGATGGTCTCTTCAACTAAAGCAAAAGCTTCTTCCTTTTTACCCTCTTCATTAATTTTTATTTTTTAATTCTTTAACAACTTGATGATAAATCAATCTTTATATTCCAAAATATCATCAATATTCGCATTTTAAATAGTTTAATAAATCCTAAAAAGGGTTATCTATAAGAAATCGGGCGCTATTTATGTGCATAAAAAAAGACACCCATTATTTGGTGTCATTGGTAAAAAGCAGTCGACTAAACCGTAAGCCGGGTTCTGTCGTAGGATGATCATCTATCTGGGATATCAGTTACCTGACACCTCATGCGACCTACCCGGGAACGGAGCGGGCTACTCCATATGTCCCCCTATAAGGTCTTGCTCCAGGTGGGGTTTACCTAGCTAGCTAGTCGCCTAGCTACTGGTGCGCTCTTACCGCACCGTTGCATCCTTACCTTCTAGAAGCTAGAAGCTTGATACTATAGACTAGAACTCTAGCTTCTAGTTTCCAGCCTCTAGCCTCTAGATGGCGGTTTCTTTCTGTGGCACTTTCCTTGAGGTTACCCTCACTGGCCGTTAGCCAGCACCCTGCCCTATGGAGCCCGGACTTTCCTCAGACACAGCCTTGCGGCTTGTGCCCGCGATCATCTAGTTTACTCAACTGCTGTTTTATTATTAAAGAACAATTGGCTTGTATAATACTTAATTACGAGCGGAATATTAGTATAACATTATGAGCAGATATATACAACCGGTAACTGCTGGGAATTACAAACTCGCCTGGGAATTACAAACTATGCTTGCAAGCTAGATCGCCACGTCGCTATCGCTCCTCGCGATGATTACTCTATTAGTGATAGTAGAGTAAACAAATGTAGCCTCTAATCAAGCTTCCCCACTAATTAATATTCTACCACATTGTTCGCAGATATAAATATTATTCCCTTCTTTAATGTTTTTCAAGTGTAAAATAGGAATTTCCACTCTACAACCGGAACATATACCATTTTCCACCCGAGCTATTCCTCTGTTTTTAAAGTTTTTCTGTATTCGTTGATATTTTTGCAATAGATCCCCGCTTAAAACTTTGCTTAATTGAAGTTGCCTTTTTTCAGCGGAAATTTTGGCTTCATTTAATTCTTCCTTATTTTTTTTATATATTTTTACACCTTTAATATATACTTTTTTTATTTCTTCTACCTGGCCCCTTAACCTATTGAGTAATTGATTCTTATCCTCCAAGATATCCATATTCATTAAAATCTGGTCTTCTAATTGGGAAATTTGTGCTTTAATAACCTCCAATTTCACTTTCATACCTGATAATTCTTTAGGATTTGTACAATTACCAGCATATAAATTTTTCTCTTGTTCATTTTTTTTAGTTTCT
>JBMNUR010000201.1:0-5767 GCA_050946395.1 Peptococcales bacterium
AGCCATCTTTTGCTAAACGAATTGTAATTGCTTTGCCTATTCCTGCACCTGCTCCCGTCACTATCGCGACTTTTTTTTGATCCATATTATTTTAAAAACTCCTCCTTCCTAAAAGTTATCCACCTGCATCTTACGAAAATGTGAAATGGTATTTTCTACCCAACTAAATTTCATCTCTACCGTTGTTTATGTCTTACCGCAGATTCAATTAACGTTGTCAATTCCGTAATTGAATTAATTTTTTCAAGGTTTTTTAGCATATTGATAATTGGATCCAATTTTTTTAAATATAAATTTATTGCCATACACTCCCTAATTTTTTCTATTACTTCTTCTTCCGTCATCGGATTATGCGGAGCATCCCCTCGAGCATATGCAACCCCTTCTACAAATTTCCGGCCATCTTTTAAGGTAATTTCCACCGGGGCGTACCAGTTTTCGCCGAAATATGCGCCGCCAGCTATGCTATGATCGACTACCATTTTGATTTTTTTCATTGCATTAATTATTCTCTCATCTTTAATCTCATCACCTTCAAAATCCTTAATGGTGGGTCTTTTACCAGTCACAAGCACGATGGCCGCATTATAATTAGCGCTAAATTTTCCTTCCAACTTGGTCTTTGGTTCCGGATATTTCAAACACCCCACTGTAAGCGGTTGTGCTCTTATCAAAATTCTATCTACATCGTCAATAGTAAAATTTTGTTCTTTTATTATTTTGTAAACAGCATCAATAATATTATGATTACATTTGCAACAAGGATAGGGCTTCATTGTTATGCCCGGGTCGAAAAAAGCGGATTGGCGATTAGACATACGTTCTATCATTGCTTCTAGATTAATTTCGCCCGTGGTTGTTTTAACAAAACCTCCGTCCACCTCAAAAATGTTCGGATTAGCCTCATACCCTTCTTTAGCAATTTTAGCGATAAATATTCCTTTTCCCCCCGCCCGGCCTGCCTGAAAGGCTTTCGCCATGCTCCCAAACTGACCTTGAAGCCCTGAGGATTCACTGCATGCAATGCTTAACGCATTTACAAGTTGTTCTTTTGTCAATCCTAAAAGAATTCCCGAAGCCGCTGTTGCGCCAAAAATGCCGATAGACTCCGTTGAGTGCCATCCTTTGCTATAATGAATCATTCCCTGCTGGTTTAAACCCCTTGCCATGATATCTATTATTTCTATACCAGCTATATATGCACTTAAGGCCTCTTCACCACTTTTATCCAGTTCTTCAGACAATGCCAAAACTGCAGGCAGCACTGCAGCACTAGGATGACCTGATAAAGTAGGAAGCATGTCATCAAAGTCATGGAAATGTGAGGATATTCCATTAATAAAAGCTGCACTACAAGGATTCATTTTAACACCCGTAGTAAAAACAGTAGACGTACTTTTCTCCCCATACATTTCTCGACAAAACTTAAGGGCAATCAAAGACGGCTTTTCTTGTGCTCCAGAAACAATACATCCAATAGTATCCATAAAATATAATTTTGCAATATTTTTCGTTTCAGTAGAAATGCTATCCTTTGTCAATGTGAGGGCATAATCGGCAACCTTTTCCAAAATACTCATATAATTACCCCCAATATTAAAGTCTTTTTATGTCACTTTTTCTTACATAAGCATACCCATCCATCAAAACCCTTGCAGTACGAACAAAGCTCAATCTCTTAAAAACAGGTAAAATAGAGTTGCTGTCATCCACAACAGAATATACTTTTATAGTCCCTGTTGGGTGCCCTATATTCAGATATTCTTTCTTTTTAGTCTCTCCACTTATAATTTCATAAACCAGAGTCCCTTTTATCCTGGCAGCGCATCCAGTACTTACTGTGGCTGTTCCTGGATAAGCCTTTACGATTTGCTGCATAATCCAGATTCGAGCTATTATATCCAAATCATTTTTATCAATATGCTCTCCAGTATATGTTTCATAACTAATAGGCTTTGTTATCAATGCCAAAAATGGTTGGTAAGGTAATTCTTCTCTCGCATCCTCCCAACGCTCTACCAGCCCGAGTTTCTTACATACAATCCCTCGCAATTTTTCGACTTTATAAGAAAATTCTTTATCCTCATTGAGTTCGCTAGGCGTTTCAATACCGGTTTTCCCAAAGTCCTCCGCTTTAACATGGATGACAGTATTACCTCCGTCTACAACTGATACTGAATACGTTCTGCCGTCCATTTCAACTTCATCTTTCGGGTTGCCAGTTGGTAAAATATTCCCCGTAGTACAGCCCAACGCCTCGCTCCAATCCATCTCTATAGGAGCAGCTGTTCCAGGCACTCCACCAATTTTACAGTCTCCATCTACACAAGGTTTACCATTTTCTACTGGTACTCTAGCTGTTATGATATGCCCAGTATTGGTCATATGAATTCTTACGGTAGTGATGGGTTCTACTGCTTTAACTAATCCATAATGAATTGCAAAAGGCCCTACACCAGAAGATATGTTGCCGCAATTACCACCATAATCTATGAAAGCCTTATCCATACTAACCTGTCCAAAAGTATAGTCAATATCCGCATCATCTCTACTAGGAGGGCTAATGATAGCAACCTTAGATGTAGTAGGATCAGCACCACCCAAGCCATCAAGTTGGCGCAAACTTGGACTGCCGAAAAGGGCTAAAATTACCTTATCCCTTTCTTTTTCATCAGAAGGCAGTTCATTTTTCATAATAAAAATAGCCTTACTTGTACCGCCTCGAACTATCGAGCATCTTATCACCATACTTTCATTTCTCATAAACAAACCTTCCTTCTAAATTTAATATTCGCTTGTCTTTTAAAAAACATTTTAAACGCATACAGTAAACATCAGGTATTTAGGAAGCGATGCTCTCCGTCTGTTGAAGTCTTTTATTTTTATGATATGCTTTAAAAAACATGACAGCTAGCAAGGCTATACCAACAATACTTGCGGGTAAGTGCGGAATAAATGATAGAAAGCCACCTATTAAAAAGATCACTGACTCCCAATTTGAAATGCTTCCAAAAAATGAGTATTTTTCCATAAACGTGGACATACCCACAATTCCAATAGCTGCAGTAACAAAATGAATTAGCGTATAAATTGAAACATGACCTTCCAAAATGAGTAATTCCGGAGTGGCCATAAAAAGGAATGGGAGCACGAAACCAACCGATGTAAGTCGTATTGCTGTTAGGGCCGTAGGAGTCAGTTTTGATTTTGCAATTCCACATGCAGCAAATACTCCTATCATCACAGGAGGACTAATTGCACTAAGTACCGCAAAGTAAAAAATAAACAGATGGGCAGCCATCAACGGGGCCCCCATACTAACCAATAAGGGGGCTGTTAAGGTTGCAACAAAAATATAAGCACCTACGGTTACCATTCCCATACCTAAAATAACAGTTACTATCGCAGTTAGGGCTAATGCAAGTGAATAATTTCCCCCTGCTAAGCTTGAGATGATATAAGATAACCTGTCTCCTAAACCTGTAACCGTTAAAATACCTACAACAAGTCCAGCTGTGCCTAAAGAACACATGATTGAAATTATTGATTTGCCGCCCTCTTCCAAGCCCATTAAAAATCTTTTAACTAACAAAGGCCTGGAATTTTTATCGAGCAGCATTACTACAAAAAATGAAACAATTGTAACAGATATAGCAAATTGTGTACTAAACCTCAGATATAGCAAAATTACTAATATAGCAACAGGAACAGCTAAAGGGATAACCTCAAGCGTTGCCTTTTTTAAATCGGGCAACTGTTCCCTGGGCACTCCACCTATTTGTTTCTTTAATGAATAAAGATGTACTTGATTGAAAATACCCCAATAAAACAGGAAACATGGCACTATGGCTATTAACATGACCTCAAAATAAGAAGTGCCCGTGTATTCTGCAATTAAGAATGCACATGCTCCCATGATAGGAGGTGTTATTTGGCTGCCAAGTGAAGCACTTGCCTCTACAGCCCCAGCAACATGGGGTTCATATCCAACTCGTTTCATCATTGGTATTGTTATAGAACCAGTGGTAACGACATTTGTAACACTACTACCAGAAATCATACCAACTAGAGCGCTGCTAACAACAGCAATTTTTGCTGGTCCGCCTATTAAGTGCCCTGCAATAGCCTTTGTAAAATTCATAAGACGCTCTGAGCCACCGCTTACTTCCAAAAAAGAAACAAAAAATACGAACAATCCTATAAAATATGTGCCGATCCCAAAAATGCTTCCAAACAGACCTTCGTGTGTAAATACTTCTACCCAAACTACTCTTTCGAGTGACATGCCTCCATGCCAAAACAATCCTGGTATATAGTTTCCAAATAGTGCATATATAAACGCAGCTACAAAAATATAGTTAAGAGCTTTCGCAGTAGTTCTTCTGTTTAATTCAAGCACACAAAGTATTAAAATAAAAGCGAATATTACCTGTGGCGTTGTTAAAGAAAAACTGGTAGTAATCGGCAGCCATCTTAATTGGATCCATAAACAGGTACCTACAGTAAGAATAATCAAAATAATATTAAATACTTTTTCCGCAAGAGAACCTTCTTTAAAAATTTTCGATGGTGCTCGCATGAATCCCAATATTGCTAAAAGCATTAGATATCTTGGTCTGTATTCTAAAAAGGGTGGTGCACCAAAAATTCCGACATATACAGAATAAAAGAATAAAATGCCAGCTACCAGAATAAAAATCTTATCACTGATTTTTAACTTTGATTCATTCATTCATAGCACCTTCCTTCAGAGTTTAAAAACAACTAATTTTTTTGCAATCCCTAAATTATTTCTTTGAAGGGGCGGAGCACAGTCCGCCCCCAAATTTCTGTTAGAAAACGTTTAAAGTTTAGTCAAGAAGATGCTCCCACTCTTCCCATCCTGGAATATTTACTTCCTTATAATATCTAAGTGCTCCTTTATGAGGAGGATATAATTCGCTGGCTCCATTAAGAGCACTATTAGGATCAAGATCTTTATACACATCTGCAGAATTCTGCAGCACTTCGAAATTTTCAAAGACGGCTTTTGTCATCACATATGCTAGATCCTCAGGAAGATCTGGTGCTAAATATGCTGCAAATGGTACTAAAAACACCAACCCTGGATCAGGTATTTCTAAGTCTGGGTAAAGATCCTTAGGCATTTCAACTGGTCCTGCCCAAGGATGTTTTTCTGAAATTATTTTAATTGCCTCTTCTGTAGGCTGAGCTAAAACTATGTCCCTTGCCATTGTCAATTCAACAATTGCCCCACTAAAACCGCGACAATGAGCCATTCCATCGATATTCCCATCTTTTATATGTTCGATAGCTGTGGAAGTGTCGATATACTCAGGTTCAATATCGTCCATGCTAAAACCATGTGCCGGAAATACTGTTTCATCATTAAAAATATGATTTACAGTACCAGGTGAAGCGACGGCAATTCTCTTCCCAACAAATTGATCTATAGTAGTTATGCCAGATTCTTTAGCAACTAACGTGTTCCAATACTGATCTCCTAAATTTAACCAATGGTTGACCTGAAATGGCTCTATAAAAGGTTCGCTTCCGCCTTTTGCAAAACGTTCAGCCATCAATGGGACAGTCACTCCACCATGCAATATGCCGTCTCGCACTCCCATAATGCTTTCTGTTTCTCCTCCCGGGCTTACCTGGGCAGTTGCTCGCACACCTTCAACATTTTCCGTAATAATTTGCGAAATCGCTGCCATAGCAAGTCTCCAGTTTCCCGTTGCCGTAGCGCTACAAAAGGTTAAGTTCC
>JBMNUR010000202.1:0-5743 GCA_050946395.1 Peptococcales bacterium
ACTTAAAGTATTAGACCAGAGAGTTGCTAAGAAAAAGTATATATTTGAGTTTTATAAGAGAGAGCTTGGTGGATTAGAAGGAGTTCAGTTCATGCCTATTAATGAGTGGAATGAGCCTAATTATTGGTTATCATGTATTATTTTAAGTGGACAAGTTAAGCCGATTGATATAATGGAAGCTCTAGAGAAAGAGAATATTGAAAGTAGGCCTATTTGGAAGCCAATGCATATGCAGCCTGTGTTTGAGAAGTATGATTTCATTTCATATTTCGAAGCTAATGATGTTAGCAAATTAGTGGCCGCGACAAAAGAGGAACTGTTAAATGATGATAACAAGCCTCATATAAACAAGAATAAAAGTAATAAGCATAGTGTTTCGGAAGATGTATTTAATAAAGGAGTTTGCTTACCAAGTGACACTAAAATGACTGATGAAGATTTATTTAGAGTATGTAATGTTATTAAGGAGTTGTGGAAGTAGTATGAGGAATATTAATTTAATTATTAAAAGATTAATAGATTTCTTTGGAAGCTTGATAGGCTTAATTATCATTTCTCCAGTACTTATTATCATAGCTATATTAATTAAATTAACATCAAAAGGCCCAATCTTTTTCAGACAAGAACGACTTGGTAAAGATGGTAAGGTGTTTAAAATTCTTAAGTTCAGGACAATGGTTGTTAACGCTGAAAAGATTGGCGATGGGCTTAAAGTAAAAAGTGAGAATGATAATAGAATTACTAGCATTGGAAGGCTTTTAAGAGCTACAAGCTTGGATGAGCTACCACAGCTATTTAACGTACTAAAAGGAGAAATGAGCTTAGTAGGACCAAGACCGCCGGTTCCATATCATCCCTATAAGTACGAAGGTTATGATTATTTTCAAATAAGAAGATTTGATATGAAACCAGGAATGACTGGTTTAACTCAGGTTACTGTGAGAAATTCTGTTCCTTGGGATGAAAGAATTCCTATTGATGTTGAATATGTAGATAAATTTAATGTGTGGCTCGATATCAAAATCTTATTTAAAACTCTACAGAAAGTTTTTAAAAGAGAAAGTATATACACTCAAGTAGAAAAAGAAGCTGTATTAGATTCTAAGACAAATTTAAATGTTTAGTAAAACTGTAAAAGCAGGTGATATAAATGTGCGTAAGTATTCGAAAATTTGATGAAAGAGATATACCATATAAAGTTAAATGGATTAATGATGAAAAGAATAACAAGTATTTACACTATGATTTACCTCTAAGAGAGGATAAAACTTTAGTTTGGTTTAGGAGCATCAAGGATAGAACAGATAGAGTGGACTTCACAATTAATTATAATGATGAACCTGCTGGCTTAATAGGGTTGCTAAATATTGATAGAAAAAATAAAAAAGCAGAGTATTATATTTGCCTTGGTGAAGAAAAGTTTAAAGGTAAAGGAATAGCTTATACTGCTTCAAAGTTATTAATTGATTATGCCTATAATGAACTAGATTTGAATAAATTATATCTTTATACAGAGACAAGCAACAATTCTGCTCAAAGATTATTTGAAAAGATTGGCTTTGAAAAGGAAGGATTATTAAGAAACGATTTATTTCACAATGGTAAGAAAGTAGATAGATATATCTATGGGATTATATTAGAAGATTATATGAATCAAAACCAAGGTGGTAAACAAGAGTGTTTATAGAAAAGATTGAACCTACACCAATTCAAAGGTTAAGTGAAAAATTAAATGATAACAAATTTTATATAAAACGAGATGATCTTATTCCGATTTCTTTTGGAGGTAATAAGGCAAGAAAAGCTATATTATTTTTTGAAGATATTAAGGTAAAAGGTTGTGACTCTGTTGTTACTTATGGAAGCAGTAGCTCCAATCATTGCAGGATAGTATCAAATATAGCTGCATCTAAGGGGTTACCTTGCTATATTATATCCCCATTGGAAACAAGCAGACCAACTTCAAATAGCAAAATGATACATGTGTTTGGCACAGAAGTAATACAATGCTCTGTGTCTGAAGTGAGGGATACCATTAGCAAAACAATAGAAGATTTAAGAATTCAAGGACATAACCCCTACTTTATTCAAGGTGGAGGGCATGGCAATATTGGAACTCAAGCTTATGTGGATGCTTATAAAGAAATAAGAGATTATGAGAAAAATATAGACTTACATTTTGATTATATATTTCATACCTCAGGTACTGGAACAACACAAGCAGGTCTTGTATGTGGGCAACTAATTAATGGAGACGAAAGACAGATAATTGGTATCAGTAACGCACGTAGAAATCCTTATGGAGGACAAGTTGTACTTGATAGCGTTAATGATTATTTAAAAACCATTTGTATGAGCAGTGTTAACTCCGACCTTATCAACTTCATTGATGACTATGTATTAGATGGGTACGGTAGTTACAACGATGACATAATTAAGACTATTAAGCATGTATTGGTTCAAGATGGTATTCCTATGGATTCAACATATACTGGCAAAGCTTACTGGGGAATGAAAGAATACATTAAGAAGTATCAAATTAATGGTAAGAAGATTCTATTTATACATACGGGTGGTACACCACTGTTTTTTGATGATTTGGGGGAACTGTAAATGGAAAAAGCTATGAATATATTAATATTAAGCTGTGGTACGCGAAATAAAATTGTTCAATATTTTAAAAAGGAGCTAGGTAACCGTGGATTAGTTATTGCCACGGACTGTAGTGAACTTGCACCTGCCCTTTATGATGCAGATAAATACTTTGTTGTACCAAGAATGAATGAAGAAGGTTATATTGATGAAATTCTTTCTATTTGTAAGGAGAATAACATCAAAGCGGTATTATCTCTTATAGATCCTGAATTGAGTTTACTTGCTGAATATAAACAAGATTTTCTGGATATTGGTACTATTCCTATAATATCAGATTATGACGTTGTTGAAATGTGCTTCGATAAATATTCTATGTATAAGTTTTTTATTCAGAATGGATTTAAAACTGTTAGAAGCTATATAGACAAAGAAGAGTTCTATAAAGATGTAGAGGCAGAGATTATTAACTATCCTGTATTTGTAAAACCAGTTAGGGGTAGTGCTAGTATTAATATCAGTAAAGTTAATAGTAAAGAAGAAGTTGAACTATTATTTAGCCGTTTTGATAATCTTATGATTCAAGAATTCATGGATGGAACTGAATATGGAGCGGATGTTTATATTGATATGATTTCTAATGAACCGGTAGCAATATTTACAAAAGAGAAGATCAAGATGAGAGCTGGAGAGACTGATAAGTCTGTTTCTATAAAAGATGAAAAACTCTTTGAATTAATAAAAGAGTTTGTAAAGAAAGCTGGTTTTAAAGGTATTATTGATATCGATATTTTTAAAGTAAATGGGGAGTATTACATTTCTGAAGTTAATCCTCGCTTTGGTGGAGGATATCCACATGCGTATGAGTGTGGGGTAAATGTACCTAATATGATTATTAATAATATAAAAGGATTAGAAAATAACGATTATATTGGTAATTATGAAGAAGGCATTTTCATGATGAAATATAATGAGGTTATAATAAAAAAGTATTAAATTTATTATACTGAAAGGGATTTAATAAATGAAAGTATTGTATGTTTCAACAATATCAAATACTATTAATGCATTTATGATTCCACATATTGAAATGTTGCTAGATCAAGGACATCATGTGGATATAGCATGTAATATAGATAGGGAAATAAGTCCTAAACTAATAGATAGCGGTTGCAAAGTATTCAATGTTGAATTTCAACGTTCTCCTTTAAAAAAGGAAAATCTATCTGCTTTTAAAAAGATTAGTAAGCTCATTAAAAATGAGAAATATGATCTGGTACATACTCACACACCTATAGCTTCAGCAATTGTGAGGTTGGCTTGTAAAAGTAATAAAAAAATTAAAGTTTTTTATACTGCTCATGGTTTTCATTTTTTCAAGGGTGCACCGATAAAGAATTGGCTGATATACTATACAATAGAAAAATGGTTATCTAGATACACTGATGTATTGATTACTATTAATCAAGAAGATTTTAATAGGGCAAAGAATTGCTTGTTAGCTAAAAGTGTTGAGTATCTCCCAGGGGTTGGACTAGATATAGACAAATTTAATAGATTAGTTGTAGATAGAAAATCTAAACGTAAAGAAGTAGGCCTGCCAGATAACGCCTTCGTTGTACTTTCAGTAGGAGAACTAAATAAAAATAAAAATCATGAAACCATCATTAAAGCAATAGCTAAACTTAACAACACAAACATACATTATGTAATATGTGGACGTGGGTTACTAGAAGACTATCTAAGATGCTTAGTAATAGAACTTCATCTTGAGAGACAAGTTCATTTATTGGGATTCAGAAATGACGTGGGAGAGATCTATAAAATTTCAGATATATTTGCATTTCCATCACAGCGTGAAGGACTTGGGATGGCAGCTTTGGAGGCAATGGCATGTGGTTTACCATTGATAACATCTAATGTACATGGCATAGTGGACTATTCTACTGATGGTAAAACTGGATATACGTATAACCCTAAAGATATTGATGGATTTGCTTCAGCAATAAGTAAATTATTTACTGACAGAATAACAATCGAAAAAATGTGTTCAGAAAATATTTCTTTAGTAAAAAAATATGATATTAATCAAGTTATAAGTAAATTAAATCTAATTTACAATGACAGCTCAAAAACCAAATATCCTTAGAAAATTGAGCATTTCAATCATGTAGGAAGAGACATAGAAAATATAAGCAAGTAATAAGCAAAAATTAAATGAGCTTTAGCATGTGGTTAAAACATTTTGATAGTAATCTAAAATTAATTTATTGTTGTAGTAAAATGTTACATGCGAGTAGTGTTAATAATAAATCTATAATTAATTATATATAAGTATGCATTAGTAAATTGATTACAATGGAAATTGTTATTGGCTTTTGACAATAACGCATATACAAAGTGAGGTGAAATTAATGGTGGAGAAAAGAGTATCTGTCGCGATGGCAGTATATAATAGTGAAAAATATATAAGAGATCAGATAGAGTCAATTTTATCTCAATTGACTGAAGATGATGAATTAGTTATTTCATATAATAAATCAACCGATTGTACGTGGGATATAATTTGTGAATACGAGAAAAAAGATAAAAGGGTTCGTGTAATTAATTGTAGTACTAAAGGTATACAACCCAATTTTAATAATGCAATAATAAACACAACAGGGAAATATATATTTTTATCTGATCACGATGATGTTTGGGTTAACTCTAAGGTCGAGAAGGTTCTAAAGACATTTAATGAAAAGAATGCAACAATCGTTATGCATTCTAGAACTGTGACAGATGAGAAGCTAAATCCAATTAAGCATGTTAATTTTGATAACAATAAATATTCCAATAAATTTATAAGAAATTTTATATCAAATAAATACTGTGGTTCTTGTATGGCATTTCGACGAGATTTAATACCATTAATATGTCCATTACCATCGAAGGTAGTTTATCATGATGTTTGGATAGGGCTTTTAGGAAGTATATATGGCACGGTTACATTATTAAATGAACCGCTTATTTTATATAGGCGTCATGGATTAAATGAAAGTTCGGACAGTCGAAGGAATTTATATATTATTTTTAAAGAAAGAATTCTAATAGGGTTTAATATATTTAAACGTGTAATAAAACTATTAAAAAAAGGATAAATCTAAAA
>JBMNUR010000203.1:0-5732 GCA_050946395.1 Peptococcales bacterium
TCCGATTATTTTTAAAATAATCCTTACAGGCCTCAGTAGTAATGGTCATTCCGGGAGGAACCGGTAAACCAATGAAAGTCATTTCGGCAAGGTTGGCACCTTTCCCACCTAAGAGGGATTTCATTTCCTTACGTCCTTCTTGAAAAAGATAAACATATTTTTTATTTAACACTCATATCACCCCGGTAATAGATTTGGAGAATTCTACTAGCTGTTTCTTCAATGGCCTTATTAGATACATCAATAATGGAACAACCTATCCTTTTCATGATATTTTCTGCATACTCAAGTTCCTTTAAAATTCTTTCCATACTAGCATAATCTGCATTAGCCACTAATCCTAAGGCTTTTAATCGTTCCTGTCTGATTTCATTTAAAATTTGCGGGCGTATAGTTAAACCTACGACTTTATTCCTGGGCAGACCAAACAATTCTTCCGGTGGATTTACTTCTGGAACTAAGGGAATATTGGCAGCTTTAATCCTTTTATGAGCTAAATACATACATAAAGGAGTCTTCGATGTACGAGATACACCAAGCAACACGATGTCGGCATAAATTACTCCTTTAGGATCCTTACCGTCATCATACTTCACAGCAAATTCTATAGCTTCTATTTTCCGGAAATAATCATCATCAAGCTTATGTAATAATCCTGGTTCCCTGCGGGGCTCAAAACCTGTAAGATGACGAACTCCTTTTAACATAGGACCTAAAACATCAACCGTAGGAATGCTTCTTTTTTCGGCTTCTTTTTCCAGTGTCTTTTTTAATTCTTCTACAACAAGAGTATAAGCTATTAAACTATTATAATGGCTAGCTTCTTCCAATACTTCTAGTAAATGCTCCTCTCCACTTACATAGGGAATGCGCCGGAATTCTACTCCAGAGCCATTATACTGGCTGGTTGCAGCTCTAGCTACAAACTCCGCTGTTTCTCCTAACAAGTCCGATATTATATAGATAATCGGCTTACTAATTATCATCGCCTCCTAAAAAATCAAGTCTGCCCAAACCTAAATCTACAAATAATTTAGTAATATTTGTTTTGGAAATCCTCCCCACTACTTCAAATTTATCTATTTTTTCGTCGGGGATTCTTCTTACTACCGGAAGTGCATCAATTTCATGAGTAATCAGTTTTCGAGCAGCCACCCATAAGCTTTCCTCGGGAGTTGTGGTAACTATATTGGGCATCCTGGTCATAACCACGCCCACCGGGAGTTGATTTACATCTATTTTACCCAATGCGGTTTTTAATAAATCTTTCCGGGAAACAACACCTTCTAAAATCCCCTGTTCATTAACCACAAACAAAGTACCCACATCGTTGACAAAAAGGGCTACGATACTGTCATACACAGAAGTCTGTTCTGTTACAACAATCGGCAAAGATTTAAAATCCTTGACCCTAAGCTTCATGATTTGTTCCACAATGCTAAAGCTGGGTGTCCTGCCAGAGTAATAATAGCCCACACGAGGTCTAGCCTCTAAAAGTCCTATCTGAGTTAAAAAAGCCAAATCCGGCCTTAGAGATGGCCGGGTAACATTAAGTTTTTCCGCTATTTGTTCACCGGTAATAGGTCCTTCTTCTTTAACAATTTCTAATATTTTTTCTTGTCTTTCGTTAAGTTGGATTGTATTTCACCACCTTCAAAACAGTGTAACAGTGAAAAAGAAAAACAGTGACAGAGCAAAAACTACACCATAGATTAATATAGATAAAAGAAGTGGCTAGCAACTGGCTATGGTCGAAAATGATTGTGACTCATATTACGGTATTTTTCATATAATGATATATACTATTTAATTTTCTTTTTTCCTTCTATGACGCATAATTTTCTACCATTTATTATATTTATCTTTTCTATATATGTGCAAAAAAAATCGCTTTCGGGCGATTTTTTTAGTACTATTTCACTATTTCACTCTTCCACTGTTCCACTTTTTCACTCTTTCACTCTTTCACTGCACTTAAAAATCCTTCCGCTAATTTTTTCCCAGTGGCAGTGCAGGCTAGGCCGCCTTTTGCTGTTTCTCGTAAACTTTCGGGCAGAGCACAACCTACTTCACCCATAGCAACAATTACCTCATCTACCGGAATAACGCTCTTAATTCCGGCTAAAGCCATATCCGCACAAACTAAAGCAAGAGACGCACCCATAGCATTTCGCTTGGCACAAGGAACTTCCACCAAACCGGCCACTGGGTCACATACTAAGCCTAAAACATTTTTCAAAGCCATGGCACAGGCTTCTCCCGCTTGACTTGGGCTTCCTTCGGAAAGTTCTACTAATGCAGCGGCTGCCATAGCCGCCGCTGCGCCACATTCCGCTTGGCAACCTCCCTCCGCTCCTGAGATAGAAGCCTTTTGGGCAATTATCATCCCTATGCCAGAAGCAGTAAAAAGCGCATCAACTACTTTACTATCAGGTAAATGTAAATCTTCCTGGATAGTTATAAGAACACCTGGTAAAATACCACAGGAACCCGCTGTAGGGGCTGCAACAATCTTCCCCATAGAAGCATTTACTTCCGCTACTGCTAAAGCACGGCTTACCGCTCTATTGGTTTTCTCACCAGCCAAGGTCTTATTATTCAAATAATAATCTGCTAGCTTTTTACCCTCGCCGCCAATAAGTCCACCCATAGACTTTTTAGGACTAGCAAGGCCTATTTGGGCAGATTCCTTCATAACCAACCATTGTTTGAACATCATTTCTTCTATTTGGCTATGAGGAATTTCCCGATTTTCCGCTTCCATTTCTTTAATAATAGTACTAATCGGTACTTTTCTGTTTTCTGCTTTTTCTATTAAATCTTTCACAGAATAAAAACGCATAAATAACACCTCTTAATAATGTGTAAGTGTGTAAGTGCTTAAGTGTTTAAGTTCTTGCGCTGTAGCACTAACACACTGTCATACAGTTTAACCATGAAGTAATCACACTGACATCTCGTGTTAACCCACAAGTCAATTACGCTGGCTCAATGGACCTCACATTCACTACGGGTTCCAGTTGTAAAATTTCCGTGAGCACTTTTTCCGGTACTTTCTCATCCGTTTCCACCACCATTGTGGCTAATTTTCTTTTTTCTTTACGAAAGACCCGCATAAAAGCAATATTTATTTTATGTTCAGCCAAAACCGCTGATACACTGGAAATGACACCTGGAATATCCTGATGGGTAGTGATGATAGTAGGCAAATCTCCCTTTAATTCGATTTCATTATCATTAATGTGGGTAATAACCACATTTCCCCCGCCTACTGATGCTCCGGTGATACTCAATTTTTCCTGCTCAGAATTAGTAATAAGAAACTTTACCGTATTAGGATGAAATCCTTCTCCTAGATTTGTTGGAACTAATTTATACTTCAAGCCTTGTTCCACGGCAATAGTAAAAGAATTCCTAATCCTCACATCATCAGTATTAAAACCCAATAAACCACCTATCAAAGCTAAATCGGTACCATGTCCCCGATAAGTTTGGGAAAAAGAACCGTGTAAAAGAATCTCTACTTCATTGGGTAAGCCTCCAGCGATGGCCCGAGCTAACCTTCCTAATCTCACAGCTCCAGCCGTATGTGAACTGGAGGGCCCCACCATCACTGGACCTAAAATATCAAAACAACTATACTCCCGCAAACTTCTCCGCTCCTTTATTAATCAATATTAACTCCGTAACCCTGTTCTTTTATGCTGCTTATCAAGCGTGCCACATGTTCATGACTTTGTGTTTCTAAAACAACTTTCACTTGAGCTATATCCAGAGGAAGGTTTGGATCTAAGCGATCATGGGAAATAGAAATAACATTTGCTTTGTTTTCGGCAATAATACTTAAAAAATGCTGTAAATTGCCAGGCTTATCAAGTATTGCTGTAGTTATCGTAACATTGCGTCCTGTTTTTACCAGACCTTTTTCAATAATCCGAGACATAAAATTGACATCTATATTTCCCCCACTTACCAATACGGCTACTTTCTTATTTTGTAATAGGTTTTTTCTATAAACTAAAGCTGCTAATGCTGCAGCACCTGACCCTTCCGCAACTAATTTGGAACGCTCTAATAATAGGAGAATAGTACTAGAAATTTCTTCATCACTTACGGTAACAACATCCTCCACATATTTTTGTATTAAATCAAAAGTGATTGTACCGGGGGATTTTACCGCTATACCATCAGCTATAGTTAAGGCACTGGTT
Source organism: Peptococcales bacterium (assembly GCA_050946395.1). GTDB lineage: Bacteria > Bacillota > Peptococcia > Peptococcales > BICA1-8 > JBMNUR01. The sequence continues at coordinate 4,212 of JBMNUR010000203.1, forward strand.
AAAGTTTGCGGTTCCCCTGATTGACGGGAAGCCAACACACAAGCGGCCCCTTCTGCTTCCACTCCAATAATTTTTACACTGGGTTTTAATGTTTTCACCGCAACAGCAATCCCGGAAATTAAACCACCCCCACCAATTGGAGCCAAAATAACATCAACATCGGGTAGTTCATCTAATATTTCTAAACCAATGGTGCCCTGCCCTGCAATTACTTCTGGATCATCAAAGGCATGAACAAAAGTTGCACCCGTTTCCTTCTGGATTTCAATGGCTTTATTATAAGCGTCATCATAAACACCCCCGTGCAAAACTACATTAGCTCCATAACCACGAGTTGCAACAACTTTTGATAAAGGGGCCCCCTCGGGCATAACAATTGTTGAAGCAATTCCCGCCTTACTTGCACCAAAAGCTACACCCTGGGCATGATTGCCTGCACTAGCTGCTATTACCCCTTTTTCTTTTTCTTCAGGGCTTAAAGAAGCAATTTTATTAAATGCTCCCCTAAGTTTAAAAGAACCGGTTTTTTGTAAATTTTCTGTTTTTAAATACACCTTATTGCCTGATAGCTCACTAAAGGTAAAGGACAAATCTAAGTTGGTCTGGTGAATTACGCCCACAAGATTCTCTCTCGCCTGCCAGATTTTTTGCAGTTCAACCATTAAAACCCCTCCAACTTTTGTTAATATTTATTTTATCCTAAAGAAAGTCAATAGTCGATAGACTATGGACAATAGACGATAGTAGATGATTAATAGTATAACCTTTGATATAGGTTACTATGTCATCTCGAAGAAGGCAACGACCCGAGACTGCATTGGCTAATATCCTTTTCCATGCGAGGAGCGATAGCTACGTGGCGATCCAAAAAACGCCGTGGCATCCACGGCGTTTTTTCTAATCTTGAACTATTTTAGTTAAATCTGCAATAGGCTCAACAAGTTTAGTGATATTTAATAAAAGGGCTAGCCTATTATTTTTGACTTTTTCATCTTCGGCCATAACCATTACCCCGGTAAAGAAGGCATTAATCTCCTCTTCTAATGAAGCAACCTGTGTAAGTGCAATAGTAAAATCTTTAGCCTCTATAGCCTTTGCAACTTCCTTTTCCACCTCTAATAATTTCTGATAAAGATCTTTTTCTACTTGTTCTTGAAAATATTTTTCCTCGATTAGATCTTGTTCAGCCTTTTTAGCCAAGTTGTTGGCCCGAGTAAAGGCGGTTAAAAGTTTATTAAAGGTTTCTGTCCCTTTTACCCTTTCCAAGGCTTCGGCCCGTAGTAAAGTTTCCATAAGGTTATCATAACCGGAAAGTATAATCGCCTCAACTACATCATATCTATGACCCGCTTCAGCTAGAATGTTTCTGACTCGTTGTTCAAAAAATCCATAAATATTATTAGTTAGTTGAGCTTTGTCAATATCTAGTTTGTTTTGATAGCTATTTAGGGCCTGCTCGATTACTGCCTTTAATGAAATATTGAGACCTTTGTCAATAATGATATGACAAATACCTAGAGC
>JBMNUR010000204.1:0-5704 GCA_050946395.1 Peptococcales bacterium
TTTAACCTCCAGAATTACATCATATCATTCTGGAATGTTTTATTTGAATAACTATGGAAAATTATTTGCCAAAAACTATGGATTTTTATTTGCCTAAATCTATGGATTTTAGTTTACCATTTACAAAAATACAAATTTAATTGTTGGACATGGAAATAAATCGCTTTTTCAAAATAATAATATCCCAGATAATTTATCTGAAGAAGATTATGAACAATTTATGATCAACATGGACTTTGGTGATGTCAGAGTAAATGAGGCTGAGGACATTATAAAAGGATATTTTAGAACAACTTATAAAGACGTGGAAAGCTTAATATCAATAAATGACGATTTTTTCCGTAGTTTAGGACGTATCCAAGAAGTATTTGTTTTAGGACATTCACTTTCGGATATTGATATGCCATATTTTGAGGTTATTAAAAATATGGTTCCAAATAATTGTAATTGGATTGTATCTTACTATAAAGGAGAATGGGTTCACCATCAGCAACAATTGCTAAATTTGGGTATATTCCCGACGAAAATGAGTTTTATTGATATGAAACAGTTGACGGTGAAGAAATATATGAAATAAATTAAAGAATATAGGTCTTAAGTGAAATGTGGTGTAACACCAATTTCTCGGACGCAACAAATTTATTAACTAGGTCCGCTAGTATAGAGCAAGGCTCCAGATCTAGAATTCAGGATGTGGTTTCATATTTAAAATTCAATAAGAACAAACAAGGAAGTTTAGGTGATCTAATTCTTAGTTTTTAGTGTTACTTTAGAACTTTATGTGATTTTATATTATGGTATACTGGAAATAAATTCAAATAACATTTTGCACAGGAGGCGAAGCGTTGAGAAGGTATAAGTATATATTTAACATAAATCACAGTTCAATATCTGTAGCAGAGCCATTTAATGGTGAAACTGGTAAGTACGAAATTTCAATGCCTGATGGAGCTTACGAAACAATTATTACCTTTGCGGATTACAAAGAGTTCAACAAGGATATAGCAAATCACCTGGGTTTAGTAATAACTGTGAAGTTGTATGCTGACGATATTGATAGAGGTTATGGTCAAGCTCAAATAAGAGCAAATTATATTTCTGTTATACTCTCATTTATTACCAATGCTACCATATCAGAACCAATAATTGAACTGGGGTATGAAATATCTGATACAGCTGAAAACACTGAGTTCATTCAATACTTTTATATGAATGGGGAAGAATTGAAACAAAAAAGAACTATGAACAAATCATTGTTTGATAGCTTAGGAATTCTAGTAATGAAAAACGACAGCAAGAGAATTTCCCGAGCAATAAGATGGTATAGAATGGGGTTGCACGAAAAAGATCCAATTGATAGATTCATGTATTTTTGGATTGGGCTTGAATGCTTGAACACATTATTAATTGAAGAATTAAAGGTTTCACCTGAAACAGACACATGTAAGAGCTGTGGAAGTACATATATAAAGCCTAATACCACTATTGGGATAAAAGCTTTATTTTTAAACTATTATAAAGAAAAGAGTTTTGGTTTTAATAAGTGCAATAGATTAAGAAATGAGTTACTGCATGGATATGGTGATCTGGAAGATGCAATAGGTGTTGCAGATAAATGTGCTGAGTCAAGTAGACAGATGTTATTAAAAGGGTTATTCTTATTATTGGAGTTAGGGCAGGATATCTCAGAAATATACCCAGAACCTCTACATAATTTACAAATGCCACATATTGAGTATAGAGGTCTGTTTGAAATTGCACCTAAAAATTTAACGACAGATCCATGCCTTTTGATAGAGATCAGAAGCTTTGAAATGAAGTATATTAATAATCAAAAATCCATATCTATGGCCAGTAGAATAGATGCTAATATTCCTGATACTTTAAGACTAAGTGGTATTTATTTTGTTGCAGAGGATGGACTCAGAATGCAGATTGATGGAATTAAAACCAATCCTAAAGACAAAGGGTAAGGAGATATTTTTGTAAAGGTTAAATGAATTTCACTTTTACTCAAATCTGAGTATAACCTATCAGCTATTGACCGCTCAAATCTGAGCCACCAATATAGACCTAGGGGAGGTCAAATCCCTACAACCCTTCCAAATGGTGACCGCGTTAGGGTCACGTGTGAAAAATCGCGAAATTCCATAGGGGGGATACCCCATGAGCGTTTTAATAATAGCCACAAGGCTGTGATGTGCTGAATACAGTGCATTTACGAGCCCTGTGGCTATTATTGTTTTGTCCAAATGGTTCTAAATTCGCATAATTTTCATGCAAAAAAGCCCCAAAAACTGTATAAATAACTTGCTAAAATACCCTGTTTGAGTGATTAATGTAATAGGGAATTTTAAGGAGGTGCATGATGCGCGCCTTATTTGGTAGGACAATTGAGAGCATTGTGGGCCTGAGAGAGGACCGGAAAGGATGGTAACAATTGGAACTCAATTACAATGTAAAAGGTGACAGGCGAAAGCAGCTGGTGAAGGCTTTAGAAGAAATTATAGGTGCCAAATCAAAGTATATGGGCGTACCAACATTCGCTTATCGTATAGGGAAGCTCATGGTGGACAGAGCTGGAATGGTAACCAGCGAAGGCACATCAACAGGGGTATTTAATAATATTGCCATAGCTCTTAGCCTAAGAGGTTTTGAACCAGAGGGTGGTCTTGAGCAGGCTGATGTAAGAGTTAAAGGAGATGAAGAGACAATCACAGATTCCCCAGCTACCAGAACTAATAAGGTGGATCTTCTAGAGATTCAAATTCCCAGAGAAATGGTTACTGAAAAAGGGATTGAGAATCTAAAAAAGCTCATCCTTGCCAAAGGTGATCTTATTAAAAAGGCCATCGGCACTAATGAGTTGCCTTTGAATATAGAAGAGGAGACCATTGGCTTTCCCTGGTTTCGGCTTAAGGGTGATGCAGATGAAGTAGAGCAACACGAGAAGTTTATCGAAGCGCTCTGCCACATGGCCATCAATCAAAAGCGGGTAACTGCCAAAGCGGTGAAAAGCGAGAATGAGAAATATGACTTCAGGTGTTTTCTCTTAAGACTTGGCTTCATTGGGGATGAACACAAGGCTTTCAGACGATACTATCTTAGAAACCTTTCAGGGAACGCAGCCTTTAAGCGTGTGGACTCATGAACCTGGATAAAAAGAAAAACGGATAGATGGGATGTAGGGACCACAGGTCTATCCGTTTTGCCATTTCAGTTATCTATAACGTCTAAATTTGATTTTTAAGGTGTGTAGGCTATCGTTTCTCTGATGTAAATGGTATTAACTGCTAAGTGGGTTTTGCCATTGTCGCTCGGTGCAGTAGGTGGCCATGTCCCTTAGGGTTTTGAAATAATAGCCGCTGCCTCTGTACTGAAGGCACCAGAGGTCTCTTGCTTCAGAACGCTTATCCCTCATTACGATGACCGGGTAGAAGTGTCCTAAACTCATCACGCTGATGATGTCATAGTGCTCTGTATCAAGACCGGTTTTAATGCTTCTTGGAATTTTCATCACGTGTTTCAGCTCCTTTCCTATTCCCTCGTTTGAATCTGCGTTTTTTTACACGAAGCCCCAGCCCGCTGTCCGTATTGAAAAGGACCAGGGATACACATGCCCCTACCCCATTCTAATTAGCTTTACTGCTTCTGGAACTATTAATCTTCCATCAAGTCTTTCAAATCCTAAAAATCCAGTTTCATAGTTGACAGCATATAACTCTGTTAACCTGGCGATTGTAAGGGGCTGACGTTGTATGATCCAGTAGAAGCTAAAGTCCCCAAAGGCAACGGGTGCTTTACCACTCTCGATACTAGGCATATAGTTTGAGTAATAGACTGGCTTTCCTAGGATGGTATCATCCACACTATTGTAAAGATAGTTCCCATTGGCATCCTTTAAGGTTCTAAGGTAAAAGGCTGTTTCATCATTCATTAGCCATACAGCATTTCTCCTGTGTTCAGGCTTTAGAGAGAAGTATAGCTTGATTACATCATCATAGCTTAGGTCAACACCTTCCTCTGTGGTTACGCTAACTTCTCCGCCACCTGTGGCATGTAATATCCCAGTAGGAGCATCAATGCCTGTTCCATTAATAAAGGCATCCTCTTCAGCTCTGCCAAATCTTCTGGAAAATTCGTTCTCAAGATAAGCTTCAATGTTGAAGTTGTTATCACCTACAAAGCTATTCTTGATTTTTGAAATGGCAGCCAGTTTATAGGAATTTGCTGATATTTGTTTAAATCCATCTGAACTTTCCGGTATGGTTGTCATTTCCTTTAGCCACTGGGCACTACCTATGGAAGTAATGACATTAATGGTTCCTTCACTGGTAGAGGAGTCAATTGTAGTGGCTAATCTTCTAAATACATTTTCCTTCTCTAAGGTCTTAAGGTACTTCTCGTTGAATTCGCTTGGAACAACATATCCTGAAGAATTCCCTCCTTCACTCATATCAGAGGGTCTATCGTGTTTTCCCCTCATTGTGTTCCAAAATGCAAAGTTGTAAGTTGCTGTTGTTTTCATTTATAAATCCTCCTTTTAATTTGAGGGCAGCTCATTTTTGAGCACCCTGGTAATCTTTCCTTGCTGTAGTTTTGACTGGATTAAGCTCATTATCTTAACCAGATAATAGTAGAACTCTAATCATTCTGTTTTTCCTCCTTTCGGTATCTTGTAATCAATTCAGGATAGAGTGGGGATAAGCTTTATACCTTCTGTAATAGGATAGAGAGGCCACTCTAATAAACACAATTGCCGGTGGTAATGATGATTTATATTTTTGGGGCAGTATGTGGCAGGTTTTTAGGTAAGTTTCTCGCGTGACTAAAGAAATTTAAAACCTACTGAAATTGCTGCCACAAGCTGCCCCATTGTGGATTTAGTCAAAAAATTCAATTCCTCTTAGGAGTTTATAGCCCACAAAGACTGTGGTTTTCTCGCCACCGCTTCTTGGTCTTTTCCTTATGATTTCTCCCACGTTGGAAAGGGCTGCCTTAAAGTTTCTGGCATTTTCTGCGTAGTAGCCATTTTCCCTGCACCAGTTCTGGTAGGCAAAATATATGTCAGAGGTTCGCTCCTCACAGGTGGCATCCTCAATTAGGCGTTCTTCAATGAAAAGCCCAACCTTGTCATTCTCTCTGTGATAGGCGAGAGTAGCATCTTGTACAGACTTTGGCATATCAAGACCAGTCTTACAAAGCTTCTGGTAGCCTTCCAGAACCCAGTTTAGAATACCGCTGAGGTTCTCCTGGCGGAAGAACTCATGCTTTAGACCATGATCCCTTTCATGGGGTGCAAAGTGTCTTTCAAAGGGGATGATCTTAACACGTCCACTGGTGAGAAGGGTAAGGTCTGTCACCGTTGGCAGGTGATTGGTGTTGGTAAAGATTTTAAATTGTGGTTTGAAGTCAAAGCTGTTCTCGTGTAGGAATCTGGCATTGATGGTATCGCTCCCTGTCAAGGTCTTAAGGAGAGCGGCACTTAAGGTCAGTTTCTTATCAGGCTCACTGATATTTACAAATCTTGCACCAGCAAGTCTTGCTACATCTTCAGAAGGTGCAGAGCCGTTTCCGTTTGACTTGATACCTATGGTCTCAGGTCTTGAGGTTCTGCCATAATCACCACAGATATGAAGGAAGGTCTCCATGGAGGTTCCCTTGCCATTACGGGTAGTGGCACCAAAGAGGATGAACATGGCTT
>JBMNUR010000205.1:0-5698 GCA_050946395.1 Peptococcales bacterium
ATTCTTGATCTCTGGAATACTAAAATATACATGGAACCTAGGTCTTGAAGATCGGCTACCTTTATCCTTCATATGGTTTCTACTATAAGCCACTATAAAGGCTACATCAGGAAAGGCCATAGCAACTTCAAGGGGTGTTACCCATTCCTTAGGATCATCGGAGTGATCGTTATCGCAATCTAGTACTACATTATCAGCTTTTATAAAATTAATGTTACTTCGATAGTTATCAGTATATTCTGCTGAAACATGGTCAAACTTTATTGCCTTTTCTAAAGATGCCTCATCAGTAATCAAAACCTTATTTGGATAGATGCAATTGGATAGATCCCCTGAACTATCTGCTGTATACAAGGTGAATTTGACCATCTTAATCCTCCTCGCATCTATTATTAAAGTATCTTATGGGCATATTCCGTTTTTGGGCCTTAAGGATCTCACATTTCATGCCGCCACTTATGTGGTTCCCAAATACCCATAGTTCATCGCATTTGGTAAGCAAGATCAGGGCAAAACGAAGCCCTAATTCCCTTTGTTTTTTATCCTCATCATCCATAAACTGTGGGTAATGTAAATGGGGAGCTAAGGGGATATATCCCCTGCTAATCGCTAATCTACAATAGCCCCTTGCCCGCCTGATGTTTGTTTCTGTATCTCCCGCAAAAGGAGATGCTATATATACAAGGGGAAGGTACTTCCTTTCTCCCTTTATAATGTTCGTTAAAGCCTCATAGGGGGTCGGATCATGATAGCCTTCATGGTTGAATTTATTGATGCTCATGATCTATCACCACATCTTCATTTTCCATAAAATCTACAAGCTGTATGCCGGCTAAAAGCAAAGTAGTAAAAAGATGCAATGTTAAAGTTCCATGTTTCTTATGCTTTAACCAAACTATTTCATACTCGTCTTCATACATTTTAAATCCCAAGGCATCAAGCAGCTCTTCTATTAATGTTTTTTCGTTTTTTATATCATCATATAAGCTATTAATTTCTTTCATCTAAGAACCCCCAATTTCCTTTTGCTACAGCTTAGGCAATATACTGCTGTTCCATATAAATCGCATTCCCCATTACCTAAAAGCTCAGCTAAATCAATCTCAACTTCATTACCGCATCCGGGACAAATCGAAAATATATTATCGTCATGTAACTCTACGGTTATATTGGTCGTATCACTAATTTTTGCTTTAGCATAAAACATAGGCTCTCCCCCTCACTATTTTTAAATTTCTCTCTTAACTCTCTTAGGACAATTTCATAGTTCCTGCCACACCTAGGTTATTCTTTTTTATAAAATTCTGATTCAAAACCCTCTGCCCTTAAAGCTAAACCCTTACCCCATGAAGGTGCCTGGCTCATTTGGCTGCATATATCCTCAACATCAATACTTTTATCTGTCTCAATAACAATTTCATCATGTATATGCATTACTATTTTAAAACCCCTTAAGTTTTCCATAGCATAGCAAAGAAGATCACGACTTATAGCCTGCACAATATTTTCTACAAATTTAGGGCCATATGACTGCAGCCTTTCCCACTTTTTAGTTCCGCCTACACCCTCATAGGTGACACAATCAGATCCAAACTGGTTTAAGTCAATTTTAGGTCTTACATAAGAGAGCCGCCTTCCCGATGGAAGTTCTATAAAGAGCATGCCGCTTTCATAGGAAAAAGTAATCCCATGTGTTTTCCTGCTTGTTTTATATCTAACTGATTCCATACTAGCCCGATCTACGGCCCACCAGAAACTCACTATATTGGGATTAGCTGCTCTCCACGAATTAACCAAAGGCCGTAGTTCGTTTATGTCAAGCCCCATATCTAAGGCACCCATTGCTTTTAATGCGCCAACAGAGCCACCATAACCACAGGCCAGATCTGCTACTTTGCCTTTCTGCCTTAGAGGACCTTTTTTATTTATCTGGTCAATAGGCACTTTAAACATTTGACTAGCGGTAGCAATATAAAGATCTTCCTGTCTACCATAGGCATCAAGTACCCATTTCTCACCCGCCAGCCAAGCGAGAACTACTCTTTCTATGGACGAAAAGTCAGCAACAATAAATTTATGTCCTTTTCGGGGAATAAAGGATGTTCTAATAAGCTGTGATAATACCCCCGGTACAGAATCATATAGGATTTTAAGAGCATCAAAGCTACTTGTTCGAACTAGGCTCCTTGCCTCTTCTAAATCATCCATATGATTTTGGGGTAGATTTTGTAATTGTATAAGCCTTCCTGAGAACCGGCCTGTTCGATTTGCACCATAGAACTGGAACATCCCTCTAGCCCTGCCATCAGCACAGACCGCATTTTCCATAGCCTGATATTTTTTCACTGATGATTTGGCTAGCTGTTGGCGAAGCATGAGTACCTCTAAAGTTGATCCCTCTGCAGCCTCCAAAAGCTTTGATACATTCTTTTTATCCAAGCTCTCAGTTTCAAGTCCCATACTTTGAATCCACTCTTTTAGCTGATGTACTGAGTTAGGATTCTCAAGCCCTGTTAGATTTTTCATCCTTTTGAGGAGCCTAGAGCGGGACTTATTATCCGCCCTTATGGCTTTACCTACAAACTCCATATCCAAAGCCACGCCCCTATCATTTATTTCCTGGTCTAGGTGATACTCGTCCCAAACTTTGTGGGGAACTGGAAATTTATATAGCTTTCGTTTTATAGCCTGTTCAGCCTCTACATCCCTTTTGTTATAGGCTTTGAAAGCTGTCCATTTATCTGGATCATCAGTGGGTAGATTGCGGATCCTTTGATTATTGGACATGGTAGGTTTACAAGGTGTACAAAAATATCTTATTAGATCCTTACCTTCTGTTAGTTTTTGTTTTCCCAGACCTAATACCGAACCTACACCTTCTAAGGAAAGAGGAAGCCCCATATAGGCAGACCAGATCATAGTACACCGCCAGGATTTAGGGTTTAGATATTTGCCCAGAGGAAGCTTAAGCCACCTAGATAAGCAGATCCTTTCAAAGTTTGCGTTAAAGGCCCATTTAATTATATTTGGATCTGTAAGAGCTGCTTTTATATCTATTGGGATATACCCCCCATTAGCCAAATCGATCACCTGAACCTTGCCCCCATTAACCGAATAGCCAAATAATAAGATCTCAAAGTCCGGGGATTCTGTATAACGATATACACCTGACTTTGTAAGATTTATACTGCTATAAGTTTCTATATCAATTTCTAATGTTTGCATTAAACTCTCCTTCCTTTATGGTTTAAGGCAGCAAGGATAAACCTCGCTGCCTTTTAGCACAGTCTGCTTAGGAAAGGAAATCATCATCGGACATAACAGAGAAATCATCCTCGGCTCTTGACTTGCCGCCAAGTGGCTCGCCATCACGAAGTTTCTGTAGGTTATTAAGACCACAGGCAATTCCCCTGTTTCCATTGCTATTGAAGGCATACAGATTAATACTCGCTCTCCCATATACACCGCTGTAGACTTCAGAGCGGTCAAGGATTGGCTGTAGGTCAGCATCCACTATCCCTGGTGCGGTAGCAGAGTTTGCGTTTATAAAGTAGGAGTTAGCATAGGCTTCGTCATCAGGACGCTCCAGGTCTCCGTCCCTTAGTGGCTGCTTAATAGTAGTTAGTGGCGGTACAGTCCTGCCATTTCCTTTGAGCTTGGCTTCACCTTCACGATAGGCCGCCTCTATAGCTTTATTTATTTTGCTTAGGGTCTGGCTATCGGACTTGGGGATAATCAGCGAGACCGAGAATTTAGGTGTTCCGCCATTTATTGACTTGGCCTCCCATACATTGGCGTAAGACCAACGGGTATTAGGGCCGGTTATAACCTTCATAGGATTTTGATTTGCTTTTGTAGACATATTTTTTCCTCCTCAATTTTCATTAAAATCATTTATCGCAGTATTTATAGCTGGTCGTTTATCACTATCGGGAACTAAAGTTGGCTTCCCTGCAGGCTTTTCTACAAGACCATCAAGTAGCTCAGAGAACTTTACTTTCCCCAGAGTCTTTTCCATAGCAGTAATACCTTTTATCTTATGAGCATAAGGATCATAGCCCGCTGATTGTACTTTTTTAATAACAGCTTCTTCGTCTGTATACCTTCGATTGCTCCGCCCCTCTACCAGTTTCCATCCGCCCCACGATTTACCGCCCAGAGCCGCTTGTAGGGCATAATCTTTAATATCTGAAGCCCAGGATGTAAGGCTGTCTAATTTGCCTAGAATATCTTCTAATTCCTCATCTGCTAAAATAGGCGGTAGTTCAAAATCGTATCTGGCAAGCTCTAAATTGTAATCAGCTCTGGCTCTGCATTCGTGCTTAGCCCTGCAGAACCTGCACCACTCGCCTGCGCTATAATCCCCATCACCGGCATAGGCAAGTTTGGCTATGGGTTTTAAGATCTCCTCGGCCCACTTTAAAAGGGATTCCTTTGCTACTTTATATGTGCTTATATTTTCTCTTCTTGGTTGATATACGGTCATTGCTACAGTATCGATATCATAGATCCCGTCGAACAAATTTAAGCCACCTAAGCCATAGAGCATCATTTGCGAATTTTCGTAGGAATCTATAAGGATTCCTGATCCATGTTTGTAATCTATTATGTGTAGAGCTCCATCTGAAACTATAACCGCATCGCCTGTACCGAATCCGTCCTCTACATAATTTGAAAAGTCCAGCCTCTGTTCGATTAGAATTATTGGATCCTCAGAATCCTGTTTTTCCTTTTCTAAAAGTTCGATAATGTAAGCAGCATAATCAGTAGTACACTCCTCCATCTCTTCGTTATAATAGGTGAGGTTAGATGTTGGATCCCTAGCCTTAAAACCGAGGGCTTTCTCTAGCTTATACTGAGCCAGGTTATGGGCTTCTGTACCCTCGGCGGCATAACTACTCTCTTTATCCTCATATCGCTCATTAAGCCTTGGAGATGGAGGACATTGTAGCCAACGGTGACTTGAAGAAGCAGACAGGAGAGCATGCTTACCCATTCCCCAATACCTCCGCTTCTGCAAGAAGTTCTGGGTACTTTGACGGATCGATTTGTGATAGCTTTGATGCCCCATATTTATCTAAGAGTTCCCGAATCTTTGCAGTATGCCCGTTCCTAGATTTTTCTGCTAGTACTGCCCTTACATCTTCTAAAGTTAATGGATTATTCTCCAATACAGAGAGTCCTGAAGCTTGTTCCATACCACCATTGCCGGCAAATAAGTCAGAGAGTGATTCAGCTGCGTTTATTAGAGCCTTAGCTGCATTCTTAAGTTCCGATATCGTTTGTGATAATTCATTCATTTTCCCCATATTCTAGCCCTCCCCTCTCCATATGTTCCTTCGTCTGTTCTAAATTTAACAGTTTCCTAGCAAGACGCTTGGATACGACACTTATCGCAGTAAGGATTCCTGCTAATTCTTCATCTAGTTCACTATTACGTAAGTGCGTATCCCCATTTGTCGTCTTTGTTTGCATATGGTTACCTCCTTTTCTAGGGGTTTATTTCCCCCCTTAACCTTCAAAGGACTACCATATGGATTAAGCAACTAAGAACTTCTATTTTATTTTCTTTTCATTATTTCAGCTAACTTTTTAAGGACTTTAGCATTTTGTTTAGTGATATACTGGCGGCTGCATCCTACTTCATCGCTATAGCTTTTATGTGTTCTTTCATCGAAATAAAGTGCTTTAATAAGGG
>JBMNUR010000206.1:0-5669 GCA_050946395.1 Peptococcales bacterium
CCACTTGTTCTTTTACTTCCTTTTTTAGAGAAATATCACCATACCCAATTTCCTCTAAATCAGCATAAGATATTTCCGGCCTTTTTAAAAGTTCTGCTGCAGATATTGCATTTTTCAATAGAGAACTTTGTTTTTTAAATAATAAAGCTATTAGTTTATCATTATTAGGATTGAGTATTAATTCATTTAATCGACATTTTTCCCGGGAAATACTATCTTTTTTCTCAATAAACTTATTATAGCGTTCTTTACTAACTAAACCTATTTCCCAACCTTTTTCTGTTAGTCGCAAATCGGCGTTATCTTGGCGTAAAAGTAAGCGATATTCAGCCCGAGAAGTCAACATCCTATATGGTTCATTAGTCCCCTTGGTAACTAAATCATCAATTAGGACACCAATATAGGCATCAGAACGTTTTAAAATAAATGGTGATTGATTGCGAATTTTCAAAACAGCATTAATACCAGCGATAAGACCTTGGGCAGCAGCTTCTTCATAACCGGAAGTACCGTTAATTTGACCAGCAGTAAATAAACCACAGATTTTTTTAGTTTCTAAATTAAGATTTAATTGGGTTGGATCCAGACAGTCATATTCAATGGCATAAGCCGGTCTTATTATTTCCGCATTTTCTAAACCAGGAATACTACGATACATTTCCAACTGAACATCTTCAGGTAAACTAGTAGAAACTCCTTGAATATACATTTCTTGAGTATCTATTCCTTCTGGTTCTACAAAAACCTGATGGCGTACTTTATCAGAAAATCGCACTATTTTATCTTCTATAGATGGACAATAACGAGGTCCAGTACCCTCAATGGTTCCTGAGTACATAGGAGCACGATGTAAATTATCTCTAATTATTTTATGAGTTTTTTCTGTTGTATAAGTTAGCCAACAGGAATAATTGTAGGGAGTTGATTCATTACTTAGAAAAGAAAAAAATAAATCATTTCTATCACCAGGTTGTTCAACCATTTTAGAAAAATCAATTGTTCTACGATCGATTCGAGCCGGGGTCCCTGTTTTAAATCTTAATATCTTTAAACCTAATTCTTCTAAATTAGTTGATAAATTAAGAGAAGATTGGAGTCCATTTGGTCCCGAAGTATATAAAAAATCACCAATTATAATTTTGCCTTTTAGGTAAGTACCTGTGGTTAAAATAATAGCCTGAGATTCATAAAATGCCCCAGTTTGTGTAATAACTCCTTGTACTTGTTTATTCTCTACTACTAATTTTTCAACCATACCTTGTTTAATATCCAAATTTTCTTGTGTTTCTAATGAAATAATCATTTCTTTTTGGTACATTTTTTTATCTGCTTGTGCTCGTAGTGCATGAACAGCAGGACCTTTTGTTGTATTTAACATCCTAATTTGAATATTAGTTTTATCTATGATTAAACCCATCTGTCCACCTAAGGCATCTATTTCTTTTACTAAATGTGCTTTTGCAGGGCCACCGATTGCCGGGTTGCAAGGCATTAAAGCTATACTATCTATACTTATTGTCAATAACAATGTTTTGCAGCCCATCCTTGCACTAGCCAGTGCAGCTTCGCAACCAGCATGTCCTCCACCAACTACTATTACATCATATTTACCTGCTAAAAACTTCATGTTTTGCCTCCTTAATCATCAAAAATTCGTGCCCGCTCGCCCACGAATTTTTGAATAGACGTCTACTTTCCTAAACAAAACTGAGAGAATATCTTATTTAAAATATCATCTTCTACAGTATCACCGGTAATTTTTCCAAGAAACTCCCAGCTACTACGAATATCAATAACTACAAAATCACCAGGCATTTCATTTTTAAGGGATTCCAGGGCACTACCTAAATGATCAAGTGCTAATTGTAAAGCCTGTACATGTCTAGCATTGGTTATAATAGTTTCATCCGAAACTTTCATATTACCCTTAAAAAACATATCTGTAATTTTTTCTTCCAATTCGTCCAAACCTGTTTTTTCTTTAGCAGAAACAAAAATAATCTTTTCCTTACCAACAAGATTTTCGATTTTTACAAGATTATCTTCTTTAAAATCCAAATCAACCTTATTCGCAATAAAAATAGCCGGAATCTTATCGATAAAATCATTAATAATTTCTAAATCATCAGATGAAAGACCAGTGACAATATCTAAAACATAAAGAACTAAATCTGCATTTTTAAGAAACTCCCGTGCTCTTTTTACACCAATTTGTTCAACAAGGTTATCAGTAGCACGAATACCGGCTGTATCTATTAATTTTATAGGAATACCATTTAAATTAATATACTCCTCTATTACATCACGGGTAGTACCTGGTATATCTGTTACAATTGCTTTATTTTCTTTTAATAAAGCATTTAATAAACTTGATTTACCGACATTTGGTTTACCGACAATAGCTACATTAAGACCTTCCCTAATTATTTTCCCTTTTTGAGATGTATCTAAAATTTTAGATATTTTTTTGGCTAAAACTTCAATTTGGCTAACTTGGTCAGCAGTGCTTAATCGTTCAATATCATCATCAGGAAAATCAATATCTGCCTCAATAAATGCAACTAATCGTAAAAGGTCTTTACGGATCTCACTTATTAATTGTGATAAATCACCTTGGAGCTGACTAACAGCAACTTCTAAACCTTTTTCCGTTTTAGCATTGACAATATCCATAATGGATTCAGCTTGGGCTAAATCTAATTTACCATTTAAAAAAGCTCTTTTACTAAATTCACCAGGTTCTGCTAAACGAGCACCATTTCTTAATACAACCTCTAATACCTTACGAACAGAAACCATACCACCATGACACTGGATTTCAACAATATCTTCACCAGTAAAAGTACGTGGCCTTTTCATTTTAAGAAATAAAGCTTCATCAATAACCATATTATTTATTGGGTCAAAAACTTTTCCATATAAAACAGAATGGGAAGGAGCTTTCAGAAATTCCTGCCTTCCTTTATAGAGTAAACTTCCAATATTAAAAGCCTCAATACCGCTGATCCTAATTACTCCTATACTAGCAGCACCAATAGGAGTAATAATAGCAGCAATAGTATCATTTATCACGCTAATCACCTACTATTTCATTACTATATTCTTCCCATATGTTACCACAACTTATTATAAAAAAAAATAAAATTAGAAATGCGCCCCCATAAACTAGGTGCGCATTAAATTAAAAGAATTTAATTTTTTGGTACAATAACAATTTTGCGATAAGGTTCTTCACCTTCACTATAAGTAGAAATATCCCTTTTTTCTTGTAAAGCAACATGAATAATTCTTCTTTCATGAGGACTCATAGGTTCAAGTACTACCTTACGACCTGTCCTCCTAACCTTTTCAGATAGACGATTAGCAAGATTTACTAAAGTATCTTCTCTTCTACTACGATAACCTTCTACATCAATAATAATTTTTTTTCTCTGTTGAGGGCTATTTTTATTAACTACTAAATTAAGTAAGAATTGTAATGAATCTAAAGTATCACCTCGGCGGCCAATTAAAACTCCCAAATCCTTACCACTTAAATTAAAAGTTAGATAATCATCATTTTCTACAATATCTATTTGAGGATTTAAATTCATTTTATTTAAGATATTTTCTAAAAATCCTTGTGAGTATTTAACTAAATTAAACTTTTCTTCAACCCTAACTAAAGCATTTTTACTACCTAAAATTCCGAAAAAACCTTTATTAGGCTGCTCAATAACTTCAATATTTACCTCATCTTCCTGTAAACTTAGCTGCTCAAGAGCTAATTTTACAGCTTCTTCAACAGTTTTTGCAGAAATTTCAACCTTTCTCATCTTTTACCACCGACTTCCCCTTTCTTCTCAGCAAGCGGTTTTTTATTAATTAAATATTGTTGCAATGCACTTAAAAGGTTAAATACAACCCAATATAATGCTAAACCGGCTGCAAACTTCATACTAATATAACCAATAAATAAGGGCATAAAATAAAGCATCATTGTAGTAGTTGAGTTAGTTGCACTATTACCAGTTTGAGGAGTAGAAATTTTAGACTGTAAAAAAGTTGCTGCTGCAACTAAAACAGGTAATATATAATAAGGATCTGGTTGGCTTAAATTTGATATCCAGAAAAATTTAGCATGTGCAGCAGGTTCAAATGCATAATCCCTTAATGCTGTAAAAAGACCAATTAATATTGGCATTTGCACTAGAAGAGGTAAACATCCTGCAGCTGGGTTAATATTATGTTCTTGGTATAATTCCATTATTGCTTTATTCATTTTTTCTTTATCATTTTTATATTTTTTTTGGATTTCCTGAACTTTAGGCTGGATTACTTGCATGCCCTTCATAGATTCCATTTGTTTAACAGATAGGGGGTATAAGGCAATCTTTAAAAGAATGGTCAAGAAAATAATTGCCAATGCATAACTAGGAAACCCAATTGTACTTGTAAAATTATATAAAAATGTTATAACACTATTAATACCATCTACTAAAATTCGCAAATTTATTTCCCTGCTAATTTTTAAAGGAATTTAGCAGGAATTCACCTCCTCTTAAAATTAAATTGGATCATATCCTCCGGGATGAAATGGATGACACTTTAAAATTCTCTTCACCGATAAAGAGAAACCTCTTAAAAAGCCATATTTTTTAAATGCAAGAATTGCATATTCAGAACAAGTAGGATAAAAGCGACAAGTTCTTCCTTTTAAAGGGGAAATGAATCTTTGATAAAGCCTAATAATTTTAATCGAACAAAAAACTAAAAAATCATTCATTAATTATTCTACCTTTTTTTAATAAAAATTCCATACTTTTTTCTATATCACGGTAGCCTTTTCCACTAATTTTTTGCCTAGCTATAAAAATTAAGTCATAACCTGGTTTTATACTTTTTAAATTTTTTCTGGCTATCTCTCTTAACTGTCTTTTGAGATGGTTTCTTTCATGGGCTTTTCCTAGTTTTTTGGAAATTGAAAACCCTATTCTCGGATTATTTTGACTATGATTTTTTCTAATATAAAGAACCAAATAAGGGTCTGCAATAGATTTAGATTTACTACTGTAAATTTTTCTAAAATCTGCATTTTTACGTAGCCGAAAGTTTTTTGGCAGCAATTTATCATCCCCTTGACAATTAATCTGCCTTTTTAGAGTTATTATTATTATTTTCTAAAAATAGTTTCCCAAAAAACATACTTTTAAATTAAAAAGGCCACAATGGGCCTTTTATATACTTAAATAAGCCTATCTTAATACATATTAAGAAGGTTAAATTAAGCACTTAATCTTTTTCTTCCTTTTTCTCTTCTTCTTTTAAGTACATTTCTACCAGTTGATGTACTCATTCTTTTACGAAAACCGTGAACCCTTTTATGTTTTCTATTTTTGGGTTGATAAGTTCTCTTCATATAGGAACACCCCCCTTTAATCTTTAACATATATAGTAAATAAATTTATATCAACATACTTACAAAATTATATATCATACTTTTACTAGGGTCAAGTTAATCTTCAACAGCTTCGGTAACCTAAAATATCAAATTTTAAATAAAACAGGGGGAAAACGGACAAAAAAGAAGTTATTGTGGATATGTGGATAATTTCTAAATTTATACCTGTTGATAACTTTCTTTTATTTTGGTATTATTTAGTTGCCCTTTTATTATTTTTTTATTTTTT
>JBMNUR010000207.1:0-5653 GCA_050946395.1 Peptococcales bacterium
CCCCAGTTATTTAAGTTAGTATGTTTCGTTTATAAATATCCATAAAATTCAAAACATAGTTGTTTATCCTAAATATACCCAAAATAACCATTTCATCAAACACAATAGCTTTCAGCCTGTTGACAAAGTTATTCATAACAAAATCCATATAATTTTATCATTAGTAAAACTTGGCTTTTGCTAAGCTTTAAGCGAAAGCCCTAGTTGCACTTATGCTACCTAAAACTTTTTCTTTCATTTAGGCTAAGAACGCAGACGGCTGAAAACCAGAATTAGCAACTGTTTGACCCGAAGGGGAGTTTTGCTAATTCCTGAAGCCATTGGGTTCATTCACAATAAATTGTCTGAGCCAGCGTAACGTTAATAAATATGGAGTTTGTCTACATTCTGGCTTTTTTATTATTTGAGGATACTCTAAACCTATTACTTCATTGAAAGTATTCTATTTGATGCATAAACTATTTTTATGCTATTTATCCCCTGGATTGTAATTATTTAGTTGGCATCTCTGCTACAATGAACTTGTTAAAGAAAAAGAGAAAAAGATTATCATTAAAAAGGGGAGAAAGAGAAATGTCAGAGATTAATTATGGCTTGGAGGAGCTAGGGATAATTAATGCAGGTAATATCTACCGAAATTTATCAGTACCAAAGTTAGTTGAGGAAGCCCTTAAAAGAGAAGAAGGAGTGCTGGCTTCCAATGGAGCATTTTGCGTAATGACGGGAAAATATACAGGAAGGTCACCTAAAGATAAGTTTATCGTCAATGCTCCAGGTATACGAGATGAAATTGCCTGGGGTAAAATTAATTATCCTTTATCAATCGAAAAATTTACCTGCCTTTATAATCGATTGATTGCTTATCTCCAGAGAAAGGATTTATTTATTTTTGATGGTTATGCTGGCACTGATCCCGAATATCAAATAAATCTGCGAGTCATTTCTGAATATGCCCACCAAAATCTATTTATCAATCAATTGTTAGTAAGACCATCCCTTAAGGAACTGGTTTATTTTCAACCGGAATATACCATGATTTGTGCCCCCGGGTTTAACTGTATTCCCGAAATCGATGGAGTAAATTCAGAAACAGCTATCGTTATTGATTTTAAGAGTAAGTTGATTATCATAGTTGGTACCCATTATTGCGGAGAAATGAAAAAAGCAGTATTTTCATTGATGAATTATATTTTACCTAAAAAAAATGTATTACCTATGCATTGTTCGGCCAATATAGGTAAGGATTCCGATGTAGCCTTATTTTTCGGACTATCTGGTACAGGTAAAACCACTCTTTCAGCAGATCCAAACAGGTATTTAATTGGGGATGATGAACATGGTTGGTCAGAACATGGGGTGTTTAATATTGAAGGTGGTTGT
This sequence comes from Peptococcales bacterium, assembly GCA_050946395.1. GTDB lineage: Bacteria > Bacillota > Peptococcia > Peptococcales > BICA1-8 > JBMNUR01. The sequence goes on from JBMNUR010000207.1 coordinate 1,381, forward strand.
TATGCTAAGACAATTAACCTTTCCAGAGAAAAAGAACCCCAAATTTGGGATGCTATAAAATTTGGCAGTATCTTAGAAAATGTCAAAATTAATCCAATTACCAGGGCTTTAGATTACTGTGATGACTTCTACACAGAAAATACCCGGGCTGCTTACCCCATTGATTATATTCCCGGTGCCGTACTATCGGGAACTGGTGGTATCCCAAAAACCGTCATTTTTCTCACAGCTGATGCTTTTGGTGTCTTACCACCTATTAGTAAGTTAACTAATGAACAAGCAATGTATCATTTTCTATCTGGGTATACCAGTAAACTAGCTGGTACAGAAAGAGGTGTAACAGAACCTCAGGCTACCTTTTCAGCTTGTTTCGGCGAACCTTTCCTACCATTGAAACCTGTCCAGTATGCCAATATGCTGGGAGAAAAAATAGAGAAATATAATGTAAACGTTTTTCTGGTTAACACCGGTTGGGTAGGAGGCCCCTATGGAGTAGGTCATAGAATTAGTTTGAAAAAAACAAGAGCAATGGTTGCAGCTGCATTAAATGGTGATTTAGATAAGGTTGAATATTATTCACATCCTATATTTAAAGTGCAAATACCCGTAAACTGTCCCAATGTGGCTGACTCTGTCTTAAATCCCATAAACATGTGGGACGACAAATTGGCCTATGAAAAACAAGCCAAGAAACTTGCTTTAGAGTTTGCCAAGAATTTTGCCGATTTTACTGATGCACCTGATAATGTTAAAAAAGCCGGGCCAAGTATAGAATAAAAAAGCATTAAACAATACTTAAAGGAAATTTTCGTTATCGTTACGGGAAAGAGGAAAAATAATTTACAACCAATAATAAAGCAAATAAAGGAATTTCACTTAAGAGTGATATTCCTTTATTTGTTTAAGCAACTTCGTTCTGCTATCACTAGATCAAATCAAAATGATTCTTGTCAGCCCTACATATAGGACAAACCCAGTGAGCCGAAATATCTTCGAAAGACGTCCCGGGAACAACACCCGAATCTGGGTCACCTTTAGCCGGATCATATACATAACCACATATATTACATTCATATTTCTTCATTTCTTCTTTCACATTTATCTTTTGGTCTTCTTTCTCTTTTTTTATATAAGTAGGAGCCTCTTTGGGTACCGAACCCCGTTTTACCTGATGATAATAAGCATAAGTCATAGGTTCTCCTTCACTAATTACCTGGGCATCAACTACCTTGCCTATAAAAACTGTATGGGTTTCTACCTCAATACTATCGATCACCTCTGCCTCTAAATTGCATACGGTTTGTTCCAAAAGTACAGGAGCACCTGTAATACCAGGTTTATACTGAATCGTTTTGTATTTATCAATATCTCTACCGGATTTAAAACCAAAGTTACCAATAAAATTTAAAGGAGCCCTTTTATCCAAAATAGATATTGAGAACACTTTACTCGCTTTTATAAATTCATTGGTAAGATTGCCTTTATTAATGCTTATAGCCACCGTAACAGGGTCTGATGAAATTTGAAAAACAGTATTAGCTATTTGCCCATTAACAACATTATCCTTGATTGAACCTACCACATAGAGACCATAGTTTAACTTATGCAAAGCTTTTGTATCCATTCTTCCACTCCTTTAATGTAATTATTATGTTTCTGGTATTATATGGGTTTGAACATCTTTTTACTTACACCACATAGGGGGCATTTCCAACTATCAGGCAAATCTTCAAAATTAATACCTTTGGGAATCTTGTTTTTTTTGCATCCCTTCTCCGGGTTATAAATATAGCCACAATTTTGCATTTGACACTGCCATAACTTCTGTTCATTATTCATAACAAAGATCCTCCTTTTCCCTTTGTAAATAAGTATGTACCCTTTATTGATACATTTTAAAAAGGATTCTAGATTGAAAACGGGATTCTGATAAAAAAAACTGCCATCAATTATAATGACAGTTCCAGAATGTAGACAAACTCCATATTTATCAACGTTACGCTGGCTCAGACAATTTATTGCGAATGAACTCAACGGCTTCAGGAATTAGCAAAACTCACCTTCGGTTCAAACAGTTGCTAATTCTGGTCTTCAGCCGTCTGCGTTCTTTTTATCTAAACTCGCCAAATGCTTCACTAATGATAAATTTATATGGATTTTGTTTTGAATAACTTTGTCAACAGGCTGAAACTGTCATCAATTAATGACAGTTCCCTAACATAGCTAACATAAATATTCATACCAAAGGTATTAAGCATTAATATTAATACCATGGTCTTTTAAAAGTGAATTAATATCTACTACTTTGCCGGTTTTTACTGATTCCTCAGCGGCAACACCTACGACCACCGACCAAAAGCCTTCAGCAACTGAAGGTGTTGATGTATTTTTACCATCAAGGTTATCAATAAAGTATTTGTGTTCATAATAGGTTCCCCCATTATGCCCACTCTTTTCAATTTCTTCCGGGTAGGATGGAGAAGTGACTTTCGAAGGTCTCTCTAATCCACCCATGAGTTCAAAATAATTACTGGGTCTATTTATTGGCAGAAAATCTTCATTCTCATACGCCTTAATTCGACCTTCATTTCCGCAAACAACGATTTCTTCATAAAACATAGGCGCAAACATACAAAGATTAAAGCTAGCTTTCACACCATTTTCATAGATTATAGTTACCAAGGCGTTATCAAGAATGTCGGATTTTTCATTGTTATATTCGAAATCTTTAAAGTTGACTGCCTTGCTACCTACAGCATAAACAGATACAGGCCTTGCACCTGCAAACAAGTTTAACAGATCGAAATAGTGACAACATTTTTCTACTAAAGTACCACCTGAGCTTTTAGAGAACTTATTCCATTGATCTACCTTATCAAGAAAAGGAATTCGGTGTTCCATAATACTTACAGTTTTAATTTCACCTAGAGCTTTCTTTTCTAGGGCTTCATGAATTGCTTCCACATAAATGGATTTATATCTATATTGAAGACCAATCTGAAATACCCTTTGATAATTTTTGGCGATTTGAGTAATTTCATAGGCATCTTTTAGAGTAGTTGCCATTGGTTTTTCTAATAAAATATGTTTGCCGGATTTTACTGCCTCTCTTACTAAATCTATATGAGTGTAATTGGGTGTACAGATAATTAATCCATCTACTTCAGGGTCATTACATGCTTTTTCAAGTGAGTCATATTCCACTAAGGAAATATCCGGATAAATAGAGGCAAACATTTCTTTGGCTTTTTCCATACTTCTGGGGCTTTTGTCATAAATACCGTGAATTGTTCCCCGACCTTCCAGCATAGTAACTCGCATATGTTCTTGGCCCATAATGCCGGTGCCAATAATATTGAATTTGTATTTGGGTTTACGGGGGGCGGATAAAAACCTATCCTTTTCCTCTAAGTAGGCAAATCTCGATTTAGCAGAAACAAAACTACCTTGATATTCTTTTCCTAATGTTGACATGATAATTACCCCACTTTCAAAAGTTTGTAATATTGCTTATATACAATCTTATTATATACTTGAAAACCAAATTCTGTACAGGAGAAAAAGGAAGGATCTCAACCGAATTAATAGGCTAAGATGAAATATAATTTCCTACGAATAAAAAAAGTTATCATAATTACCAATAATTGTAAATATAATTGCTATTGAAATCTATTATTACTTCTAGGAGGTATATTTATGGGATTACCAACGATTCATCCAACAGGAACTACAATCTATAATCCGGAAAAAGCATGGAATGGTTATACCTTATTCCAAGCAAATCAACATGGTGCTATGATTATTGACATGAATGGGAAGGTAGTTAAATTCTGGAAGCATCTTCAGGGATTTCCCAATAAGTTATTACCTGGTGGTCGGGTACTTGGCTCTAGAGGAGAAAGACATGCTTCATTCGGTTTCCAAGATCAGATAGATCTTGTTCAAGTGGATTGGGACGGTAATATTGAATGGGAATTTAATAGATTTGAATATATTGAAGATCCAGGTCAACCCGCACAGTGGATGGCTCGTCAACATCATGATTATCAAAGAGAAGGGAATCCAACTGGTTACTATGTGCCAGGAATGGAACCTAAAATTAATGATGGCAAGACCCTTCTTCTTTGTCACCATAATGTCCATAACCCTGAAATATCTGACAAAATGCTATTAGATGATTGCATTATTGAAGTGGATTGGGAAGGTAACATAATTTGGGAGTGGAAATGCAATGAACATTTTAGTGAATACGGTTTTCGTGACGGAGCAAGAA
>JBMNUR010000208.1:0-5591 GCA_050946395.1 Peptococcales bacterium
TTCGGGAAGTCTACCGCGTTAGATATGCCGAAGAAGGTGGAGTAAATGAACCAAGATGTGCTTGCCATTAGCGGGACAAAACGCTGGCATGACAAAGGATATACTGGGAAGGACGTTACAATAGCTGTACTCGACGATTTTGTTATGTCAGATATTATTAAGCTTTATGATTCAACGCTCGAAAGCAGCCATGGCCTTAATGTCTGTAAGTCTGCTATAGTCACAGCTCCGGATGCAAGAATAATAATGCTGAAGTTTAAAGGCAAAGGTGCAGATAAACAAAAATGCATCCAATGGATAAAGGATAATAAGCCTGACTTAATTAATGTATCGTTAGCAGGGGCGCGTATACAGTCTAAGGAATTTGTGGAGTTAGAGGGCTATCCCTTAGTGTGTGCCACGGGTAATGATGGAGCGGAGGAGCCGCTTTATCCAGCTGCTTTTGATTTCTCGTTAAAAGTTGGCAGCTATGATCATTACCTAAACTGCATAGCGCGTTATTCTAACCGTGGCCATGACGTGTTGGGGCTTAACCCCTATATCCCAAACAGTAGGGGTGACTGGTGGCGGCCTTTCGGCACATCCCATGCCTCTCCTTTTGCAACAGGCCAACTTGCTTGCTATATACAATATCTAAAGGAGCAAGGCATTAAACCTACTCCTCAAATGTTATACGATTTTGCGAAACAACATAAGGCCGATAATGGCCTTTTTGTATTACCGGATTTATTAAAATTGGAGGTACCTGTTATGAGAGATTTAGATTTGCTTCACCCTGATCTAAAAGTCAAAGCAGAAAAGCTAATCGAGCTTGCCAAGAGTAAAGGTATTAACATAATATTATCCCAAACCTGGCGCACGAAAGCAGAACAGGACACCCTTTACGCCCAAGGTCGGACGACACCGGGCAGTATCGTTACCAATGTAAAATATCCTTTTTCTTTACATTGTTGGGGTGTGGCGTTTGATGTGGCAGTAATTATTAACGGTAAAGCAAGCTGGATCGCCGCCCACTTTGACCAGGTGGGGCCCCTGGGTGAGTCCCTTGGGCTGGAATGGGGTGGGAGGTGGCAGAACTTCCCGGATAGGCCGCATTTCCAGTTACCGAATATAAGTGTTAGTGATTTGATTAAAAAGTACGGGGCACCGGAAAATTATAAGGAATCATGGAGCGATCTCAAGGAGGTAGAGAATGTGGCAGGATTTGAAGGACCGGCTAAAGTAGTCTATAAAGGTAAAGAATTAAATGCAGGAATCTTAGAAGGGAGGACGTTTGTTGAACTTAGGGCATTAGCTGAACTGCTGGACCTTAAGATATATTGGGATAACACGACCAAGACCGTTACTCTATCCTAAGAGGGGGTGATCCTATATCTATCCGAAGTCTAATCCACTTCGACCCAGGGAATCTAAGCCTACTCCTACGGGGGTAGGCTTTTTTATTTTGTCTATTTATAAAGAAATGGGGAATTTGTCGTAAAAAATGTAGTAATATGGTAGCATATGCCCCATTTTTCGACATGGATAGCTATGTATACTGTAAGTGGGAGTTATTGAGTACAGTAATGTGGTAAATGCCTTAGAAATAAATTTAAAAAATTTTTAAAAAATAATACAAAAGGAGAAGATTACATGAGTACAAAAAGACTTCTAAAACTAAAGGCTTTAAGAGTGGAGAAACAGATCACTCAGAAAAAGATTGCCAAAGAATTAGATATCTCAGAAAGGTCATATGCGGAGAAAGAAAACGGAGTCGGAAGTTTCATGTTGAATGAAGCAATAATTATTGCAGATATATTTGGTGAATCGTTAGAAACGATATTCGGATGATAGTTGACGGTTATTTTGACGACATAATCGGTTGCTAAATATAATATATAACCATTCGGAAACAAAATAAACATTACCACAAAAAGCAAGATTGAAAATTACTTAAATATCAATATATACAGAAACCCTTTGTTTTCAACTGTTTCACTACGGTAACAATAAATTACTGTTCAGGACTTAAAATCCTGCGGGACTCACATCCCGTACCGGTTCGATTCCGGTTTCCGGCACCAATAAAATCAAGGCCTCCGAGGTTTTTTCGGGGGCCTTTTTATCGTCAAAGATAATGGGTTGACGGTTATTTTGACGGTTGGAATTGATTTAACAATTTTTTAAAATTTTATTTAATTTGTTTGCGCTCTTTTGGTCCATTTCTTTTAAAACGTGCTGATATTTATTAGTCATACCCGGGTTACTGTGCCCTAGCCTTTCCTGGGCCTCTTTTTCTGAGACTTTATATTTAAGCATCATAGTAGCATTAAAATGTCGAAGATCGTGTAATCTGATATGAGGCAGATCATTATCTTTTAAAAATTCCTTAAATATGCGGCTCACGCTGCCGGGGTTATAGTCTTCTCCGTTAAGCTTTGTATAAACCTTTCCAATTCCTCTTAGTCTCTTTAGGGACGGGATGATCGCACTGGGAATAGAAATTTCCCGTGTACTGGATTTGTTTTTAGTGCCTTTTTCTAAATTACCTCCCTTGGTAGGGACTATAGTATTTTCGACTTTAATGACTTTGTTTTGCAGATCAATATTCTCCCAAGTAAGGCCTAATAATTCTGCCCTGCGAAGTCCGCACATTCCGGCTAATAGTATGATTATCTCCATCCTATGGCCTTTGAGTTTTTTAAGAAGTAAATTAAACTGTTCCTCACTATATATAGTTGGTTTGTAATCTTCAGGGCTTGGGGCATCAACTCCATCAACAGGGTTTTTAGCCGTCAAACCGTCACTGACGGCTTTTTTAAATGCCCTATGTAATATTCTGTGCTCCTGGAGAATGGTTTTTTCTTTAAATCCCTTTTCTCTCTCTTTGTTATAAAATTGTTCTATATGCAAAGGTTTAACATCATTCACCTTTAACTTACCGAGCACAGGCTTAATGTGTTTTTCTATATAGTTCGAATATCCTTCTTTAGTTGTTTGCGCTAGCTTATGGCAATATACAAACATAAATTTATCCAGCCACTTTTCAACGGTTATTTTTCTAATATCAGAATAATCACCTGATTCTATTTTTCTTATAAACTCTGTCATTGCTTGCCTTGACTTTTGCCCATATGCAGTTCGGCAATAGAAACTCTTTTTTTTATTTTTCCCGGTGTCAGGGTCGGTATAGATAACATATGATTCCCAACGCCCGTCTTTTCTTTTGTAAGTGTCATATCTCATGATATTACCTCCCTTATAAAATCACTCTTCCTGTTCCGGACTATTCTTTTCGGTTGACTCAATGTATTTTACATATTTAAATACTTCTTTTTTCCCGTTATCGGATAATCTATTAAAGACTTTTCCTAGCTCATGAGAATTAATCCCCCTTTCTTTAATATTTGAGGTACCGGCAAGCCAATCCATTGAAACATTAAAATAATCAGCAATCATTTTAACAAAATCAATAGTTGGTGTTCGTTCACCTTTTTCATATCTCCAGATAGTGGGGCGGTGTGTCCCAAATATTTTTGCAAACTCATCTAATGATAGATTGTGTTCCTCTCTAATTTCTTTAATTCTTTCTTTAAATGTTGGCATTTCAGTTCTATTCCTCCTTTATGCCTATTATAATAGTATTGTTACCAAATGAAAATAAAAAATTACCAAAAAGATAAATTTTTTTATCGATTTCTATTGACAAATAGCCTTATTTTTTTCATAATATAGTTACCAAATGGAAACGAAAGGAGGGGTAAAATGTCAGAGCAGAAGAAAAATAACGAAATAAGGGCGTTAATGGTTAGGTTAGGGATTAACCAAGAAGAAATGGCAAAGAGGCTTGGATTAGGTGTTTCGACGTTTAACAGGAAGCTCAATGGTAACGCTCCCTGGAAAATCGAAGAAGGGAAAAAAATTGCAAGTATTCTAGGAACTACTTTGGAAGAGATTTTTTGTGACTAAAATGTTACCAAATTGAAACTTGAAAGGAGGACCATATGAACGATAAACTTGTTTTTCTTGACCCGGATAGTATTGATGAAACCCCATTTACAACATCAAAAGTAATTGCCGACCATGGAAAAGTGCAGCACGAAACCGTGGCCCGATTAATTTCTACTTACGAGAAAGATTTAAAAGAGTTTGGAGTTCTCCGATTTGAAATCGGGAAACCTCAAAACCCAAAAGGTGGTAGACCAGAAAAAATTTATCAACTTAATGAACAACAGTCAACTCTACTAATAACCTACATGCAAAATACCTTGCCAGTACGTAAGTTTAAAAAAGCACTTGTCAAACAATTCTACCTCATGCAAAAAGAATTAATATCACGCAAGGTTACAAGACAAATAGGAAAGGAGGCCAGAGAAATACTCACAAACGCAATCCAGGCACTACCGGATAGCCCTCATAAAGTAATGAAGTACAAACATTATACAGACTTAGCATACAAAGCAGTATTTGGCAAAAATGCCAAACAGCTAAGGGACTATTACGGAATAGACAAAAAAGAGGATTTGCGTAATAGGTTCACGGCAGACGAATTAGACTTGGTTCTGAAGCTAGAAAGACAAATAAGCTCACTTATTGAACTCGGGTACAGTTATACAGAAATAAAGGAAGTTATAAGGAAGTCTTTATTCGCGAAGGTAGTCTAAACGAAACAAAAGGGGGAGAAAACCAATGGCAAATAACAAAGCCACAGAAAAAACCACAGAGATTACAATTACCAAAATTCCGTTTCAGACAGACATTTTTAAGATTAAAGGGGTAACGCCTCTATTAAGTCACGAATGGGGCAGAAAGGCTCAATGGGAAATGCTCATGAAGCAACTATACAACGACATGCTTCCTACATATTTTAAAAAATTACCTATATGTCCATTACTTAACTTTGCTGAAAGTTTACATTGGATAAGCAAAAAACCCGAATATACAAATTATGAACTTCCCTACTATGAGGAACCGGAACCTTCTGCCATAAAAAAAATAGACGCGTTTATTGAACTATCAAGGCAAATATCTACAGGCGAAATAGATGTAATGAACGATATTAAGAATGGCATTTTTGGCTTTCCGAGTAGCGGGGTTAAAGCAGCGATATTAAATGCTCAAAGATATTATAGCAAAACAATTACAAAGACTAGCCTAAAACAAGACGTATTTGTATTTGGGCCTGAAAATGAAAAATTTATAATAATTAAAGATGTCAAAGGAAATCCTGCGGTGCCAAAACTGGATGAAACTATGGCAAAAACAGCAAATAAAATAGCATATTTTTGTTACCGTGCCCGGTTTGATGAATGGTATTCAGAAGTAGCAATTAGATATAATGCTCAAAAATATAGCAGAAAAACAATTGCTAATTTACTTGACGCTTCTGGTAACTGTGGCATCGGCGAATGGCGACCAACTTCTCCAAACAACGGTAACGGTAGCCATGGAATGTACGAGATTTGTAATTAACCTCTATTGTTACGGCAGGTGGGGTTCGGTAAGGTAGGGTACGGTTCGGTAGGTTACGGCAGGTGTGGTGCGGTTCGGTAGGGTAAGATATGGTGCGGTCTGGTTTGGCAGGTGGGGTCCGGTAAGGTTTGGTGTGGTGA
>JBMNUR010000209.1:0-5576 GCA_050946395.1 Peptococcales bacterium
TGGTTCCGACTCCGTTCAGTCCGACCGAGAACTGGAAGACATCGTCGTTGTACTTGGCTCCGGTGTTGATCTCGGAGACGCACTCGATCACTTTGCCCAGGGGAATCCCCCGGCCCCAGTCGCGGATCCTCACTTGGTTGTCCTTGAGGCGGATTACGATCTTCGAGCCATGTCCCATGATGAACTCGTCGATCGAGTTGTCGATGACTTCCTTGATGAGGATATAGATTCCGTCGTCGATGTGGGATCCGTTTCCCAAGCGTCCGATATACATTCCCGGACGCATCCGAATATGCTCAAGCGCACTGAGCGTCAGGATCTTTGATTCGTCATATAATGCTACACCCATGGCCCCAGTATAGCAGAAAGGTCCGGGGTTGGCAAAAGAGTCGTATACATGGGTTTATTGTCATTCACGGTTATTCCCCTACATACCGGGCTAAGGCAGCTTCATACTTCTTCCCCATCGACATCAACTCAAAGAGATACTCCCCGGCAGAGAGCCCCAAATCGTCCGCATTGCGCACCAGATTACCCATCTTTCCTTTTTGAACCGGTTGGAATCTGGCGACCCCCTCATCGTTGGGTACCCCTATATAGATCTTATCGAGTTTCAAATATTGGATAAGATACGGTGAATAGCTTGTAACCAATAATGAAAGCTCTCCTAGATTTTCATGCAACAGATTCAATGTCTGTTCCAATAATCGTGGATGGATGCTGCTTTCAAGCTCTTCGATGCCTATAAGGTGTGTATTTGCATCACTGCTAAACATAATTGCAAGCAATCCAAACAAACGCCTCGTTCCTTCCGAAAGATAGCGAGCAGATATCGCTTGATTTAAGTGCTTTACTTCAACAAAAACTTTATACATCTCCTCTTTAATCTTGAATGGAGGATCATTAAATTGATCTTTCTCCGCAACAAACCCCATGCCTTTACCAAATTTCACAATTTTTGTTTCAATTCCCATAATTTCAGGAAAAAGGGTTTTTGCCGTCTCCACAAATAAGAAAAATGCATCCGGATTCTCATCTTCAAGCATGGCCAGAGTTTTTGAAATATCAAATGTATCGAACGAACATTGTGCAGAACCAATGGCGGAGCATAGCTTGAATGAAAGTTTTCTAATTGAATCAACCACAGTGGCATATGCTAAATCATCAACCGATGACAACATATCTACAGCAAGCTGAAATGGTCCCAGATTTATTTTTCTCAATGCTTGGCTTTCTTTTGTATTACGATATTTCCCTGCCCTTCTTTTCAAAAAGCCTGCATATTTGACTGATTCGTGGGCTCTCATATCAATCCATTCATCAAGAATCCGTTGACCGTGGCCATCATCCCGATACCAAGCCAGCTCAAACCCATACCGGACAAATGCATAATCACCAAACCCCGGATCTAGCAACTCCACTTCAAATCTGAAGGGTTCCCTTTCCAGTACTTTGGTCAACGGAATAACCGATTTGCTTGAAAGCATTGCCTTTCGTTGCCTTTCTCCGGCAGCAATAAAATCAAAAGCAAAAGCCAACCCATAAAGAATGTTCGATTTACCATAATTGTTTGGCGAGACCAAGGCGGTAATCCCGTCAATTTTTATGCGAGTATTTTGGATATTTCTAAATCCACTCAGAAACAGACTCTTAATTTTCATCTTATAACCCTTTATATCTTATAATACCTATAAATGTATTATAGGTCTTATTTCTGCCCATTTCAAGGATAGATTATAACCATATAATATATTTTAGTACAACTTGAGATAATTTAGTCTCTACCTTTACTATACGTACAACCTTCCAACCTATAATATGGGTAAGATGCGATAGGTAATCCCCTAAGTTTTCCGTTCCCAATAGAAAGCACTTCCAAGAAGCGTCAGCAACATGTCTTGTGCGTTACAAAAGCACCTCCATATATCGCCTAACTTTGCTCTCCATATTGAAGAATGCTCTGCTGTAGTCGATATGTATTCTGAGGTTTTTATTCGCCTACTTACTGTTGGACGAGATAAGGACGACATCATCCATTATTTCTGTCTTCTGATAGATCCCCGGTCTTATCCTTTCGATTTTCCCTTGATTCGACAAATCGGATAATATGCGCCTTTCTATTCTTATGTTCTTAGCTCTCTATTGATAATATTCTTGTTTGTTGCTGAAATTGTCTTAGTAAGGGTTTAAATGTACCAGTTTATTTCCTGATGCTCTTTTGTCTTTTGCTCTTCAGAATTGGATGTATCTATGTTAAGCGTATCACTATATGACAAGTCTTGACTCGTTGTTAAAGATATTCTTCAGATTAATGGATTTCTGATAGAATGGATTGTAAGCATAATAGTTTTTAGGTTTTTAGAGGATGAGATATGTTACAGGAACAGGAACCCAGTATAATCAACGATCAGCTGGTCGTTGATCAGGTCTACAATGACATTAAAAGAAGAATCATCAGGGGGGAACTTTTACCCGATTCGAAATTAAGTATTCGGGTATTGTGTGAGTATTACAAGATAAGTGATACACCTTTGAAACAAGCACTGAACAGATTAGTCGCAGAGCATCTTGTACAAGCACTTCCTCGAAGAGGAATGCGTGTAAGTTCATTTAGCCAAGAAGACATCCATGAAGCAATCGAAGCAAGAACAATGATTGAGCTTTTTTCTGTTCCAGCTGCAATTGAATCAATAAAAAAAAGTAACCACTTGATCTCTATGTTAGAAGAGAATATTTCGAAAGATGAAGAACTCATCAACACAAACAAGGATTTAAGCTCATTCAATGAGCTTGCCCAGCAAGAGCTTGAAGTAAGTCAAGAGTTCCATATTCTGATCGTTAAAAGCCTAAACAACAATACAATTACTAATATCTACCTTAACCTTCTTAATCACCGATACCTATACTATCAAATAGGTAAAGATAAGACGGCGCAAGCAAAGGCTTCTTTAATCGAACACAAGGCTATTCTTGATCGACTAAAAGCTATGGATGAAGAAGGAGCAAAAAATGCAATTTTACTCCACTTAAAAGCAAGAGAATATGATGTTAATTTAGCTCGCAAAAACCATCTTTAGTGTTCAACCATAACTTTAAACGTAGTTAATGCATTTGCATCAAGATACGCGAATGCCTCGGATGCTTTTTTAAAAGGAAACACAGCGGATATCATTGAAGAAAGTCTCAAAGCAGTCCTTTGACCAAACAGTTTAATCACTTCCTCAAAATCTTCATTTAAAGCGTTTCTTGATCCAAAAATAGATAACTCTTTCTTTTGAATCATTGTAAAATTGAAGTTAACATTTTTATCAGAAATGCCAATCTGAATAACTGTTCCACAATATGCAGCCGCATCTATACATGCCTTAAATGTCATGGGGTTGCCCACTGCCTCTATAGCTACGTCAAACCCTTGGTTATTGGTGTGATACCGAACTTGTTCCTTGAAATGAGCATCTGAGTCATTTAGCAAAACCCCATCAATCCCAAAATTTGCATCTACAAAGTCAAGTTTCTCTTCGGAAATATCAGAAACAAATACTCGCGCACCGAATTGTTTTGCAGAAATGGCCGCAAATATACCGATGGTACCCGCTCCAATAACCAAAACATTGTTTCCTGAATGAATTTTCGATTTTTTTACCCCATGCCATGCAATTGAAAAAGGCTCAACCAGTGCAAGATGCCTTGGGTCTAAACATTCCCCACTGATTATTCGTTGAAGTGGCATGGAGATTTTATCTTTCATAGCCCCATCTCTTTGCACTCCCATCGTTTCATTGTTTTGGCAACAATTAAGCAAACCCCTTTGACAAGAATAACAGTCTCCACAGTTAAAATAGGGATTACAAGTAACCAGCATCCCGGGTGTCAAACCTCTGGTATTTTCAGGAATTGATACAATTTCAGCGGCAATCTCATGACCAGGAGTTCGAGGATATGTAACATATACATTTCTTCCACGATAGGTATTGAGATCGCTCCCACAAATTCCATTCATGATAGGTCTCAACACAGCATAACCAAGTTCAGGGAAAGTATCAGGCAACTCGACAAGACCGCAAGAATAGGGCTCGTGTATTGATAGTGCTTTCATTATATACGCCCTACTTGAAAAGGTTTGGAAGGAATAATACAAGTTTGGGTAGCGCTGCCAACACCAAAATATTGACCACCATTACTGCATAGAAAGGTAAGGCTTCTCTAGTGAAATCCTTTACTTTTGTACCCGTTATATCACAGACAGCGTACATGACAACGCCCACAGGTGGAGTGATGTTTCCAACTGCACTACACAGCAGATAAATAATACCAAAATATATCAAATCTATATTCATGAACTGTGCTGCGGGAAGCAACAATGGAATAAGTATTATCATGATGGTTGTGCCATCGAGAAATAAACCAAGGAAAAGACAAACAAGAATAAAGAGCAACATGAACATATAAGGGGATCCAATATAGTTTAAGATTATTGCTGCAATATGGCTGGATATTTTCTCATTTGTTATATACCAAGCAAAAACGTTAGCACAGCCGAAAATCATTATACTGTTGCATGCCGTCAGAGCTGCTTCGTTGAAAGCCTTGAAAATATCGATTGCTTTTGCTTCTCGATAGAAAATCAAGCCCAGAACAACAGCATACACCACGGCGATCGCTCCAGCCTCTGTCGCTGTAAACACTCCAAACCTGATACCCACGATAATAATTACAGGAAAAAACAATGCAAGGATTGAAGTCTTACCTGTTTTTACAATTTCTTTCATCGTTGCTCGGTTTTTCCTAATTGGGGCATATCCGCGCTTTTTCGATATATATGCATTGAGTGCCATCTGTTCAAGACACATCAAAATTCCCGGCAGAAAACCAGCCATAAACATCTTACCAACAGATACATCAGCAATGAATGCATATAAAATCATACCAACTCCAGGTGGGATGATAGGGGTTATGAGAGCCGAACATGCAGTAATAACCGAGGAATAGTCTTTACTAAAGCCTCTTTTTTCCATCTCAGGAACAAGCATCTTGGCTTGCATGGCAGCATCGGCAATATTTGACCCAGACAACCCTCCCATCAATGTTGATAAGAGAATGTTCACATGAGCAAGTCCGCCGGAAAGATGGCCAACAAGAGTTTCACAAAAATCCATCAACCTTTTTGTTATACCTGTGGTGTTCATACAGATTCCAGAAAGGATAAAAAACGGAACTGCCAACAGTGAGAACTTCATAATGCCGGCATTAATCAATTGCGGTACAATAAATGTTCCTACAGAAGGGTTGATAAAAAAATAGATTCCACCTGCTAGCAACATACAGATGTAAATCGGAACTCCTATAATGAGAGTGCTGACCAGTATCAACAAAGGCAACCATATAGTCATTTAAGATTCTCCACAGTATTATTCGCAAGATTTCTAATATCTTTTATTGCATGACAAATGTGAGCTTCACACCATTACGTCTATTCTGCAGGTAAGCAACGTGCCCTATGCTCCTTGGTATGGAGGGGGAGCATGGGAAAGATACCTGAAGCCATCAGAAAACTCATCAACGATTACTATAGCAGA
>JBMNUR010000210.1:0-5560 GCA_050946395.1 Peptococcales bacterium
AACGATTATTGATAAAGATCAGTTTATCAGCACACTGACACAAGGGTTTGGCAAAAAGAAAGCCTACGGCTTTGGCATGATGACGGTGATTCCGGAAAAGCCGTAATGATGAAGAAGAAACAAAGCGGCGCGAGGAAAACTGAGCTCACTGAATTGCCGCGCATTGATGACCGGGTTACTTTTGTTTATATCGAGCACGCCAAGATCAATCGCCAGGACAGCGCTGTGACAGTCACTGATCAGCGCGGCATTGTATGTATTCCCGCGGCAATGCTGGGTGTATTGCTTTTAGGGCCGGGTACCGATATCAGCCACAGGGCTGTGGAGCTTATCGGCGATATCGGCACAAGTATCGTATGGGTTGGCGAAAACGGCGTGCGCCATTATGCTCACGGAAGGGCATTGGCGCACTCCACCCGGTTTTTGGAAAAACAAGCCAAGCTCGTTTCCAACACACGCTCACGGCTTGGCGTCGCCCGCAAAATGTATCAGCTGCGTTTTCCGGATGAAGATGTATCGGTTTTGACAATGCAGCAATTGCGTGGCCGAGAGGGCGCCAGGGTACGAAACGCTTACCGTGCTTTTTCTAAAAAATACAAAGTGCAGTGGGACAAAAGGGAATATGATCCCGATGATTTTGAGTCAGGAACGCCTGTCAACCAAGCGCTTTCTGCTGCAAACGTTGCCCTCTATGGCGTTGTGCACAGCGTGATCGTTGCACTCGGTCTGTCGCCAGGCCTGGGGTTTGTCCATACGGGCCATGACAAATCATTTGTGTACGATATTGCTGATTTATACAAAGTGGAATACACTGTCCCGCTTGCTTTTGAGGTTGCCTCCAAAGTGACAAGCGAAGACAATATCGGTCGCATGGCCAGGCAGGGGATACGGGATAAATTTGTGGACGGTAAAATCATCAAGCGCATTGTTAACGACATTCAATATCTGTTGGATGTACCGGAAAACGAAGAATTGTTTGCCGAGACCCTTAGCTTGTGGGATGATCGCGCGCAGCTTGTTCAATACGGCGTCAACTACAGTGAGGTTTTCTGAATGCCATTTACCGTGATCACACTGAAAAGGTCGACACCCTCTCTTCGAGGAGACTTGACAAAGTGGATGCAGGAAATCGCCACCGGTGTTTATATCGGGAACTTTAGCGCACGCGTACGGGAAAAATTATGGAGCCGCGTCACAGGAACTGTTGGTGACGGTGAGGCGACCATGAGTTTTGCCTATAGAAATGAAATCGGTTACCAGTTTGTGACCTGGAACACCAGGCGTGAGAGTATTGACTGCGAAGGAATCCCTTTGGTGCTGTTGCCTGCCGAAAAGAAAAGCTTTCAGGAAGAAGCGGTTGGTTTTAGCAATGCTGCGAAGTTTAGATATGCAAGGAAATTCACATCTGTAAAACCCGTCCCAAAATCAACAAAACTACCTTATGTTGTAATTGATGTGGAAACTGATGGTTTGGATGAACATGAAAATGCGATTATTGAGCTGGGCGCAGTCAGAATCAACGGTGTGGAGACAATCGAGTTTAACTGCCTGATCTGCTATGCTAAAGATTTGCCGGAAACGATTACAAAGCTTACCGGGATTACAGAAAGCATGCTTAAAGAGAAAGGGGTTCCACTTGGCAGTGCTTTGGAAGATTTGCTCGTTTTCATCGGTGATGATATCCTTATAGGGTATGGTGTGGATTTCGATATTCGTTTTATCAATAAAGCGCTTGAAAAATTCGGTCGTCCAAAGCTTAAAAACCAGTATTACGATTTAATGCGGTATGTAAAGAAAGAAAAAATGTTTTTGAGAGATTACAAGCTAAAAACCGCTTTAGCTGCTTATGGGATTATCGGGGAGGTGCCACACAGGGCATTAAAAGACGCGAGGCTGATTGCCCTCTTGGCAAGCAAAGTGAATGGATTTCAAGATTTGATAAAGAAAAAGTGAGGGTTTTTAAGGGATCTTTTAGTGTAATTCCCGCACACGCGGGGGTGATCCTTGGCTTGCCATGGGGTAACATCGTTGACCTTGGTAATTCCCGCACACGCGGGGGTGATCCTGCGACACGCACACTTGTTTCCGCATCAACACAGTAATTCCCGCACACGCGGGGGTGATCCCTCCACCCTGGCCGTCCGCGACCAACCGCACAAGTAATTCCCGCACACGCGGGGGTGATCCCTAAGCATGTACTCAACGCCAGTAACGAATCTGGTAATTCCCGCACACGCGGGGGTGATCCCGCCAGAGGATGTCCTGAGCATCAGCTCGCCCAGTAATTCCCGCACACGCGGGGGTGATCCCATGATCATCTACGACACGCCTCAAACCAAAAAGTAATTCCCGCACACGCGGGGGTGATCCCGTTATATTCAATCACTCCGGCGCGCAGAACAGGTAATTCCCGCACACGCGGGGGTGATCCTCGCCGCGTCCTTGATTTTCGCCGTTTCGATGGGTAATTCCCGCACACGCGGGGGTGATCCCGGGCGATTGAGAATTTTGAGGGAAGGCTTGATGTAATTCCCGCACACGCGGGGGTGATCCCAGACCCGCATAGTCACAGCATTGGGACACACAGTAATTCCCGCACACGCGGGGGTGATCCTGACAGACCCGTCAATTGAGCCCTCGCCAAAATGTAATTCCCGCACACGCGGGGGTGATCCTGCTCGCGACGTTCAATTCTCTTGCGGTGATTGGTAATTCCCGCACACGCGGGGGTGATCCTTCGGATCGCAGACCGCTAAGGCCGTGCGGGAGGTAATTCCCGCACACGCGGGGGTGATCCTATTCGCCTACTGGATATATCCGGCGAAAAGCCGTAATTCCCGCACACGCGGGGGTGATCCTGAAAACGGACAGGTAGACGAAGGCAAATCAACGTAATTCCCGCACACGCGGGGGTGATCCAGCGCAACGCGGAAGTGTGGACGCTAACCACCGGTAATTCCCGCACACGCGGGGGTGATCCCATGCTCGCGGGCTTCATCAGCGGCGGCGCAAAGTAATTCCCGCACACGCGGGGGTGATCCCTCATTACCACACTGCGTGCAGCTATATTGACCGTAATTCCCGCACACGCGGGGGTGATCCCTTGCCGATGGTTTCTATGTACTCCCTGACCAGGTAATTCCCGCACACGCGGGGGTGATCCTTTCATGCCTCTTTCCTCCATGCCGGCGGGTAGGTAATTCCCGCACACGCGGGGGTGATCCTGTCGCTGAGGCGTGAAAGGATCGATGACGTGCGTAATTCCCGCACACGCGGGGGTGATCCTCGGATCCACCGGTCGCGGTATCAACCAGCTTTGTAATTCCCGCACACGCGGGGGTGATCCGGCGAGCGCTTATACCAGGCTTTCGCAGAACGAGTAATTCCCGCACACGCGGGGGTGATCCCCCGGCCCCTTGATTGACTATCCTCGAATCGGAGTAATTCCCGCACACGCGGGGGTGATCCGCGAAGCCCATCTGCTGCGCCTGTAGCCTATTGGTAATTCCCGCACACGCGGGGGTGATCCCTGAAAGTGTGCGAGAGAAACCGCCCGGATCATGTAATTCCCGCACACGCGGGGGTGATCCTCTTCGCGTCCAAGGGGACAAACATCAACATCGGTAATTCCCGCACACGCGGGGGTGATCCCGCATGCAGTCGCAGTTATGAACAGCGATACCGGTAATTCCCGCACACGCGGGGGTGATCCCATGGCGGTTGAGGGCTGTCATTCGTTCATAGCGTAATTCCCGCACACGCGGGGGTGATCCAGACAGCGGCATTGGCGTGTATGATTCCGCGGTGTAATTCCCGCACACGCGGGGGTGATCCTCCGCCCGTAAACCGCGCTTTGTGCGGCTGTCGGTAATTCCCGCACACGCGGGGGTGATCCTAGGCGCACGGCTGCCAGCCTGTCCCTGTCGCTGTAATTCCCGCACACGCGGGGGTGATCCCAGAAACTGGCGATGTATTCCACAAGGAGTTCGGTAATTCCCGCACACGCGGGGGTGATCCCAACAGCCATTCCCAACACGTCACCATCATTCAGTAATTCCCGCACACGCGGGGGTGATCCCTGGGCCGCTTCGGGTGTCCGAAGCTTCTTCAAGTAATTCCCGCACACGCGGGGGTGATCCCCCCAGACCCGGTATTATATGGAACCATAAGGAGTAATTCCCGCACACGCGGGGGTGATCCCTACGTCAGGGCAATCATACGTAATCTTAAAGCGTAATTCCCGCACACGCGGGGGTGATCCCCTGCGCCCGCTGACCGACAAATCCCAGCTGTAGTAATTCCCGCACACGCGGGGGTGATCCTTGCAGGGCGATATCGGCAGGCTGTCCCTCCACGTAATTCCCGCACACGCGGGGGTGATCCTTCTCTTGCGGTAATCGTGTTCTCAATCAGCTTGTAATTCCCGCACACGCGGGGGTGATCCCCTGGCCAAGGCCATCACGGCCGAAGCCAAAGCGTAATTCCCGCACACGCGGGGGTGATCCCTGAGGGAGCGCGGATGGTACGATGATGGACAGGTAATTCCCGCACACGCGGGGGTGATCCCACCCTCCTCAAATATCACCTCCTTTACTACTCGTAATTCCCGCACACGCGGGGGTGATCCCCGGGGGCCCAGGCACCATCAAGCTATTTGACAGTAATTCCCGCACACGCGGGGGTGATCCCATGCTTAAAATGCGAATAAACGCATACTCATTGTAATTCCCGCACACGCGGGGGTGATCCTGGTAAAATTCAACTTAGATTCAACATAGTTGAGTAATTCCCGCACACGCGGGGGTGATCCGTCAAGAATCATGCTTAAAATGCGAATAAGGCCGTAATTCCCGCACACGCGGGGGTGATCCCAACCCCAACAACACCAACAACCCCAACAACACGTAATTCCCGCACACGCGGGGGTGATCCTGATAGACGCTACCTTTTGGCGTGACATAAACAGTAATTCCCGCACACGCGGGGGTGATCCTCCCTTGTCCTGCCT
The DNA here is from genome assembly GCA_050946395.1 of Peptococcales bacterium. GTDB lineage: Bacteria > Bacillota > Peptococcia > Peptococcales > BICA1-8 > JBMNUR01. Next base: position 5,009 of record JBMNUR010000210.1, read on the forward strand.
ATGTTTTTCGTTTATGCAGTAATTCCCGCACACGCGGGGGTGATCCTTTTCGCTTCGATGTCAGTGAGCTTTCCTTTTTGTAATTCCCGCACACGCGGGGGTGATCCTGAAAAAACATGATAACGATTGTGGGTGCGACTGTAATTCCCGCACACGCGGGGGTGATGGCCACTGGTCCGCCCTGTCCCAGACCGTAACGCTGTAATTCCCGCACACGCGGGGGTGATCCTCCACGGTTTCGGCCAACGTCTGGGAGCCGGGCGTAATTCCCGCACACGCGGGGGTGATCCCGGCGGGAGGTGATTTTGTGGCCGGAGGAAAGCGTAATTCCCGCACACGCGGGGGTGATCCTTCATCTCCTGTGCGATCCTCTCCCAGCTCCACGTAATTCCCGCACACGTGGGGGTGATCCTCCTACAATGTTTATACTGATATGTAATGCCCCTTTGTCAAGGGGGGAATGATCCGTGATGAGATTATTCAACAAAAAGTATAGAAGCCCTTTCATTCAAATCCGGCCTTGGCCATTCTGATATACGCGGATTGGATACC
>JBMNUR010000211.1:0-5541 GCA_050946395.1 Peptococcales bacterium
ACTAAAGTCTTTATAGCTTGATGAAATCCTGCTTTTTCCTCTTCAGTTATATTCTTGTCAACTGACAAACTCATATTAACTACGGAAACCTTTGCCCGGCTTTGGCTATTATATTCATTGATCCAATTTAGTCCGGCGATTAAATCTTCTATTGAACCATTCCCGTCACCATCTAGTACTTTAACCGGTAATATATTAGCTCGAGGGGCTATACCCACATCTCTACCGGCAATTGTACCGGCTACATGGGTTCCATGTCCATTATCATCATATGTTCTACTGGTATAATCTACAAAAGACTTGCCATTTAGAATGCGGCCTCTCAGTTCAGGATGAGGACTCACACCGGTATCGATTACTGCAACTGTTGTTTCCTGGCCATAGATACCCTGAGTATGGTATGACTTACGGCCACTAAGATTTAGAAACCGCAAATCATTTTCGCTAACCTCTCTAAGTATATCATCGACCACAAATTCATGTAATTTAAGCATCCTCTCACTCCTTTTCATTTAGCAGTATCTACTATCAATATATGAAAAGAAGCGGGAGATTGCTCCATTACAAACTTATGTGAGTACTTTCCGGGTTCGCTACGTCCCTAGCGCTCCTCGCGATGACATAATAGCAACTTCTTCATAGGGATGACATATATAGTGATGAATATTTTTTCGTCTAATCCGTGTGCCTGAAAGGCCCTTGGTTAAAAATTGCTTTTGTTCTCAGTTAATTCACCACAGAGATTAACCTGCATCAATCTTCTTATTTTATCCACACTATAACCCCGACTAAATAGATAATACATTTTGGCAAGGGCGGCTTCTGTTGTCATATCAAAGCAACCTATAACCCCAGCCTTCAAGAGTGCTGAACCCGCTTTATATGCCCCTAGGTCCACTGTCCCTCGGAGAGATTGGGTACAGGCGGCTATGACAACGCCCTCTTGACTAGCCTTTTCCAAGACATTTATTAAATCTTTATTGTTATCGGGAATATTACCCACACCGTATGTTTCCAATACTAGCCCTTTTAAAGGTGGTTTTAAGAAATTCTCAATTACCTGAGCACTGATACCCGGGAAAAGACGTAATGTACCTATAGAATGGTCAGTCAGCTTGTGAAATGCAAGATCTTTTTCCTTAGCAGGTTTTAGTAAATTATGATTAATTTTGATATCTATTCCTACTGTACCCAGAGGAGGAAAATTTGGAGAATCAAAGGCATCCAACTCGTCAGCACTTATTTTAACAGTTCGATTACCTCTTAGTAACTTATCCCCAAAATATAAGCAGACCTCAGGAATATGATAATTACCTGCAATCAAGATTGCAGTAATCAAATTATCCCGCGCATCATTACGTATTTCACAAATGGGAATTTGCGAACCTGTAATAATTACCGGCTTATTCAAACCTTCCAGCATAAAGGATAAAGCCGAAGCAGTATAAGCCATAGTATCAGTCCCATGTAAAACTACAAAACCATCATAGTGATAATAATTATCCGCAATATCTTGGGCTATTAAATCCCAGTTAGCTGGAGTCATATTTGCTGAATCTAATAAAGGATTGTATTCGTTAATAGTATACTCGGGCATTATCCCACTTTGTAACTCCATAATAGTTTTTATCTGTTTTTGTAAATAACCTGGAGTAGGTACATAGCCCTCATCAGATGGGGTCATACCAATAGTTCCACCGGTATAGGCAATATAAACCTTTTTCCGCATAGTAACCCTCCTGTTGTAGTGGCAAGTTATTAGTGGCTAGTGACTGGCAAAAGAAGCATATAGTCTATAGTCTATGGTTGATAGTCAAAAATATTAATAAAAAAGACCTACTTCATTAGTAGGCCAGAATGTAGACAAACTCCATATTTATCAACGTTACGCTAGCTCAGACAATTTATTGTTACGCTTTAATTAAAGAGGATTAATGCCAAAAATTCTAAATCTGTATCTCCCGTATTTTCAATGGAATGGCTCTCACCATGGGGAGTATAAGCTAAATCTCCGGCTTTTAGAACTGTCTTGGTTCCATTGTCATCAAAAGTTGCTTCACCTTTTAGGATATAATAGGCTTCTGCATCTCCTTCATGTTTATGAAAACCAATAGAACAACCAGGTTTCAAGGTGTTTTTAGCAAAAAGTCTCCCTTTGCCATTGAATTCATTTTTACCAACTTCTAAGAGATGTTCCATCTCTATTTGACCTTTACCATCTTTTAAACCTACAACAGTTTCCTTTTTAAATTCACCAGATCTTCTAATCATTATTCTATCTCCTCACTTTCTCAAAAATACAGTAAACTAATTCTAGAGAGTTTACTGAAAATCCTTTAATATTTCTAAAATTCTTAATTACCCTATACTTCCGTCACCATCAATATCTTTACTTGTATACTTTTCTAAAGCCTCTAATGTTTTATGCAATAATTCTTGAGTCTTTCTTAATTCTTTTTCTAGATACTCCACTCTTTCTTCTAAGCTTTTAGTTCGTTCTTCTTGCTCATCAATTGCATTTTGTTGAATAAGATCCCAAAAAAATCCCATATTACCCCCCCTTAATAGCTAAGGGGACACACCTGCCGAGTTTGGGTTAAATTCTTAGCCAGGAATGTCCCCAATTAATTCTATGCTACTATTTCGTTTTAAAGTAATAATTGTCCTTCCGGTATTTTGCTATTTACTAGATAAAATTATTTAGTAGCTAGTGGTGCCATCCGTGTGCCCTGGAAGGGACCGTGGATTTTTTTACAGACTACTACATCAAAAAACGCCCTTTTGAGGCGTTTAGTTTAGAAAAAGCTTTGCTTTTTAATATCTTTTTGGTCATTGTGACAGCTCCAGCAGTTAGGTTCAACACCGGCATACTCATGACAAACATCACAAAATTCTTCTTTATTGGAATGACAATCTAAACAAGTTTCCTCGATACACATTAGGTATTCACGCCCATCACTTGCTGCATAAACCCGATTACCTTCCCTTACAACACTTACTTTCCAATCAGCTAATAATTTCATATGCTTTGCCCGCATGTACTCTGTATCTTCAATACATTTTTTAACCTCTAAGGCCCTGATTTCCGGAGTATCCAAACTAACTTCAGGCCTAGCTTTAGATTTGGTAGCATTGTACCAGAAAGGCAAAGAAACTAAAGCAGCAAAAATTATTAAACCAATAATTATATTGCGATATTTAATCAATTTATATTACCTCCAAATTTACAACTATAAACATAAAAGATGGTAAATGATATATTTGTTATTCTATACCGTTTTTACAGTTTTATTATATTACTTTTTCATTGTTCTACTTTCTTTATGATACTTTTATTAGATATGCCGAATGGAAATTTAGTTAAGTTTAGCCTTCCTCCTTTCAATCTTAGATAATTACAATTTAATATTAGTTTGACAAATTAAATTAAGTTAATTCCTTTAATTCCTGTAATGTAGAAAAAAAGTATCTTCCGCGCAATCCTGGTAATATTAAAAGTAGTTCGAGATGTAAGCTGTTGTAAGATTGGGGTTAAATGTTGGATGTGGGCCTTATTGAAAAGGGAGGTAGATTTGCGAAAAAAAGACTTGACTAGATTAGTAGAATTATTTAACATATAATTTGTTATAATTAAATATCTTGCTAAAGGGGAGTAGCTCAGCAATAAAGTCGTCAATCCGTGATAGTTATTATCACCGGCTTATTGCCAACATAATCTGTTGTTGCAAGACCTTTGCTTCTAGGGTGGAGGTCTTTTTGTTGTTAATTTTGGCCTTTACCTAGTTGGTAAAGGTTTTTTATTAATCGTAGGAAATTATATTTCAATTAGCCTATTATAGGCATTGTTAAATGTTTTTTGTATTAAGTGGCTTTGACCAGGTTTAAGGGTAGAGGTCCTTTATGGGATGCAAAGGAGGGAAAGAGTATTTTTTTAGCATAGTTTGCTAACATATACACAACTAGTTGTGTATCTAAATTAAACCAAAAATATGCATTAATAGTTCAGAAAGGTGGATTAATAGTGGAGTTATCACTTATTATTGAATATAGTTGGGTTTTGCTTATTTTGATTGGATTAGAAGGATTGCTGGCAGCTGATAATGCATTGGTAATGGCAATTATGGTAAAACATCTTCCTACCGATAAGAGAAAAAAGGCCCTCTTTTATGGTTTATTAGGTGCCTTTGTTTTTAGATTTACTTCCCTATTTGTTATTTCCTTTTTAGTTGACATTTGGCAGGTTCAAGCAATAGGAGCACTTTATTTATTGTTTATTTGTGTAAATAATCTTTATAAGAAGTATCTATGTAATAAAGAAGATGACCAAGAAGAATGTAAGGTAGGACGGGGTTCGGGTTTTTGGATGACTGTATTAAAAGTTGAATTGGCTGATATAGCATTTGCTGTAGACTCCATCCTTGCTGCGGTAGCTTTGGCTGTGACTCTTCCGCCAACCAGTCTTCCACAAATTGGAGGTCTCGATGGCGGTCAGTTTTTGGTAATATTTACCGGTGGCTTTATAGGCTTAGTTATTATCAGATTTGCAGCAAATTTATTCGTAGGGTTATTACATAGTAGACCCGGTTTGGAAACTGCGGCCTTTCTTATTGTAGGCTGGGTGGGTGTAAAACTGACAATAATAACTCTTTGCCATCCAGAAGTAGGAATTCTACCCTATGATTTTGCCCATTCTACAGTATTAGGATGGTTTTCATCTAAAAAAAGAGATATACAAGTGGCCTAATCCTAAAAGGATTTTTAGAGTTTATACTCCCCCCTCTATTCACCGAAATAGAGGGGGTTTTTAAAGGCTGCCCACGAAAGCACACAGGGATCGTTTCTACTTATCAAGGAAACTTAAAATAGCTTTAATAATAGACTCTGGTTCAGGAGGACAGCCTGGAATATATGCATCTACCGGGACAATGTTTTCCACCCCATAAACCGCATAATTATCCTTAAAAATACCATTACCACAGGCACAATCCCCCAGGGCTATGACTATTTTAGGCTCCGGTGTAGCATCATAAGTTTTCTTAAGTGCTTTAGCTAAATTTTTGGTGGCCGCTCCAGTTACCAAAAGAATATCTGCATGGCGAGGGGAAGCCACAAAATCTAAACCAAAACGCTGAACATCATAGATAGGGTTTAAGAGAGTATTCATTTCCCAGTCACAACCATTGCAAGAGCCAGTATCCACCTGACGGATATGCACAGAGCGTTTGCCATTGGATGTAAGTTTTTCCGTGACTATTCCTGTTTCTAAAATTTTCCAAAATTGTTTAAGCATCTGTCCCCCTCCTTAACGATCCAAACAAGCATAACATAGTTCAAAACTTTTATTAATCAAAGGAAAATCAGGTACAATATTACCCCGTACCGCTAATGGTACTACAGGCCAGTTGGGATATGAGGCCGAACGAATGCGATAACGGAAAATTGTATTATTTTCCCCAGTCATGAGCCAATGCATATTCTCACCTCTGGCTGATTCGGTAAATCCTAAAGCAAATTGATAAGGAGTAATATCTCCCAACTCTA
>JBMNUR010000212.1:0-5534 GCA_050946395.1 Peptococcales bacterium
CAAAAGAGGAACAATCTAGTAGCTAAAAAACAAAAATATGTTATATTTAATAAGTAAGAGAGGAGAGTTGTTTTGTTTAATATAGTCTTAGTTGAGCCGGAAATTCCTGCGAATACAGGCAATATTGCCCGGACATGTGCAGTAACAAATTGTAATTTGCATCTCATAAAACCATTAGGTTTTTCGATTGAAGATAAACATTTAAAAAGAGCAGGATTGGATTATTGGAATTTATTAAACATAACGATTTATGAAAATCTAATTGATTTTTTCCGAAAAAATACTAATATTACCTTTTATCTCGCAACGACAAAAGGTAATAATCTCTATACAGATAAAAATTATAAAGAAGGAGACTTTTTCTTATTCGGTAAAGAAACTAAAGGTCTACCTGATGACTTACTTTTAAAAAACAAAGAAAACTGTATTAAAATTCCCATGTTACCCAACGAAAATGCCAGGTCTTTGAATCTTTCTAATTCTGTGGCAGTGGTAATCTATGAGGCTTTCAGACAAAATGACTTTTCGAAATTACGATAAAAAGAAAAGCATTAAAATTGCTGAAAGTAAACTTATAACAAAAAAACCTACCTGAAAATACAGATAGGTTGCTGGTACGCCCGAGAGGAATCGAACCTCCGCACCTGGCTCCGGAGGCCAGTGCTCTATCCACTGAGCTACGGGCGCTCGTTAGACACTAAATTAGTTTACTATACTTTTTGCTTAATGTCAAAGAGAAAAAACTACAATTTCAGGAGGCCATATATTATGAAAAGTCAAATAAGAAATCTAAACTTGGCACCCCAAGGTCAACAAAAAATAGATTGGGTTAAAAACCATATGCCGGTTTTAAACATAATCAAAGATGATTTTATCAAAAGAAAGCCCTTTAAAAATCAAAAAGTAGTGATTTGTCTACATTTGGAAGCGAAAACCGGCTACCTAGCCCAAGTAATTCAAGCTGGTGGAGCCCAAGTTTGCGTTGCTGCCAGTAATCCTTTGTCTACACAAGATGATATAGTAGCAAGTCTTGTAGATAGCGGTATCACAGCTTTCGCATGGCATGGTGCAACAGATGAAGAATACCACCATCACCTTAATTGTGCAATTCAATTTTCTCCCAATTTAATAATTGATGATGGGGGAGATTTAGTTGCTTTATTACACAATAAATATCCTCATATGTTAAATAACGTTATTGGTGGGTGTGAAGAAACTACAACGGGAATTTTAAGGCTGAAAGCTTTAGAAAGAGAAAAACTTTTAAAAATACCCATGGTAGCAGTTAATGATGCATTAAGCAAATATTTATTTGATAACCGTTATGGTACCGGTCAATCTGTATGGGACGGGATAATGAGAACAACAAATTTAGTGGTAGCCGGTAAAACTGTAGTTGTCATAGGATATGGTTGGTGTGGTAAAGGAGTGGCATTACGAGCCAAAGGTTTAGGAGCAAATATTATTGTTTGTGAAATTGATCCTATAAAAGCCACTGAAGCACTAATGGATGGATTTAAGGTAATGCCCATGATTGAGGCAGCACCCCTAGGAGACTTTTTTATTACGGTAACAGGTAATAAACATGTAATCAGAGACGAGCATTTCAAAGTAATGAAAGATAAGGCAATCTTAGCCAATGCAGGCCATTTTGATATCGAAATAGCAAAGTCAGATTTAGCAACTTTTGCAACATCAATTAAAAATGTAAAACCTAATATCCAAGAATACACCTTCAAAGATGGTCGTCAAGTTTACCTCCTGGCTGAAGGGCGGTTAGTTAACCTTGCGGCAGGTGATGGTCATCCAGCAGAAATTATGGACATGACCTTTGCTTTACAGGCGTTATCTCTTGAATATCTAACTACTAATAATTCCTTAGAACCTAAGGTATATAAAGTAAGTACAGAAATAGATAAAAAAGTAGCAGAACTAAAATTAGCTTCTTTAGACATTAAATTTGATAGATTAACATCTGAACAGGAAAAGTATTTATCTGATTGGAATCTTGGGTTTTAGGAGGATTTGGTTTGCAAGAGTTGAACTTTAGTTTTATTGCTATTGATTTCGAAACAACAGGGTTTTTACCAGATGGTGAAATAATCGAAATCGGTATGGTAAAAGTACAAAATAAAAGTGTAACAGAAACATATAATCAGTTAATAAAGCCCTTAGGACCTATACCTAAAGAAATTACCTTTTTAACAGGTATTACTAATGAAATGGTAGCGGCTAAGCCTTATTGGCCTGAAGTAGTAAATGAAGTTCTAGAATTTATCGGTGATAATATCTTAGTCGCTCATAATGTTGAATTTGACAAAAATATTCTTGAAAAATCTTTAGGGTATTGTCTTCCTAATCTCTGGGTTGATACATTAGATTTAGCAAAAATATCTCTTCCAGCATTGCCGAACTATAAACTTTCTTATTTAGTAAATGTATTGAAAGTACAAAGATTAACTAATCATCGCGCTATTGATGATGCAAAAATGACAGCGGACATATTTATAAAATTGATAAAAGAATTTCAAATAAAACCACCTTTCGAACTAACAAGAATAATAAATTTATTAAGTACTAATGAGAGAAATGGATTAATAAATTTATTGGAGTTTATTAACAAGACAAACATAACTAACTATTGGTCAACTCCTAAAGAAAAAATAGTTTCTGAAAAACCGAGTAAGAGACTTAATTCAATATTAAATTTTTCTTTTAATGACGCCCAATCATTTTTTGCACCGGATGGCGTTTTAAGTACAAGTTTTACCAATTACGAATTCCGGCCTCAACAACTAAAAATGCTAAAAATTATTACTGAGGCTTTTGTTGAAAACACACATGCCTTTATAGAAGCCGGTACAGGTACAGGTAAGAGTTTAGCTTACCTGATTCCAGCATTACTTTGGGCTAATGAGTACAAATGTAAAATCATAATTAGTACCAATACCATTGCTTTACAAGAACAGTTATTTTATACTGATATACTGTTTCTGGAAAACACCTTAAACTGTAAGCTACCTGTTTCTATAGTAAAAGGTAGAAGTAATTATTTATGTTTAAAAAGATTTCACAAATTATGTGAAAATAACCAATCCCTTAATTGGCGAGAAAAAATATTTTTAGTCCAAATAGATAATTGGTTACAAAATACCAATAATGGCGATAAGGAAGAAATTAATTTAAATAAATATGAAAATGATTTATGGTTACAGATTTCAAGCCAAGCTGAAACCTGTCTAGGGAATAAATGTTCCTATCAACATCAATGTTTTTATCTTAGAAATCGTAGAGAAGCAGATAAAAATAATTTAATTATTACCAACCATTCCTTGCTTTTACAAGATATTAAAAGGGAAAGTAAGCTCTTACCACAATATGAATATGTTATTATTGATGAAGCACATAATCTAGAAGATGAAGCATTTAAACAATTAGCGGAAGAAGTTAATTTTAGATATTTAAAAAAAGGTATTAATTACCTAATCCGAGGAAAACAATCTAGTCTAGTATACCAAGCACATAATAAAACAAAACTACATGATCTAGAAATTAATTTAGATAAATTAGAAGCTTTAATTTCTCCAATAAATGAAGAAGGAAGTAATCTAGAGCTCAAGCTTAATGAATGCTTAAAATTTATTGTTCAAGGAAACGAATGTCAAATTTCCGAGCTAAGAATTACCGATAAAGAAAGAAATAATAAATGGTGGATTAAACTAAAAGGGTATGTACAAGATATTTGTAACAACTTAAGTGCTTTAATCTATAAATCTACTGCTTTAGTAAACCAAATTGAAATTTTTGATGAATTAGAAGAAATAGTTAAAGAGCTTCGTTTTCAAATTGGTTTATTAACTGAAAGTTATCTAACAATGGAAAAATTTATTGCAGATAATGAAAAAGATCATGTTTATTGGTTACAAATCTCGGCCGACAATGTAGTTTTTGTCATAACACCTTTTAATATTGCCGAAATTCTTCAAAAGAAACTTTTTAACACTAAAAAATCAGTTATTTTAACATCGGCAACCTTATCAGTAAATAATACCTTTGAGCATATTTTGGCCATGTATGGTTTGGAAAAGCATAAAATACAAACTCTGATTGCGGATACTCCCTTTGACTATCAACAACAATCTATGATTTGTATTCCTACCGATTTGCCAGAACCTTCATTTATAGCAGAAAATGAATATCAAAAAGGTATTATTGATTGTTTAATAAAATTACTCCCGGTAATTAATGGTGGGACTTTGATTCTTTTTACCTCTTATAAAATGCTAAATGATGTATATATTGCATTAAAAAACGCGGAAACTGTGAGTCACAAAGAATTCCTGGCTCATGGCAAAGATGGCAGTAGAAAGGTACTCATAGAAGCCTTAAAAAACAATCCGGAAAAAACCATACTCTTAGGTACTAATAGCTTTTGGGAAGGTATAGATATTCAAGGGATAGGTCTAACTGCAGTTATTATTGTTAAATTGCCCTTTGCCCCACCTAACCGGCCGGTTATAGCTGCACGCTTAGAATCTTTGGAAAAAAACAAGGAAAATAGCTTCTATAAATATAGTTTACCAACAGCAATTTTAAAATTTCGCCAAGGATTTGGTAGATTAATCAGAAGTAAGAAAGACTGGGGTGCTTTAATTATTTTAGATAAAAGGATTATTACCAAAAATTACGGAGGAAAATTTATTAAATCCATTCCCTTGCAACCTGTTATCAAAGCTCCAACTGAAATAATTTTAAAGGAATTAAGCCAATGGATGAGAAATAAATATGAAGGAGAAATGAATCTTTTAAAAAGTAGTAATAAATGATACAATTAAATATCAAAGTAAATAATTACTTTGACATTGATGATAGGGGGATAAAGATGAGTAAAAAGGTTATAATCCCTAATATGGTTACTTTAGCTAATTTATTATTAGGTGTTGTATCACTTGTTTATACTATGGAAGGCAGGTTCCAGATTGCCGCAACGGCTATTCTTTTAGCTATGGTCTTAGATGGAATGGATGGAAAAATCGCAAGAAAACTTGATGTTACATCAAATTTTGGTAAAGAATTGGATTCATTATGTGACCTTGTATCTTTTGGTGTCGCACCTGCGCTATTAGTATATAGTAGTATTTTACAAGATATTGGGCATTTAGGACTTATCATTGCTGTTAATTTTGCCCTTTGTGGTGCAATTAGACTAGCCCGTTTTAATGTATTAAATGTAACTACACATTTTATAGGTGTTCCGATAACCTTTGCCGGTGGCTTGATGGCTCTTGCTATTCTTCTTGTTAATCGAATACCCCTACCCCTAGTAGTTTTTCCTATTCTGACTTTAGTCCTGTCATACCTTATGGTTAGTAATTTAAAAGTTCCCAAATATTAAAGATGGCAAATTGCCATCTTTTTTGTTCTATAAATAAAATATAAACATAGGAATATTACTAGATATATTAAGACAAGCTCTGGTGGATAAATATGCCATTTTTGTTTTCTTTCTTGGTAGGTTTTCTTCTAAATGAGGG